>NZ_LIQX01000185.1 GCF_001418475.1 Streptomyces ossamyceticus | reverse complement strand
ATGCCCGCACCGCCCCGCCGCCCCGCACGGCCGCAGCAGCCCAGGCCCCCGGTACGCCCGAGGAAGCGGGGCTGGGCCCTGCGGGTGGCGACCACGCTGTCGGTGGTGGTGCTGGCCGCCGCGGGGATCGGGCACGCGGTGGTCACCGGCCTCGACGACAAGATCGCCCGCGTCGACCCCTTCAAGGACATGAAGAACCGGCCCGAGGCGGGCCACGGCATGAACGTCCTGCTGGTCGGCACCGACGGCCGGGACCGCATCAGCGAGGAGGAGCGGCGCGCCTACCGGCTCGGCGGCGCCCCCTGCCACTGCACGGACACCATGATGATCGTCCACATCTCGGCGGACCGGGGGCGGGCCAGCGTCGTGAGCCTGCCGCGCGACTCCTACGCCGAGGTGCCCGCGCACACCGACCGCGCCACCGGGAAGAAGCGTCCCGCCCACCCGATCAAGCTGAACGCCGCGTACGCGGAGGGCGGACCCCCGCTCACCGTCCGCACGGTCGAGCACATGACCAAGGTGAAGATCGACCACTACGTCGAGGTCGACTTCACCAGCTTCATGCGGACCGTGGACGTCCTCGGCGGCGTCAGGATCTGCACCGCCCAACCGCTGAAGGACTCCTACACCGGCCTAGACCTGGCCGCGGGCACCCACGACCTCGACGGAGGACAGGCCCTGCAGTACGTCCGCTCCCGCCACGCCGACGGCTCCTCCGACCTCGGCCGTATGAAGCGCCAGCAACGCTTCATGGCCGCCCTCATGGCCCAGGCGACGTCCTCCGGTGTGCTCCTCAACCCGATCAAGTTCCGTGACGTCACCCGGGCCGTGCTCGGTTCGGTCCGCGCCGACAAGGAGTTCGGCACCGGGGAGCTGATCGACCTCGGCCGCGCCATGCGCAACCTCACCCCCGCGTCGTCCGAGTTCACCACCGTCCCCATCGGCCGCATGGGCCACGTCGTCGAAGGACTCGGCTCGACCCTCCAGTGGGACGCCGCGAAGTCGCGCCGCCTCTTCAAGGCCCTCCGTGACGACCGACCCCTCGCCCCCTACCGGACCCGCGGCAAGCGCGCCCTGGTGGAGGTGGCCCCGCAGCAGATCCGCGTCCAGGTCGAGAACGGCACGACCGTCGCCGGCCTCGGTGGCCAGGTCGACCGCCAGCTGGCCGCCACCGGCTTCCGCACCACCCGCACTCCGGTGAACGCCGGGCGCACCGACGTCCGCCGGACGGTCGTGGTGCACGACCCGCGCTGGGACCGCTCGGCCCGCTCCCTGGCGACCGCCCTGCCGGGCGCGGAGCTGCGGGAGGCCCCGGGGCAGGGGCCCGTCCTGCGGGTGATCGCCGGGGCGGACTTCAAGGAGGTCCGCAAGGTACGGGCCGAGGACCCCGACCGGGGCGAGTTCGGCGTGGTCACGGGCGACGAGGTGACCTGCCCCTGAAAGGCGCGGGCGGTGATCGACACCCGGGGGCGGCTCAGTCGCCCAGGCCGTCCGCGATCCTCTTCTCCCGCAGCTCCAGGATCGCCTTGCGGCGGGCCAGCCGGTGCGTCCGGCGGATCTGCGCCTCCTGGTAGCGCCGCCGGTCCCGTTCGGTCTCCGGCAGCACCGGCGGCACCCGGCGCGGCTTGCCGTCGGCGTCGACCGCCGCGAACACCAGATACGCCGACCCCACCTGCTGCGGCGGTGTCGACTCGTTCCACCGCTCCGCGAGCACCCGGACGCCGATCTCCATGGACGTCCGCCCCGTCCAGTTCACCTGGGCCTTCACATGGACCAGGTCGCCCACCCGGACCGGCTCCAGGAAGGCCATCTCGTCCATGGAGGCGGTGACGGCGGGCCCACCGGAATGGCGCCCGGCCACCGCGCCCGCCGCGTCGTCGACGAGCTTCATGATCACACCGCCGTGCACCGTCCCCAGCAGGTTGGTGTCGTTGTGGCTCATGATGTGGCTCAGGGTGGTCCGGGACGCCGAGGTCGGCTTGCCGGGTATATCGGATTCCGCTGCGGGGGCCTGCTCTGTCATGGCGTCCACCTTATGCGTGACCTCGTAAGGTCCGCTTTGCATCAGCTTGGCAACAGCCGCGCTGCGAAATTCCGCCGACCCTTGTACGGCCCACAGGGGAGCCCTGCACACTGGGGCGCATGAACGATTGGCCCGAGGGATGGTCCGACAGCAACCGCGGCGGCGGGTACGGACAGGGAAGCGCCGGCGCACACCCCGACGGGGCGCGCGTGATGCGCCAGGTCCGCCGCGGCCCGTCGGCGCCCCCTCAGGGCGGTGTGCCGCAGCAGCCGGCGTACGGCGACACGTACGACAACCACGGCGGCGGCCCCGAGCAGTACGACAGCGGCTACAACACCGGCCAGGTGTACGGCGGCGGTCCGGGCGGCCCCGGCGGCTACGACGGCCGGGGTGAGCGTCCCGCGCCGAACTGGCGGCGCCGGATCAAGTGGACGGCGATCACTGTCACCGTCGTACTGCTGGGCACGACGATCGGCACCTACTTCTGGGCCGACTCCAAGCTGAACCGCGAGGTCGACCTGTCGAAGGTCATCGAGCGGCCGGAGGAGGGCGAGGGCACCAACTACCTGATCGTCGGCTCCGACAGCCGCGAGGGCCTGTCCGACGCGCAGAAGAAGGAGCTGCACACCGGGTCCGCCGACGGCAAGCGCACCGACTCGATGATGATCCTGCACACCGGGTCCAACGGTCCGACGCTGATCTCGCTGCCCCGCGACTCGAACGTGGAGATCCCCAGCTTCGTGGGCTCCGAGTCGGGCAAGACGTACAAGGGCACCGGCCGCCAGGTGAAGCTGAACGCCGCGTACGCCGAGGACGGGCCGGAGCTGCTGGTCCGGACCGTCGAGGCCAACACGGGGCTGCGCATCGACCACTACGTGGAGATCGGCTTCGCCGGCTTCGCGAACATCGTCGACGCGGTCGGCGGTGTGGAGATCGACATCCCCAAGGGCGGCCTGAAGGACACCAAGTCGGGCGCCAACTTCGAGGCGGGCAAGCAGACGCTGAACGGCGAGCAGTCCCTGGCCTTCGTCCGCACCCGCTACGCCCTCGCGCGCAGCGACCTCGACCGCACGAAGAACCAGCAGAAGTTCCTCGCGGCCCTCGCCAGCCAGACGGCGACGCCGAGCACGGTCCTGAACCCCTTCAAGCTGTACCCGACGATGAGCGCCGGCCTCGACACGCTGATCGTCGACAAGGACATGAGCCTGTTCGACCTGGCCGACATGTTCTGGGCGATGAAGGGCGTCACGGGCGGCGACGGCAAGTCGATGAACATGCCGATCTCGGGCAACGCCGGCAACGGCAACCTCCAGTGGGACACCGCGAAGGTGAAGAAGCTGGTGGAGGAGCTGAAGAACGACGAGACGGTGACCGTGTCGGGCAACTGACCCGGCGGACGACCTGACCGAGGGGCATCCCGTACGGGGTGCCCCTCGGTCGTGCGGGTACGGTCGCGCGGGTCGGACCGGCCTCGTCTCAGGCCGTCGCGCCCGACATCGCCCGGCACGTCTCGGAGCAGCGGCGACACGCCTCGGCACAGCGCATCATCTGCGGATCGTCGGGCATGGACATACACGCCTCGGCGCACATGTCACAGGCGCGGGCGCACATCGCGCACATCTCGGCGCTCATCGGGGAGCGGCGCATCATCATGTCCGCGCACATACGGGTCATCTCGGCGCAGTCCATCAGGGCGCGCATGATCTGCATCTGGGCCTGACCGCCGGCCTGCATGCAGGAGCTCATGGTCTCCTCGCACACCGTGTGGCACGTCATGCACGCGTTGACGCAGTCCTGCATCTCCTTGCTCATCGCGGTCATGCTTCCGGTCTCCTGCATGGCTCCTCCAGGGGTGGGAGCGGGGGTCCGGGGCGGACCCCGTGCACTTCCGTCCTACGCCCCCCTGCCGCCACCCGCCATTGGGCGGACGCAAACATTCCGCACCATTCACCCCACAAGTCAACGGCCCCCGGCAGGGGACCGGGGGCCGTTCATGGGTTGCGCCGAAGGAGTTACGGCAGGTTGCGGGCCATGACGATCCGCTGAACCTGGTTCGTGCCTTCGTATATCTGCGTGATCTTGGCATCGCGCATCATGCGTTCCACCGGGTAGTCGCGGGTGTAGCCGTAGCCGCCGAGGAGCTGGACGGCGTCGGTGGTGACCTCCATGGCGACGTCGGAGGCGAAGCACTTGGCGGCGGCGCCCTGGAAGGTGAGGTCGCTGTCGCCGCGCTCGGAGGCGGCGGCGGCCTGGTAGGTCAGGGCGCGGGCGGCGGCGATCTTCATGGCCATGTCGGCGAGCATGAACTGGATGCCCTGGAAGTCCGCGATGGGCTTGCCGAACTGCTTGCGCTCCTGGACGTAGCCCTTGGCGTAGTCGAGTGCGCCCTGGGCGACACCGAGGGCCTGGGCCGCGATGGTGATGCGGGTGTGGTCCAGGGTCTTCATCGCCGTGGCGAAGCCGGTGCCCTCCTCGCCGATCATGCGGTCGGCGGGGATGCGGACGTTGTCGAGGTAGACCTCGCGGGTCGGGGAGCCCTTGATGCCGAGCTTCTTCTCCGGAGCGCCGAAGGAGACACCCTCGTCGGACTTCTCGACGACGAACGCGGAGATGCCCTTGGAGCGCTTGGACGGGTCGGTGACGGCCATCACCGTGTAGTACTCGGACTCGCCGGCGTTGGTGATCCAGCGCTTCACGCCGTTGAGGATCCAGTGGTCGCCGTCGCGGACCGCCTTGGTCTTCATACCGGCCGCGTCGGAGCCCGCGTCGGGCTCGGAGAGGCAGTACGAGAACATGCCCTCGCCCTTGGCGAGCGGGCCCATGTACTTCTTCTTCAGCTCCTCGGAGCCGGAGAGGATCACCGGGAGCGAGCCCAGCTTGTTGACGGCCGGGATGAGGGAGGAGGAGACGCAGACGCGGGCCACCTCCTCGATCACGATGACCGTGGCGAGCGCGTCGGCGCCGGCGCCGCCGTACTCCTCCGGGACGTGCACGGCGTGCAGGTCGTTCGCGACGAGCGCCTCGAGCGCCTCGCGGGGGAAGCGGGCCTCCTCGTCGACCGCGGCGGCGTGGGGCGCGATCTTCGCCTCGGCGAGGGAACGGATCACGTCGCGGAGCATGTCGTGCTCCTCGGACGGGCGGTACAGGTCGAAATCAGCCGATCCGGCCAAGGTCTCTCACGCTCCCGATGCTAACTACCGTTAAGTAACTCAAATTTTAAAGGGCCTGCCCACGCGAGAGATACGTGAGCTTGGCGACAGGTCCGGGACCGGTCGCGGCACCAGGGGGAATCTGCCCGGTAAAGGGCCCGGACACGCCCCGACTATGCTCGGGGCACCCGCCGCGCACGTCGCGGCGCACCCACGGCCGTACGTCCCAGGAGCATCCATGGCCCTCAAGATCACCGTGATCGGCACCGGCTATCT
This sequence comes from Streptomyces ossamyceticus, assembly GCF_001418475.1. Lineage (GTDB taxonomy): Bacteria > Actinomycetota > Actinomycetes > Streptomycetales > Streptomycetaceae > Streptomyces > Streptomyces ossamyceticus. The sequence goes on along the minus strand of NZ_LIQX01000185.1, from coordinate 18,800 downwards.
CGGCGCCACCCACGCCGCGGCCATGGCCGAGCTGGGATTCGAGGTGCTCGGGCTCGACGTCGTCGAAGAGAAGATCGACATGCTGCGCCGGGGCGAGGTCCCGATGTACGAGCCGGGCCTGGAGGAGCTGCTGCGCAGGCATGTCGCCGGGATCGAGGGCTCCACCGGGCGGCTGCGCTTCACGACGGACTACGCCGAGGTCGCGGCCTTCGGTGACATCCACTTCGTGTGTGTGAACACCCCGCAGCGGCACGGCGAGTACGCCTGCGACATGTCGTACGTCGACGCGGCCTTCGCCTCGCTCGCCCCGCATCTGACGGGTGCGGCCCTGGTCGTGGGCAAGTCGACCGTGCCGGTGGGCTCCGCCGACCGGCTGGCCGCGTATCTCGCCGAGCACGCCCCGGCGGGAGCCGACGCCGAGCTGGCCTGGAACCCGGAGTTCCTGCGCGAGGGCTTCGCCGTGAACGACACGCTGCACCCGGACCGGATCGTGGTGGGCGTCCGCAGCGAGAAGGCCGAGAAGCTGCTGCGGGAGGTGTACGCGACGCCGGTCGAGGAGGGCTCCCCGTTCGTCGTCACCGACTTCCCCACGGCCGAGCTGGTGAAGACCTCCGCGAACTCCTTCCTCGCCACCAAGATCTCCTTCATCAACGCCATGGCCGAGGTGTGCGAGGCCGCCGGGGGCGATGTCGCGAAGCTGGCGGAGGCCATCGGTCACGACGACCGCATCGGGCGGAAGTTCCTGCGGGCCGGCATCGGCTTCGGCGGCGGGTGCCTGCCGAAGGACATCCGGGCGTTCATGGCCCGCGCCGGTGAGCTGGGCGCCGACCAGGCGCTGACGTTCCTGCGGGAGATCGACTCCATCAACATGCGGCAGCGCGGCCAGATGGTCGAGCTGGCCCGGCAGGCGCTCGGCGGCGGCCCCTTCCTGGGCAGGCGGGTCGCCGTGCTGGGCGCGACCTTCAAGCCGGACTCCGACGACGTACGGGACTCCCCCGCGCTCAACGTGGCCGGGCAGATCCACCTCCAGGGCGGACAGGTCACGGTCTACGACCCGAAGGGCATGGACAACGCGCGCCGGCTGTTCCCGACGCTCGGGTACGCCGACTCGGCGCTGGAGGCCGTACGGGGCGCCGACATCGTGCTGCACCTGACGGAGTGGCGCGAGTTCCGGGAGCTGGACCCGCAGGCGCTGGGCGAGGCCGCGTCCCGGCGGCTGGTGCTGGACGGCCGCAACGCCCTGGACCCGGAGCTGTGGCGCCGGGCCGGCTGGACGTACCGCGCGATGGGCCGGCCGACGGCCTGACCCGAGGGACCGCGGCCCTGTCCGGGCCGCGAGGGGCCCGGAGTTCGACCGGGCCGGTAGCGGGCGACGCCGTTCCGGCCGAGGCTCAGTCGGCCGGAACGGCGTCTGTGCTCATTGTCCACCGTCCCGGTCCCCCGTGGGTGCGAAGCGCTTACTTCGCCGGTGACTCATGGGGTGATGTACGGCTCATCCGACTCACTTGGCCCGGTAGCGGCGCATCTTCGCGCGGGCTCCGCACACCTGCATCGAGCACCAGCGGCCGCGCCCGGCGGGGCTGCGGTCGTAGTACGCCCAGTGGCAGTCGGCGGCCTCGCACGCCTTGAGGCGCTGCCAGGTGCCCGCCGTGAGGGCCTCGGCGACGGCCGCGGCCACACGGGCGAGGAGGGGCGAGGGGTCGGCGGCGGGGCGCAGGCTCGCCGAGCCGTCGTCGGCGCGGACGGCGACGACGAGCGGCGCCGCCGCCAGCAGGTCGCCGAGCGGGGTCACCGCGCGGTGCGGCGGGTGCCCGGCGTGCGCGAGGCAGACGGCGCGCAGCGACTCGCGCAGTTCCCGTACGTCCGCGAGGTCCTCGGTCGCCGTCAGGGCGAGGCGGGCCCGGCCCTCCGGGGTGTCGAGGGCGTCGGCGCCCGACTCCAGGTCCAGCGTGTTCACCAGGCTCTCGACGAGGGCCAGGCCGCCGGGCGCGGGCACTCTCTCACTCATGGTGCGACCTCATGCTTGCGACGTTACCGCCAATGAGGAAGCATGCAGTAACCGTTACTGGTTACCCGCATCTACAGGTAACCGCATCGCAGAGCGAAGGAGAGCCGTCATGGCCATCGCCAAGCTGGATGTCGTCGTCGTGGACTGTCCCGACCCGGCCGCGCTCGCCGGGTTCTACGCCGAGCTGGTCGGCGGGGAGGTCTCGGGCGAGGGCGACTGGGTGGATCTGAGGGTGCCGGACACGGGTGTCCGGCTGGCGTTCCAGCAGGCGCCGGACTTCGTGCCGCCCGAGTGGCCGTCGCCGTCGCGTTCGCAGCAGTTCCATCTCGATGTGAACGTGGAGGACATGGACGCGGCGGAGAAGGAGGTGCTGGCGCTCGGGGCGAAGCCGCTGGACACGGCGGACCGTGAGCGGGGCTTCCGGGTGTACGCCGACCCGGCGGGGCATCCCTTCTGCCTGTGCCGGGCCTGAGGCGGGGTCCTGATGCGGCCGTGAAGTCGGGCCGGTGCGCCGCGACGGTGAACTGGACCGGGCGGGTCGGGCCGGACTGCCCGGCTGCGTGGTCGGCCGGTGAGGGCTCGGGGCTGCCGCCCGGTCGGGCCCTCACCTCCGGTGTCAGCCGTCCAGGTCGGCGATCCGCGCCGTCGACGCCTCGCGGCGGTCCCGGGCCGCCCGCGCCGTGAAGTCGGCGCTGCGCAGGACGCGTTGGACGTTGCCCCAGGTGAGCAGGGCGAGGTCGTCGTGGGACCAGCCACGGTGGAGGAGCTCGGCGACGAGGTGGGGGTAGCAGGAGGCGTCGGTGAGGTCCTCGGGGTGGGCGGCACCGGAGTCGTAGGTGCCGGAGAGGCCGACGCTCTTGGGGCCGGCGATGGAGCGGACGTGGTCGAGGTGGTCGGCGACGTCGCGCACGGAGGGGCCGGTCTGCTCGGCGGTGAGCGGCACCATGCACAGGCCGTGGGCCTCGCCGAGCGCGGCCAGCAGGTCGTCGGTGAGGTTCGCGGGGTGGGGGCGAAGGGCGTGGGCCGCCGAGCGGGTGCACAGGACCGGGGCGCGGGAGACCGCGAGGGTCCGGCGGATCGTCTGCTCACCGGCGCCGGAGAGGTCGGCGAGGACGCCCACGCGGTTCATCTCGCGGACCACCTCCTCGCCGAACCGGCTGAGGCCGGCCTCGCTCGCCCAGGAGACACCGGCGAGGGTGAGGGCCTTCAGGCCGAGCGCGTGCAGGGCGCGCAGGATGGCGAGGGAGTCGCCGAGGGCGGGGGCGCCGGCGGGGCCGAGCAGGATGGCGACGCGGCCGCAGTTGTGGGCGTCGGTGACCTCGCTCGCGGTGCGGACCAGCCGCAGGCCCGCGGGGTGGGCGTGGACGGCCTTGTGGACCAGGTCCAGTTGCTCCAGGGTGGCGCCGACGGCCCGGTCGCCGGTCAGCGGCTCGGACAGGTGCAGCGACCAGAACAGGGCGCCGATGTGCCCCTCGCGCATCCGGGGCACGTCCGTGTCCACGCCGCTCTCGCCGAGTTCCAGGTCGTACCAGGGCAGGTGGCGCAGCACCCACGGCAGCCCGCTGTAGCCGTCGGCGACGGGGTGGTCGGCGAGGAAGGCGTGCGCCTCCTCCAGCCCGTCCGACTGCTCGGCGCCCTCCGGGTCCGCGAGCCGCCCGGCGGCCTCGGGGGCCCTGGCGGCGTCGGCGGTGCCGCGCTCGGCCGTGCCGTCCGGCGGGGCTACGGGCTCGGCCGCCCCGAACCGATGGCTCGGCTTCGGCTTCCGCTTCGCGGGGGCGTCGAGCCGCCCCGCCTCCGCTGTCGCTTGCAGTTCGTCCTGCAGGTCTGCCATGGCGGACCTCCGTACCCGGTCGGTGAACGCAGTCACCGTCACCGTGCCACGGGGGCCGCCCGGATTCCTGGTGGGTGCGGCGTTCGGGGGTACGGCCGCACCGTCCCCGCCGGACGGGGGCCGTACCGCCGGCCGGGTGTCACCCGTCCAGCTGCTCCAGGGTCGCGTTCGACGGGCCCGTACGGGACTTCAGGTCGCGAGCGACGTCCTCGGCGGCGCCCAGCACACGGACCGCGTTCCGCCAGGTGAGCTTGGCGAGGTCGGTCCGGGACCAGCCGCGGTCGAGGAGCTCGGCGATCAGGTTCGGGTAGCCGGAGACGTCGTTCAGGCCGTCCGGGGTGAAGGCGGTGCCGTCGTAGTCGCCGCCGATGCCGAGGTGGTCGACGCCGGCGACCTCGCGCATGTGGTCGAGGTGGTCCGCGACCGTGGCGACCGTGGCGACGGGGCGCGGGTTGCGCTCCTCGAACTCGCGGTGGACGCGCATGGCCTCGGGGGTGGTGTCGAGGTGGTGGAGGCCGTGGGCGCGCATGTTCTCGTCGGCGGCGGCGGTCCAGTCGACGGCGGCCTGGAGGACGAACTTCGGTACGAAGGTCACCATCGCCACTCCCCCGTTGGCGGGGAGGCGTTCGAGGACGTCGTCCGGGATGTTGCGGGGGTGGTCGCAGACGGCCCGCGACGAGGAGTGGGAGAAGATCACCGGTGCGGCCGAGGCGTCCAGCGCGTCGCGCATGGTGGTCGCGGCCACATGGGAGAGGTCGACGAGCATGCCCTCGCGGTTCATCTCCCGGACGACGGCGCGGCCGAAGGCGGACAGGCCGCCGACCGCCGGTTCGTCGGTCGCGGAGTCCGCCCAGGCGATGTTGTCGTTGTGGGTGAGCGTCATGTAGCGGACGCCGAGCGCGTACAACGCGCGTAGCGTCGCGAGGGAGTTGTCGATGGAGTGACCGCCCTCGGCGCCCATCAAGGAGGCGATGCGGCCCTCGGCGCGGGCCGCCTCCATGTCGGCGGCGGTCAGCGCGGACCGCAGCCGCGACGGATAACGGTCGATCAACTGCCGTACGCAGTCGATCTGTTCGAGGGTGGCGGGGACGGCGCCCGGCAGGAACGCGGAGTCCGAGGGCACATACACCGACCAGAACTGGGCGCCGACGCCGCCGGCGTGCAGCCGGGCGAGGTCGGTGTGCAGATGGGCGCTCTGGTCGGTGGCGATGTCGCGGGCGCCCAGGTCGTAGCGGACCTGTTGACGCAGCGCCCACGGCAGGTCGTTGTGCCCGTCGGCGACCGGGAACTCGCGCAGCAGCTCCCGGGCCTCCTCCAGCGAACCCGTCCCCGTCATCCCGGTCACTTCCTCGTCCCCCGTCGTCCCCGTCACTTGCCGTACTCCCCCGTCCTCCCGGTCGCCCGGGTCGTCGCGGCTCTCGCGGTCAGTCCTGCGTCACTTGCCGAAGCCGAAGCCGCCCGCGGACCCCTCGACCTTGGTGCGCAGACGCTTGCCCTTCTCGGTGGCCTGGTCGTTCAGCTCCTGCTGGAACTCCCGCATCCGGCCGAGGAGTTCCTCGTCCTGGGTGGCGAGGATGCGGGCGGCGAGCAGTCCGGCGTTGCGCGCGCCGGCCACGGACACGGTCGCGACGGGCACCCCGGCCGGCATCTGCACGATCGACAGCAGCGAGTCCATGCCGTCGAGGTACTTCAGCGGTACGGGCACGCCGATGACCGGCAGCGGGGTCACGGAGGCGAGCATGCCGGGCAGATGGGCGGCGCCGCCCGCCCCGGCGATGATCACCTTGAGGCCCCGGTCCGCGGCCTCCTCGCCGTAGGCGACCATCTCGCGCGGCATGCGGTGCGCGGAGACGACGTCGACCTCGTAGTCGATCTCGAACTCGTCGAGGGCCTGCGCGGCGGCCTCCATGACGGGCCAGTCGGAGTCCGACCCCATGACAATGCCTACGACCGGGCTCATTCGGTGATCGTGCCTCTCAGGTATCCGGCGGCGTGACGGGCGCGCTCCAGCACGTCGTCGAGGTCGTCGCCGTAGGTGTTCACATGACCGACCTTGCGGCCGGGCTTCACGTCCTTGCCGTACATGTGGATCTTGAGCTGGGGGTCGCGGGCCATGCAGTGCAGATACGCCGAGTACATGTCCGGGTAGTCGCCGCCGAGGACGTTGACCATGACGGTCCACTCGGCGCGGGGGCGCGGGTCGCCGAGCGGGAGGTCGAGGACGGCCCGGACGTGGTTGGCGAACTGCGAGGTGACGGCGCCGTCCTGGCTCCAGTGGCCGGAGTTGTGGGGGCGCATGGCCAGCTCGTTCACCAGGATGCGGCCGTCGCGGGTCTGGAACAGCTCGACGGCGAGGTGGCCGACGACGTCCAGTTCCTTGGCGATGCGCAGGGCCATCTCCTCCGCCTGGAGGGCGAGGGCCGGGTCGAGGTCGGGCGCCGGGGCGATCACGGTGTCGCACACCCCGTCCACCTGCCGGGACTCGACGACGGGGTAGGCGACGGCCTGGCCGTGCGGCGACCGTACGACGTTGGCGGCGAGCTCCCGGACGAAGTCGACCTTCTCCTCGGCGAGGACCGGGACCCCGGCGCGGAACGGCTCGGCGGCGTCCTCGGCGGAGCGGACCACCCACACGCCCTTGCCGTCGTAGCCGCCGCGGACGGTCTTGAGGATGACCGGAAATCCCTCGCCCTCCGCCGCGAACGCCGCCACGTCCGCCGGGTCGGCGACGATGCGGTGCCTCGGGCAGGGCACGCCGATCGCGTCGAGCCTCGCCCGCATCACGCCCTTGTCCTGGGCGTGCACGAGGGCGTCCGGGCCCGGGCGTACGGGGATGCCGTCCGCCTCCAGCGCCCGGAGGTGCTCGGTGGGTACGTGTTCGTGATCGAAGGTGATCACGTCGCAGCCCTGCGCGAACGCACGCAGCGTCTCCAGATCGCGGTAGTCGCCTATGACGACATCACCGACGACCTGGGCCGCGGAGTCCTGAGGGGTGTCACTGAGGAGCTTGAACCTGATGCCGAGCGGGATGCCAGCCTCGTGCGTCATACGAGCGAGCTGACCGCCGCCGACCATGCCGACTACCGGGAACGTCACACCCCCAGAGTATCGGCCATGGAATCGGCCACTTCCCGGTGTCCGGTTCCCGCCCCCTTCCGGCGCCCGGGCAGCGGGTGTGAGGTGCTGCACAGGCGCTGCCCAGGGGCGCTGGTTAGCATGGCGGAACCAGCGGATTTCGATCGAAGATCAACTGTTTTCGGACCGACAGGCCCGACCTGGTACCGACCGAGGTACGACAGACCACCGAGCGACGGGGGCCGGCAGACGATGGGAAGCACCACCTCGGGGCCTCACCCGAAGCCCCGCGGCGCCCTGCGCCGACGGATCGACCTCCTCGTCCGCGAGGTCGCCAAGTTCGGTGCGGTGGGCGGTGCCGGGCTGCTGGTGAACCTCGCCGTGTTCAACCTCGTCCGGCACATCACCGACCTCCAGGTCGTCCGGGCCAGTGTGATCGCCACGGTCGTCGCCATCGCCTTCAACTACGTGGGGTTCCGCTACTTCACCTACCGGGACCGCGACAAGAGCGGCCGGACGAAGGAGCTCAGCCTCTTCCTGCTGTTCAGCGCGGTGGGCCTGGTCGTCGAGAACGGCGTCCTCTACACCGCGACCTACGGTTTCGGCTGGGACAGCCCGCTGCAGAGCAACATCTTCAAGTTCCTCGGCATCGGCGTCGCGACCCTCTTCCGCTTCTGGTCGTACCGCACATGGGTGTTCCGCACCCTGCCCGCCCGCGAGGCGGTGGCGAGCGCGGAATCGTTCCTGGAGGCGGGAGCCGCCCCTCCGCCCGCGCTGACCGGCGGCGGCCCGGTCAAGCGCCCGGACGGCCGGCGCTAGGCGCTCCCGCCCGCGGTCGCCCGCTGCCGCCCCCTCGCCGCTGCTACCGAACGGGCCGGTCGTCGCTGGACGGGGTCCTCACCGGCGTCCGGGACAGGAACATGCCGAACACCGGGGGCTGTGCCTGGAGCATCTCCAGACGTCCGCCGTCCGCCTCCGCGAGGTCGCGTGCGACGGCCAGCCCGATCCCCGTGGAGTTCCGCCCGCTGATCGCCCGCTCGAAGATCCGCGCCCCGAGGTCGGCGGGGACGCCGGGCCCCTCGTCGGTGACCTCGATGACCGCCTGGTTGCCGGTGACACGGGTGCGTAGCGCCACCGTGCCGCCGCCGTGCATCAGCGAGTTCTCGATCAGCGCGGCCAGCACCTGCGCGACCGCCCCCGGCGTGCCCACGGCCTGGAGGTGCCGTTTGCCGGAGCTGACGATGGCGCGGCCGGCGCTGCGGTAGGCGGGGCGCCACTCCTCCAGCTGCTGCTTGATGACCTCGTCCAGCTCGAACGCGACCGCGGAGCCGTTGCGCGGGTCGCGGGAGTTCGTCAGGAGCCGCTCCACGACATCCGTCAGCCGCTCGACCTGGGCGAGCGCGATGTGCGCCTCCTCCTTCACCGTGGCCGGGTCGTCGGTGAGCGTGATCTCCTCCAGCCGCATCGACAGCGCGGTCAGCGGCGTGCGCAGCTGGTGGGACGCGTCCGCGGCGAGGCGCCGCTCGGCGGTCAGCATGCGGCCGATGCGCTCGGCGGAGGCGTCCAGGACGTCCGCGACCCGGTCCAGCTCGGGGACGCCGTACCGCTTGTGCCGGGGGCGGGGGTCGCCGGAGCCGAGGCGTTCGGCGGTCTCGGCGAGGTCGGTGAGCGGGGAGGCGAGGCGGTTGGCCTGGCGTACGGCGAGGAGGACCGCGGCGACGACGGCGAGCAGGGCGACCGCCGCGATGATCAGCAGGGTGCGGCCGACCTCGCGGCTGACCGCCGAGCGGGACTCCTCGACGGTGACGACCTCGTCCTTCTCGCCCTTGGCCTCGTGGCGGATGACGTCGCCGACGGGCTTCGCGCCGATCTCGATCGTGCGCTGGCCGGGGATCTGGATGCGGGCGTAGCGGTCGTCGCCGACCTGGTCCTCCAGGACCTCGGCGGTGATCCGCTCGTCCCCGATGATCCGGCTGTCCACGATGCTGGTCAGCTGGACCGCCTCGGACTCCACGCGTTCCTGGGCGCTGTTGCTGATCGTCCGCGTCTCGACGATGACGAGGGAGACGCCGAAGACCGCGATGACCACGAGGACCACGGCGAGGGTGGACTGGATGAGACGGCGACGCACGGCTGCCCTCCGGGCGGGGCGGGGTGTTCTGGGACCTTCGATTGTGCGGCACCCGGTACGGGGTCCGGGCGGCACCCGGTACGGGGTCTGGGCGGCGCCCGGACCCCGGGGCCGTCAGGCGCCCGCCCGGGTCCCCTCAGAGCCTGTGAACAAACCCGCGCCCGGGCCCGAGGCGCCTGGCACCCCGGGCTGATCCGGACGGGGGTTTGTTCACAGGCTCTCAGTTCTTCTCGAACCGGAAGCCGACGCCCCGCACGGTCGCGATGTACCGGGGGTTCGCCGCGTCGTCGCCCAGCTTCTTGCGCAGCCAGGAGATGTGCATGTCGAGGGTCTTGGTGGAGGACCACCACGTGGTGTCCCACACCTCGCGCATCAGCTGGTCACGCGTGACGACCCGCCCCGCGTCCCGCACCAGCACCCGCAGCAGGTCGAACTCCTTCGCGGTGAGCTGGAGCTCCTCGTCGCCCATCCACGCCCGGTGGGACTCGACGTCGATCCGGACGCCGTGCGTGGCGGGCGGCTGCTGCGGCTCGGCCGCGCCGCGCCGCAGCAGCGCCCGTACGCGGGCGAGCAGCTCGGCGAGCCGGAACGGCTTGGTGACGTAGTCGTCGGCGCCCGCGTCGAGGCCGACGACGGTGTCCACCTCGTCGGCGCGCGCGGTCAGGATCAGGATCGGCACGGTGTGGCCCTCGGCGCGCAGCCGGCGGGCGACCTCCAGACCGTCCATGCCGGGCAGCCCCAGGTCGAGGACGACCAGGTCGACGCCACCCTGCATTCCGGCGTCCAGCGCGGTGGGGCCGTCCTCGCGGACCTCCACCTCGTACCCCTCCCGGCGCAGTGCGCGGGCCAGCGGCTCCGAGATGGACGCGTCGTCCTCGGCGAGCAGTACACGGGTCATGCGCTGATGGTAGTCCGCCGAGAACCGCAGGTGGAGGGTGATCGGCAAGCCTGATTCACACCATTGTCCGGCGGAATTCTTACCCCTGACGGCCATGATCGAATAGGTCGGGCATTCCGCCCCTGTTCCGTGGAGATCCAGCCGCGGCCGTCGAGGGTCCGTGGAGATCGGGGACGGTCCGTGCGGATTTCCGCGGCGGTTCCGCCTCCCGGAATGGGTACCCCGCACTGCGGGGAGGCAATTCCCGGACGCACCTTCGAATGCATGAGAGCTATCGCATTCTTACCTGTGATCCGTCTCTCAATCCCCTCTATTCCCTTGCCTACTCTGCCGTATGGTGATGGAACGCCTGTAGCGACGCGTAGGGACCTTGGGCGGCATATATGCGTTGAGGGTCTCTTTTGTGCGCGAGGTGGTGGCGGCCGCCCCTCCGACCGGGCGCGTCAGCGTCCTCGGCTGGGAGTTCCCCGTCTCCTGGTACCAGTCCGTCAACGTACCCGGGACTGAAGTCCCGGGCTTGCACAGCGGGCGCCACTGGCTGTGGCGCTGCGCTTGCGTCCTGTCCCGCCCCCGGGTGTCAGGGGTGGGTCTGGGGCGACCGCGCCCCGCGTCGCCACAACTCTTCTGCGCGAGCGCGGATGTTGCGGGAGCCGTTGCGGTCTGCGTGATCAACGAATCCGCAGGACCGGCACGCGAACCACGCCTGGGAGACCCGGTTCGCTCTGTCGATGTGGCCGCACTCGGCGCAGGTACGGGAGGGGTACGCCGGATCGACGTACACCACCGGCACCCCGGCCTTGTTGGCCTTGTACGCGATGAACTGCCCCAGCTGTGCGAAGGACCGGCTGGAGTGGGTGGCCCGTTGGGGCTTGCGAAGCCGTACCCATTCGCAGATGCCCGTCAGGTCCTCCAGGGCGATACCGCGTCCGGTGCGTTCCGCCTCGGCCGCTGTACATGTACCGCAACAAGGTCAAGCGGCTCATGGGCGACGTGCGCTGAGCCCGCCGCCCGGCATTGCGTGCAGGGCCGCCGCACCTCGGGGTGCGGCGGCCCTGCGGGCTTCTCGGTACGGACCCGCCGTGGACGCGGGGCTCAGCGCAGATACCGGCGCGGCATGAAGGTGAAGACCGCACCGCCGAGCAGCGCCGCCGTGCCGGCGACGAGGGCCAGCGCCTTGAGTGTGCCCTGACCGCCGCCCGCGCCCGTGTCCGCGAGTCCGCCGCCGGTGGCGGACCCGGAGGCCGTGCCCGAGCCGGACGCGGAGCCGCCGCCGACGGAACCGGGGGACGAGGAGCCGCCCCCCGCGCCGCCCGGCTGCTCCTCGGTGTCGAGGGTGAGCGAGACCAGCGACTCGGCGGGGGTGCACGTGGTGGTCGTCCCCAGTGCCTTGATCATCAGCACGCCGGGGGCCAGCGTGGACTCGCCGCTCGCGCCCGGCTTGTAGGTGCCGGTGAGGTCGGGGATCTCCATGGGGTCGCCCGCCTTGATCGGCTCGGCGTTCGTCGGTCCCTCGACCCGGACCGAGCCCTTGTCGGCGCCACCGAGGACGATCTCCATGGCGGGCTTCACCGAGTCCGCGGGGATGTCGGCGGGGCTGTCCATCACCGACTTCTTGAACCGCACGGTGAGGTCGAAACTCCCGCCGTCCTTCGTGGCGTCGATCTGCACCGGCGAGACCACGCTCCGGTTGCCGATGGGCGTCACGCAGTCGTACGGGACCCGGACCTCCTTGCCGGGGAAGTCGGTCTGCCCGCCACCGCCACCGGTCGTGCCGCCGCCGGTCGTACCCCCGGAGGTCGTGCCGCCGGAAGTCGTGCCCGAGGTCGTCGTACCGCCCGCCGTCGTGCCCGAGGTCGTCGTACCGCCCGCCGTCGTGCCCGAGGTCGTCGTACCGCCCGCGGTCGTGCCGCCGGACGACGTGCCTCCGCTGGTGCCGGTGGTACCGCTCGTGCCGCTGCCGCCCGTGGTGCCGCTCGTACCGCCCGAAGTACCGCCACCGCCCGTGACGTCGATGGTCGCCCCGGCGGTCACCGGTACGGTCGGCGCGCACGCGGTCTGGGTCGAGAAGACGTCGATGGCGTACGCGCCGGGGGTCAGGGTCACCGCGCCGGGTGCCGTCAGTTTCAGGGTGCCTTTCATCGTGGAGAGGACCATGGCGGCGCCCTTGGGGATGGCGGGGTTCTCGCGCGGGCCCTTCATGGCGATGTCCGCGGTCTGCGCCCCGGCGGCCTTGAGCGTGCCGGTCGGCTGGACGGTGTTGGCAGGCAGGTCGATGAGGTCGGGGTTCTTGGACGCGGCCTGGACGAACTTCCACACCACCTCGACCTCGTCGCCGACCTTCGCCGACTTCGGGGCGGTGATCTCCACCTTGGTCGTGCCCTCCACGGGCGGCAGTCCGGAGATCGGCGGCGGCACGCACTTCGTCGCGTACGCCACCTCGCCCGCGTACGCCGGCACGGCCGCCACCCCCAGCAGGGCACCGGCCCCGCCGAGCATCAGGGCGACCCCGAGTGCACTGGCTCTTCGCTGCGCTCTCACGCGCTTCCCTCTCTGGTCGGAGTCGTGGGGCTGTCTTCCCTCGGTGCGGAGAGCGCCCCGGCCGTCGTGGCCCCCGGATCGGTGTCCGGGGTGAACCACGGCAGGGCCGGGGTCGTACGAGACGTGGTGCGGGCCCCGGCCGGCGACGGGCGGGGTTCGGCGTGCGCGCCCGTCGAGGCGCCCCACCGAGGGAGTCGGCGGGTGAGTCCGGGGAGCGGTGATCGGCGGCGGGACCGTCGGCCGGAGGCGGTGCGGCGCGGCCGGAACCGGTCCACCACCGCCAGCCCGACGCGGAACAGCGCGGCCGGGACGACGAGGCAGAGCAGGAGCCAGAAGAGGGTGACGCCCCAGGGGCGGCCCACGTCCCAGGGGTGTTCGGCGAGGACCTTGCCGCCGTAGGTGAGGGAGACGGTGTAGTCGCCGTGCGCCCCGGCGGCGAGTTCCACCGGCAGGGAGACGCGCGCCTTGCGGCCCGGCGCGATGGTGCCGCGCCACTGGTGGTCCTCCCACTGCGGCGCGTACACCCCGTGCGAGGTGCCGACCTGGAAGACGGGATTCTCGACCGGGGAGGCGCCCACGTTGCCGACGGTGAGGACGAGTTCGCGGGTAGCCGGGGCCCCGAACCAGGTCAGCAGGCCGCTCGTGCCCTTCAACTCCGTGTCCGTCAGTACGGAGAGCCGTCCGCCGGTGGCCTCCGGGGGCAGCGGCTCGACCGAGTGCCCGGCGACCTGGAAGGCCGCGAAGGCCTCCGCCTTCTTCCCGGTGATGGTGGCGACGCGCACCACGCACGGGCACGGCACCGGCGGCTCCGCCACCGGCACTCGCCTGCTGAAGTCGCCCTCGGCGTCGGCCGTCACGGCCCGGCCGTCGGCGTTGGCGCAGGAGTCGGTGCCGCCCGACACACCCCGCGACGGCGTCGACCGACCGCAGATCAGAATCATCAGCAGCGCCCTCGACCGCCAGCCGCTGCCGGTGACGGTGAGGGAACCGCCCGTCCCCGCCTGCGACTTGGACAGCGTCACGGCCGGCCCGTCCGCCGCCACGGCCGTTCCCGCCCCGCCACCGAGCGGCGCGCCGAGCGCCAACGCCAGCGCGAGCACGGGCGCGAGCGCGACCGCCGCCGCCGCGGGAATCCGCGCACTCCTCACGTCACCGCTCCCGTCAGCGGCGCGCGGTCTGATTCCTGCGCGACAGCCACAGCGCGCCCGCGGCGCCCGCGAGGAGCACCGTGCCGCCGAGCGTGCCGAGGGCGACCGCCGAGTCCAGCGGGCCGGTCTGTGGCAGTTCACCGCCGGACCCGCCGGCACCGCTCGTCCCCCCGGAGGCCGATCCGCCGGAGCCGTCGGAGCCGCCCCCGCCTGCCGCGGTGACGTCCAACGTCAGCGACGGCCCCGGGTCGTTGCCCGGGGTGCAGGTGGTGACCGTCCCGAGGGCCTTGATGGTGAGCACACCGGCGGTGAAGTCGACCTTGCCGGTCTTCTTCGGGGTGTACGTCCCGCTCAAGTCATTGATCTTGATGGGGGTGTTGGCCGGAATGGCCTCCTGGTTGGCCGGTCCCGCGACCGTGAGCGTCCCGCTCTCGGCGCCGCTCAGCTTGATCGTGGCGCTCGGGCTCATCGCGCCCTTGCCCAGCTCCACCGGGCTGGACGAGACGCCCTTCTGCCACGACATGGTGATCCGGTAGCCGTCGCCCCGCTTCACGCCCTTGATGTCGATGGGCGAGACCGCGGACTTGTCCCCGATCGGCGTCTTGCAGTTGTACGTGACGTCCACGACCTCGGCATGGGCCACCGGGGCGGCCATCAGCACCGCCGCGCCGGCCAGGGCCACGAGGGACGTGAGCGCGGCGGTTCGTTTCTGGTACGTCCGGTACGACACCTCGGCACCCCACATTCTGACGGAACATCAGATCGGCCGCTCAAGGTACGCCGGGGGTCCCGAGGAAGGAAGACACACGCAAGTGTCGGATGTGTGTCGGTGCGTCAGGGCGGCGCTCCGGGCCCACGGGGCGCGCGAAGGCGGTGCCGGACTCAGGCCGGGGCACACGAGACCGGTACTGGGCACAGGCCGTCGCCGACGGCGTCACCGGGGCCACGCGCGAGCAACTGCTGGGCTCAGGCCGAGGCACGCAAGACCGGTAATGGACACAGGCCGCGGCGCGCTAAGCGACCGCCGGGCTCAGGCCGGAGCACCCGGAGCAACTGCCCGGCTCAGGCCGGAGCACCCGGAGCAACTGCCCGGCTCAGGCCGGAGCGCCCAGTTCCGCCCACACGGTCTTGCCGGAGGCACCCGGCGTCCGCACGACCCCCCAGTCGAGGCACAGTCGCTGCACGATGAACATGCCGTGTCCTCCGGGCCGTCCCGCCCGGTGCGGTGTGCGCGGCGCCGGATTCCCGGCTCCCCGGTCGGCGACCTCGATGCGCAGCACCTTGTTGTCGCAGCTGATCCACAGCTCGGCGGGCCCCCCGGCGTGCAGGCAGGCGTTCGTGACCAGCTCGGACACCACCAGCAGCACGTCCTCGGCCGCGGCCCGCTGGTCGGCGGTGGCGGCGGGCAGCCATCCCCACTCGTACAGCGCCTGGCGGGTGAAGTCACGGGCGAGCGGGACCACGCCGCTCTCGCCGTCGAAGCTCAGCCGGCGGGACCGGCGACCGGCGGCCGTCGCCGCGGGCCGGTCCTCTCCGGGCGCCCCGGAAGCGCCGCCGACACCCGGTTCAGGGCCGCGGTCGCCCGGCGAGACAGGCCGGGTGGTGCTCATCAGCGCTTCACCTCACCGATTCACCAGTTCACGTATCAGGACTCAAGAGTGCGGGAACGGAGCCCGCCGCACGTGCTTTTTCCTGCTGTCATCCGTTGTGCCATCCGTCTTTCCGTCGTGGCCGTCGAGCCGTCGGCCGGCGCTTGCGACCCGTTCAGGATGTCTCCTGCCCGAGCGAACCGTCAGAACACCCACGTTTTCGGCACGAAACCTGTGACGCCAGTAACCCGCCGGTCACTGTGTGACACGCGGGCAGCCCCCGCGGGCGGCCCGGCCGACCGCGGGGCGGACCACCGACGCGCTCAGGGGGAATCCCCTAGGTGGACAGAGCCGCCTCGACGGTGTCGTGGACGGTGAAGACGGCCTCGGCGCCGGTGATCTCGAAGACCCGGGCGACCGCCGGCAGCATCCCCGCCAGATGGACCCCGCCGCCCGCGGCCTCCGCCCGGAGGCGGACGCCCAGCAGGACGTTGAGTCCGGTGGAGTCACAGAACTCCAGTTGTGTGCAGTCCACCACAAGGCGGGCGAAGCCCTTGTCGAGGCACCCTTCGAGCGGCTCGCGCAACAGATCGGCGGTGTGGTGATCGAGCTCACCCGCCGGGGTCACGACGGCGCTGGCGCCCTCTTCCCGCACCTCGACCCGTAGCCGGCCCGACTGTGCGCTGCCGACCGTCCCACGGTCCATGCCGTCATCTCTCCCGACCGTCGTGGCTGCTGACTCACCCTCGAACACTACGCCTTCTCCACACTCCCCGACACCCGAACAATCACCTGCAAATGGACATTTCGCCACAGGAGGCACTTGCGACGGTGTCCCGGAACCGGGTAGGCCTAGTAGTGACACCAACCAACACGGCCGGCTTCGGAGGCGCCGCACACCGCAGTGCACGTATTGGCATCGGCGGCCATATGCCGAGAACGATGGAGGACATCATGTCACCCCGGCTCGACGAATCGCATACCCAGAGGGCGACGTCGACACCCTCTCTGGAAGACGGTCTCGACGACATCGCCCACCCATCGGGCGACTCACTCGCGGACCTTCCGGAGATCCCCCCGTACGACGAGGTGGGGCCGGTGGACGCACGGGCCCTGTCCAAGACCCTCTTCGAGCGCCTCGAATCGCTCGAGGAAGGCACGTACGACTACTCATACGTCCGCAACACCCTGGTGGAGCTGAACCTCGCGCTCGTGAAGTTCGCCGCCTCCCGGTTCCGCTCGCGCAGCGAACCCATGGAGGACATCATCCAGGTCGGGACGATCGGCCTGATCAAGGCCATCGACCGCTTCGAGCTGAGCCGGGGCGTCGAGTTCCCCACTTTCGCGATGCCGACGATCGTCGGCGAGATCAAGCGTTTCTTCCGTGACACGAGCTGGTCCGTGCGGGTCCCGCGCAGGCTCCAGGAGCTCCGCCTCGACCTGGCCAAGGCCGGTGACGAGCTCGCCCAGAAGCTCGATCGCGCTCCGACAGTGGGAGAGTTGGCGGAGCGCCTGGGTCTCACGAACGACGAGGTCGTCGAGGGCATGGCCGCGTCGAACGCGTACACCGCCTCGTCGCTGGACGCCCAGCCCGAGGAGGACGACTCCGAGGGCGCGCTGGCCGACCGCATCGGCTACGAGGACCACGGGCTGGAGGGCATCGAGTACGTCGAGTCCCTGAAGCCGCTGATCGCCGGGCTGGCACCGCGCGACCGTCAGATCCTTTCCCTCAGGTTCGTCGCCAACATGACGCAGTCCGAGATCGGGGACGAGCTGGGCATCTCGCAGATGCACGTGTCCCGGTTGCTGTCCCGCACGCTGGTCCGCCTGCGCAAGGGACTGACCCTCGACGAGTAGCACGCATGGGCCCCGACGAAACATTTCGGCCGGGTGCGGCAGGAGCCATGTTCCTCCCGCACCCGGCCGAACTGTGTCCGGGCCCCGGTCGCCCGCTCAGACCTCGCGGACGCCCCTGCGCCACACTCCGGTGACCAGGGGGACGCCCGGCCGGTAGGCGAGGTGGACATGGCTGGGCGCGTCCAGCAGGAGCAGGTCGGCGTACGCGCCCGGGGCGAGGCGGCCGATGTCGTCCCGGCGCAGCGCCCGCGCGCCCCCGGCCGTCGCCGACCAGACCGCCTCGTCCGGCGTCATCCGCATGTCCCGCACGGCGAGCGCGACGCAGAAGGGCACCGACGACGTGAAGGACGAACCCGGGTTGCAGTCGGTGGACAGGGCGACGGTGACGCCCGCGTCGAGCAGACGGCGGGCGTCCGGCCATTCGGCGCGGGTGGAGAACTCGGCGCCGGGCAGCAGGGTGGCGACCGTACGGCTGTGGGCGAGGGCGTCCACGTCGGCGTCGGTCAGATGGGTGCAGTGGTCGGCGCTCGCCGCGTCCAGTTCCACGGCGAGCTGGACGCCGGGGCCGTGGGAGAGCTGGTTGGCGTGGATGCGGGGGTGCAGTCCCCTGGCCTTGCCGGCGGTGAGGATCGCGCGGGCCTGGTCGCCGTCGAAGGCGCCCTTCTCGCAGAAGACGTCGATCCAACGGGCGTACGGGGCGCAGGCGTCGAGCATCTCGCCGGTGACGAGGGCCACATACTCCGAGGGACCAGCGGGGTCCTCGGCGTGGTCCGGGGACACGATGTGCGCGCCCAGGTAGGTCACCTCGTCGGTGTGCCGGGCGGCGATGCGCAGGGCCCGCGCCTCGTCCTCGACGGTCAGGCCGTAGCCCGACTTGGTCTCGATGGTGGTCGTGCCCTGGCGGAGGGCCTCGCGCAGGTAGCGGGTGAGGTTCGCCTCCAGTTCCTCGTCGGTGGCGGCGCGGGTGGCGGCGACGGTGGTGCGGATGCCGCCCGCGCTGTAGGCCCGGCCGGACATGCGGGCGTTGAACTCGGCGGTCCGGTCGCCCGCGAAGACGAGGTGGGAGTGGGAGTCCACGAAGCCGGGGAGCACCGCCCGGCCACCGGCGTCGACCCGATTGTCAGTGGCGGGTGCTTTGCTTCGTTCACCGGTCCACGCGACGCGTTGACCGTCGATGACGAGTGCCGCGTCCCGGATCAGGCCGAGAGGGGATCCGTCGCCGAGAGAGGGGTCGTTGGTGACCAGGGCAGCGATGTTGGTGATGAGCGTGCTGGCGGTGCTCGCGGAGTGGGCGGGGCTGTCGGTCGTCGGGCTGCTCATGGCGTCCTTGGTGGCCTGGTCGGCGGTCGGGTCGGGTGCGGGCTCTGCTTCGGGTGCGCGGGCGGGCCTCATCCGCGCAGGGCTGCGACGGCCTCGGCGAGCGCCTTCGGCACATCCGGTACGAGGGCGTGCGCCCCGTCCCGGACGACGTGCCGACCGCCCACGACCGTGTGCGACACGTCTGCTGCCGACGCGGCGAATACAGCCGTCTCCGCGCCCAGCCGTGGAAGCGGGCCTGCCGTCCTGACGGAGTCGAGCGCGATCGTCGTGAAGTCGGCGAGCGCGCCGGGCTCCAGGGCGCCCGCCTCGTCCCAGCCGAGCGCCGCGTGGCCGTCGGCCGAGGCCGCCCGCAGGAGGGCCGCCGCCGTCCAGTGACCGCGGGTGCGGCTGCGCAGCCGTTCGTTC
>NZ_LIQX01000184.1 GCF_001418475.1 Streptomyces ossamyceticus | reverse complement strand
TGTGTATAAGAGACCGGTGCTCAGGGGGACAGCGGGCCGATGCGGTGCAGCACCTCGGGCTCGTGCGGGCCGTCGGGGAAGTCCCCCGCCTCGAACAGGACCGTGCGCTCGACGCTCGCGCCGTGGCGTTCGGCGAACGCGGCGAACAGCCGTTCCGAGGCGGTGTTGCCCGGGGTGATGGTGGTCTCGACGGCGGTCAGCGCGTGCTGTCGCGCGACCCGTGCGGCGAGTCCGTCCAGCAGTGCCCCGGCGAGTCCGCGCCCGCGGTGCGTCTCGTCGACGGCCACCTGCCACACGAGGAGGGTGTCCGGCCGCTCGGGCCGTACGTACCCGGTCACGAAACCGACCGGTTCCCCCGTCTCGTCACGGGCCACCGCCGAGGTGTCCGCGAAGTCCCGGCACCACAGCAGATAGCTGTACGAGGAGTTCAGGTCGAGGGTGCCGGAGTCCCCGGCGATACGCCACAGCGCGCTGCCGTCCGCCACGTCCGGGCGGTCGATTCGAATCCCCTCGGCGATTTCCGGTTGTGATTCCAGGTGTGCGATGTGCAGGTCTGCTTGTGCGGCAGTCATACGGCTTGAATTTACCCAGCGGAATTTCGAATTGCATCGCCGCTCGGGGTTACGAATGGGCGCTGCCTGTGTTATCACGCGGGCGCGAGCGGGCGCGCAAGCAGGTGGTTGACCTGTGAGGTTTTGCCCGGAAATACCCTTGCAAAAAGGGCGCGCTGTGGAGTCCGTCACATGCGCGTAACCCTCACGGAACCCGCCCGGATCGCGCCCCTTGTTGTTCGCGAAACCTTTGCGTTTAGGGAAGGTGGAAGCGGGCAGAAGAATACGGGATCCTACCCATGGAATTGTAGGACCCTTTCTGCTGGGAAAGCGACCCTCTTTTCCATCGATTCGCCGGTTCCGGCCACTTCCCCCGCTCGGGGACACCGTCCGGCGTGGGCGGTTCTCCCCCGATACCGCTGCGCGGCCCCGGAGCGGGTAATACGGTTCTGGCGAGGTCGGCGGCCGGGGGAGGGGACGAGGATGCCGGAACAGTCGTGGGCGGCACTGACCGCGGCCGGGGGAACGGCGGTCGTACGGGCGGCGGGTGGCAGCACGGGCACGCACACGGACGCCTGGGCCGGGCTGCGGCGGGCCGTGGCCGCGTGGTTCGCCCGCGGTGACGCCGAGCGGGAACGGGCCGAGCTGGACCGCCTGGACAGGACCGCCGCCGCCCTGACGTCGGCGCCCGCTCCCGACGACACCACCCGCATCCGCCAGGAGGCCGCCTGGCAGACCCGCTTCGAGGAACGCCTGGAGCACCTGGACCCGGCGGAGCGCGTCAGAGCCGCCGAGGAACTGCGCACGCTGCTCGCAGCGCCGCCTGCCACCTGCCCCGCCGCGCCGCCGGGCACCGCCCCGGCCGCGCTCTCGGCCCTCGGCCCCACCCGGTCCTCGGTCACCGGCTCTGCGGGGCCGTCGGCTGCCGCCTCTTCCCGGCTCTCGGTCACCGGCTCTGCCGGACCGTCGACTGCCGCCTCTTCCCGGTCTTCGGTCACCGGCTCTGCCGGGCCCTCGGCTATCGGCTCCAGCCGGTCCTCGGCCACCGGCAACGCCGCGTCGTCGGCCCCCGGTCCCCTCGCGGGCGCCGGCCGGTCTGCGGCAGGCGGGGGCACCGGGGATTCGTATGCCGGTGTGCTGGTGCCCCGGCTGCCCGACGAGCCCGCCCATGTCCTCGCCGCCACCGGAGGCATCGCGACGCAGTACGGGAGAGGAGACCTCGCCCCGTACGCCGCCGCCGAAACGGAGGCGGTCGCCGCCCTCGGCACCTGGCAGCCCGTGCGCGACACCGACCCCCTCGGACTGGGCGTCCATCGAGCCCGCGTCGGTGGCGCGGACGCGTCGACGCTGCCGCCCTACG
The DNA here is from genome assembly GCF_001418475.1 of Streptomyces ossamyceticus. Taxonomy (GTDB): domain Bacteria; phylum Actinomycetota; class Actinomycetes; order Streptomycetales; family Streptomycetaceae; genus Streptomyces; species Streptomyces ossamyceticus. The sequence goes on along the minus strand of NZ_LIQX01000184.1, from coordinate 2,777 downwards.
TCCGCCGCGACATCGACGACCGGGTGCGGGACCGGCTGAGGAAGGCGGCCGCCTGGGGCGGGCTGGTGCTGCTCACCGGCGACTCGACCGCGGGCAAGAGCCGCACCGCCCTCGAAGCGGCACGGGCCGTCCTGCCCGGACACCTGCTCCTCGCCCCGCCCTGGGGCGCCGACCTCCGCGTGTTACGGCCGCCCGCGGGCGGCCCCGCCTACGACCGGCACGTGCTCTGGCTCGACGACCTGGAGCACTACCTCGGCCCAGGCGGCCTCGAACCGTCCCTGCTGTCGGCGTTGGCCGACGCCGGGCTCGTGGTGCTGGCGACCCTGCGGGACGAGCGCTACGACACCCTGCGCGAGGCGGCCGACGGTGCCGACGGCGAGGGTCTCGCCGGCCGTATGGCCGCCGAGAGGGGACTGCGCGTCCTCAACATGGTGGAACCGGTCGTCGTCCGGCGGCTGTGGAGCGACACCGAACTCGACCGGGTGGCCGAGACCGACGACAGTCGCCTCGTCGAGGCCCACGCCCGGCACGGCACCCATGGGATCGCCGAGTACCTGGCGGCCGGACCGGAACTCCTCGGCGAATGGCGCCGCGCCGAGCGCGCCACCACCAGGGGCGGCCATCCACGGGGCGCGGCGCTCGTCGCGGCAGCCGTGGACCTCGCCCGCATCGGCCTCATCGGCGACCTTCCGGAGACCCTGCTGCGCGAGGTGCACGAGCGCTACCTCACCGCCCTCGGCGGCCCCGCCCTGCGCCCCGAGCCCTACGCCGACGCCGTCACCTGGGCCACCCGCATCCGCTACGGCGTCGCCAGCCTGCTGATGGAGGGCGAGGAGGAGAACGCCAAGCGGCCCTTCGACTACCTCGTCGACTCCGTGGCCCGCGACCCCGACGCGCCGGACGTCCCGGAAGAGGTGTGGCGCACGGCCCTGAGGCAGGCGGACGACCGTACGCGCCCGCTGATCGCGCAGACGGCGTCCCTCAGTGGGCAATGGGCGCTCGCAGAGGAAGCGTGGCGTCCGCTTGTGGAGGCAGGGAGCCAGCAAGCGATCGTCAACTATGCGTCGGCGCAACTCTTCCAGATGAAGGACTTGGCGGGGATCGAAGCGTTGCTGCGCCCTCTGGCCGAGACCGGGAGTCCCGTCGCGCAGCTCAACCTCGGAGTGGTCCTGCTGGTTCGAGGCGAGGCCGACGAGGCCAGGGCATGGTGGCTGGCGTCTGCGGAGGCGGGGCTGCCGGCGGCCGCCTACAACCTTTTCCGGCATCCCGGAGCCCAGAAAGACGAACAGCAGGCGGAGACTTGGTTGCGAAGGTCTGCGGAGGGCGGCTATGTCCCTGCCATCAGGACCCTTGCGACGCTCCTGCATCAGCGTGGTGACAGCGGGCAGGCGGAACCGTGGTGGCGGAGAGCCGCTATGGCGGGTGACACGGAAGCGATGTACGTCTTCGGTCACCTGTTGCGCCTGCGCGGTGACGACCAAGCCGAACTGTGGCTGTGCCGAGCCGCCGAGCGTGGCCACGATCGAGCCGCAGAGATCCTGGGCAACGCCGCTGAGGAGCGTGGCGACCTCGCTGACGCCGAGAAGTGGTGGCGGATGGCCGCGGAAGCGGGCAATGCGGAGGCCGCCAACGAACTCGGCGTTCTCCTCAGCCGACGAGGCGACCAGGCCGAGGGCGCGGTCTGGTACGCCAAGGGGGCCGAGGCCGGTCACAGGGTCGCGATGTTCAACTTTGGTGCGTGGCTGGCTGATCGGGGTGACCTCGACGAGGCCAAGAAATGGCACCGACGTGCAGGTGAAGCTGGGTATCTCGGTTCCTTCAACAATCTCGGCGCCCTACATCGCGCGGACGGGGACCTTGGCCTCGCCGAGGAGATGTTCCGACGGGCCGCAACCGGTGGAGACATCAAAGCCCGCCTCAATCTGATCGGCCTGCTGATCGAGGACGACCGCTCCTCGGAAGCCCGAACGCTCCTCCTCGAACTACTGAGCGCCCCCGACAACACCGAGGAGATCTACTCCTACGTCGCCGTGGTCCGACAGGCGGGCATGACACACGTGGTGCGAACCCTTCTGCGGTGGATGGCCGACACTGGCCGCATTGATGCCGCCCACAACCTTGGCACGCAATACTTCATCGACGGGAACCTCGACGAAGCGGCGCGCTGGTGGCGCGTCTCCGCCCCCGCATTCTCCGTCTCCGCCTTCAATCTCAGCCGTCTGCTTTCCGATCGAGGCGAGACGGAAGAGGCCGCTTCCTGGCTGCGCCAGGCCGCCGACGCAGGACATCCCCAGGCCGCCCTGGAAGTCGCCGACCAACTCATCGACTTCGCACGGCCGGATCGCGGGGCGGAGAGACTCCGTCCCATCGCAGGGGAACGGCCCGAAGCTGCTTTCCTGTTGGGCCTCCTGCTCCTCACCGGACCGAGTGATCACGAGGAGGGCGAGCAATGGTGGCATCGGGCCGCACAGGAGGCGGACGCGAAGACGTCGTTCGGCTTCGCCAGTTACCTCGCCAAACGGGGCGGCGACCACGCGCACGTGGAGTTCTGGTGCCGCAAGGCAGCCGAGGCCGGGCACCCCCGGGCCGCGCTCAACCTCGGTGCCATGCTCGCCGATCGGGGGCAGACGGAGGAGGCGGAGGCGTGGCTGGCCACGGCGGTGACGAGGGGGCTCGACGGCGCTGCCGAACTCCTCGCTCGGGTGAGGGAGTTCCTCCCCCGCCCGAAGACGTCCTGATCGCTCACCCTCCTCGACGCCGGTCCCCTCCTACTCCCC
>NZ_LIQX01000183.1 GCF_001418475.1 Streptomyces ossamyceticus | reverse complement strand
GATCGGAAGAGACCCGGACCGGCCCTGAAACCGGGGGATCAGCCCGCCTTCGCCGCCCGCATCGCCGCGCCCACGATGCCCGCGTTGTTCTGGAGCTGGGCCGGCACGATCTCGGCCTGGATGCCCTCGATCAGGTGCAGGAACTTGTGGGACTTGCGGCTGACGCCGCCGCCGATGATGAACAGCTCCGGGGAGAAGAGCATCTCCACATGAGCGAGGTACTTGGTGACGCGCTTGGCCCAGTGCTCCCAGGTCAGCTCGTGGTCGTCCTTGGCCTTCGTGGAGGCGCGGGTCTCCGCGTCGTGGCCGCCCAGCTCCAGATGGCCCAGCTCCGTGTTGGGCACGAGGACGCCGTCGCTGAAGACGGCGCTGCCGATGCCCGTGCCGAAGGTCAGCATGATGACCGTGCCCTGACGGTCGCGCCCGGCGCCGAACTGCACCTCGGCGACGCCCGCCGCGTCCGCGTCGTTCACCACGGTGACCGGGAGGCCGCCGAGCCGGTCGCCGAGCAGGGCGCGCGCGTCAACGTCGATCCAGCCCTTGTCGACGTTGGCCGCCGTACGGATCGTGGCACCGCCCGTGACCACGCCGGGGAAGGTGATGCCGACCGGGCCGGTCCAGCCGAAGTGGTCGACGACCTCCTTCACCCCGTCGGCCACCGCGTCCGGAGTCGCCGGGTGCGGGGTCAGCACCTTGTACCGCTCGTCCGCCAGGTCGCCCAGGTCCAGGTCCACGGGAGCGCCCTTGATCCCGGATCCACCGATGTCCACGCCGAAGATGTGCATGGCCCTACGTTACGTCGTACGACTGACAGTCACGGCCAGGGGCCGCCAGGCCGCAGCCCGCCCCCGGAACCCTCACGTCGCCGTACGCGTACGGCCCCGGAACCTTCACGTTCCGGGGCCGTACGGGGGCAGTGGGGCTCAGGCGCCCGCGGCGCCCTGTCCGGTGCGCTCGGCGACCAGGGCGGCCGCCTCCTCGCGCAGATCGCGGCGCAGCTCCTTCGGCAGCGAGAAGGTGATCGACTCCTCGGCGGCCTTGACCAGCTCGACGTCCTCGTAACCCCGCTGGGAGAGCCACTCCAGGACCTCCTCGACGAGGACCTCCGGCACGGAGGCGCCCGAGGTGACACCGACGGTCTCCACGCCCTCCAGCCAGGCCTCCTCGATCTCGCTCGCGAAGTCCACGAGGTAGGCCTCGCGGGAGCCGGCGAGCTTGGCGACCTCGACGAGCCGCTTGGAGTTGGAGGAGTTGCGGGAGCCGACGACGATGACCAGCTCGGCCTCCGCGCCCATCTGCTTCACGGCGAGCTGACGGTTCTGCGTGGCGTAGCAGATGTCGTCGCTCGGCGGCGAGACGAGCAGCGGGAACTTCTCCTTGAGGGCGCCGACGGTCTCCATCGTCTCGTCGACGGAGAGCGTGGTCTGGGAGAGCCAGACGACCTTCGACGGGTCGCGGACCTCGACCTTCTCGACGTCACCGGGGCCGTCGACGAGTTGGATGTGGTCCGGGGCCTCGCCGGAGGTGCCGATGACCTCCTCGTGGCCCTCGTGCCCGATCAGCAGGATGTCGAAGTCCTCGCCCGCGTAGCGGATCGCTTCCTTGTGGACCTTGGTGACCAGGGGGCAGGTCGCGTCGATGGTGGCGAGCCTGCCGCGCTCCGCCTCCTCGTGGACGGTGGGGGCCACGCCGTGCGCCGAGAACATCACGATGTTGCCCTCGGGGACCTCTTCCGTCTGCTCGACGAAGATGGCGCCCTTCTTCTCCAGGGTCTGCACGACGTACTTGTTGTGGACGATCTCGTGGCGGACGTAGATCGGGGCCCCGTACTGCTCGAGGGCCTTCTCGACGGCGATCACGGCACGGTCGACACCCGCGCAGTAGCCGCGCGGAGCGGCGAGGAGGACACGGCGGCGGCCAGGCGAAGCGGTCATGCACCCCATCGTAGGGGGTTCACCGCGAGCGGCTCCGCCGTGGGAGCGGGGGGTGAGCTCGGGGGTGCGCGTGGGTGTGCCGGGTGCGGGTGGGTGGG
>NZ_LIQX01000182.1 GCF_001418475.1 Streptomyces ossamyceticus | reverse complement strand
CTGCCCTCCCCGTCAGCGGTCCCCACCCGCTACACCGTCACCCTCGCCCGCGACGAGGCCGACGTACGCGCCGCGCAGCGCCTGCGGCACGACGTGTTCGCCGGCGAGATGGGCGCCCTGCTGACCGGCCCGCAGCCGGGCCTCGACATCGACGCCTTCGACGCTTACTGCGACCACCTCCTGGTCCGGGAGACCCTGACCGGGCAGGTCGTCGGCACCTACCGGCTACTGCCGCCCGAGCGCGCCGCCGTCGCCGGACGGCTGTACTCGGAGGGCGAGTTCGACCTCGGCCGCATCGACGCGATCCGCCCGGACCTCGTCGAGGTCGGCCGCTCCTGCGTGCACCCCGACCACCGGGACGGCGCCGTCATCGGCCTCATCTGGGCCGGCATCGCCCGCTACATGCTCGACCACGGCCACGAGTGGCTCGCCGGCTGCTGCTCCGTCCCCCTCACCGACGGCGGCGCCCTCGCCACCGCCACCTGGGACCGGGTGAAGGACAAGTACCTGGCCCCGGAGGAGTACCGCGTCCGCCCGCTGCTGCCGTGGACCCCCGAGGCGGAGGCCCCCGCCGAGCGCATCGACCTGCCCCCGCTGCTGCGCGGCTACCTGCGGCTCGGCGCCTGGGTGTGCGGCGAGCCCGCGCACGACCCCGACTTCGGCGTCGCCGACCTGTACGTCCTGCTGCCGATGCGCCGCGTCAACGCCCGCTACCTGCGGCACTTCCTCTCCCTCGTCCCGGCGGCCTGACGCGATGAGCGTGTGGCTGCCCGGCGCGCCCTGCACCCCGCGGGCATGCGTGGACACCGCGCGGCCGACCGCCGCCGCGCCACGGGCCGTGCTCCGGCTCACCGCGGTCCTGGCGCTGATCCTCGCCGGGATCCTCCTGAGCGGCCTCGGCCCCCGCATCCCGGCGGGCGCGATACGGCGCTGGTGCCGATGGATCGTCCGGGCCTCGGGCGTCCAGGTACGGATCACCGGCACCGCCCCGCCCGCCGGGGGCCTCCTCCTCGTCGCCAACCACATCTCCTGGCTGGACGTACCGCTCCTCGCGGCCATCCGCCCCGCGCGGATGCTCGCCAAGTCCGACATCCGGCGCTGGCCCGTCGCCGGCACCCTCGCCGAGCGGGGCGGCTCCCTCTTCATCGAACGGGACCGCATCCGGGCCCTGCCCGGGACGGTCGCCCGCATCGCCGACGTGCTGCGCGCCGGCACGGCGGTCGCCGTGTTCCCCGAGGGCAGCACCTGGTGCGGCCGGGCCCGGGGGCGCTTCCGCCGGGCCGTGTTCCAGGCCGCGCTCGACGCGGGCGTCCCCGTACAGCCGGTGCGCGTCCGCTACCGGTGCGCCGGGGGAGGGGCCAGCACCGCGCCCGCCTACGTCGGGGACGACCCGCTCCTCGCGTCCGTGTGGCGCGTGGTCACCGCACGCGCAGTCGTCGCCGAACTGGACGTACGGCCCCTGATCGGCCCGGGCACCCACCCCGACCGGCGGGCCCTGGCGGCGGCCGCGCAGGCGGCGGTCACCGATGTGGAGGCCATGACCGCGCATGTCACGCAAGGGCGCGAGGGCGCTCAGGAGGTGCTGCCGAGGCCCGCGATCAGGGCGAGCCTCCGGTAGGAGTCCAGCAGCGCCGCACGGTCGTACGTACTGGTCGTGACCAGCACCTCCTGGGCTCCCGTCTCCTTGATCACCGACTCCAGTTCGTGCGCGACCTGCTCCTCGGTGCCGAAGACGTGGCCGGTGAGCCCCGACTCGTAGAGGCCGCGCTCCTTGGCCGTCATGGTCCGCCGCTCGATCCCCTCCGCGGGAGCGAGCGGCGGGAACGTGCCGTGGGTGCGGGAGTACGCCATCGCCCGCGCCTCGGGCAGGAGGATGCGGTGAGCCTCCTGCGGGGTCGCGGCGACGGCGACCGTGCCGGAGACGACGACGTACGGCTCCGCCGCCCAGACCGACGGCCGGAACTCGGCGCGGTACCGCTCGATGCCGCGCAGCATCCGGTCCCGGGTGCGGAGGTCGCCGATCACCATCGGCAGGCCCGCCCGCGCGGCGATCGACGCGCCCTCACCCATCGCCAGGACGAACGGCGGCACGGACAGGCCCTCCGGGGGACGCGCGTGCACGCCGGTCGGGGAGGGCCCGAGGAACCAGCCGAGCAGCTCGTCGAGCTGCGCCGCGAAGTCGTCCGTGTCGGCGGCGTCCTTGTCCCGGCCCAGCGCCCTGCGGACGCCGTCGGTGAAGCCCACGGAGCGGCCGAGGCCCATGTCGACGCGCCCCGGGAACAGGGACTCCAGCACGCCGAACTGCTCGGCCACGACCAGGGGCCGGTGGTTGGGCAGCATCACTCCACCGGTGCCCACCCGGATCGTGCGGGTGGCCGCCGCGACGGCCGCCGCCAGCACCGTCGGCGCGGACCCGGCCACCCCCGGCACCCCATGGTGCTCCGAGACCCAGAACCGGTGGAAGCCCAGCCTCTCCACGTCCTGCGCCAGCCGCACGGTGTCCCGCAGGGCCTCGGGCGCGGCATGGCCCTCCCGGACGCGGGAGCGGTCGAGGACGGAGAAACGGGTCGAGGAGAGCACGGAGGTCACATGGGGTTCAACGTTCTGGGGGCGGTGGGATTCCCGACGCCCCCGACACACGCGGGCGATGCCCCCGACACACGCGGGCGATGCCCCCGACACACGCGGGCGATGCCCCCCGATACACGCGGGTCCGGCCCTCGTACGTTCCGGCCGCCGACGTGGCGAGGGGCGCCCGGAACATGTCCGGGCGCCCCTCGGTAAAGCGGTTCATCGCCTAGCGGCCGACGCTGATTCCCGTCGTCTTCGCGGCCTTGGTGTTCTCGTAGACGACCTTGCCGGTGGACTTCTTCCAGATCTTGATCTTGAAGGTGTCCGGGCCGTCGGTCGCGGTGATCCGGAAGGCGTAGCCGCTCGCGCCGCCGACCTTGCCGGAGCCCTGGTAGACGGCCTTGTCACCGGTCACCACGAGCCAGTCGGAGCCCGTGGAGCGGAACTTCAGCCTCGCCGCGCCGAAGTCGAAGGAGGCCTTGCCCGTGGGGACGGTGGCGCTCTTCGTGTACTTGGCGAGGAAGGAGAAGGCCGCCTTGCCGGTCAGAGCGGCCTTGGCCGGGTAGGCCCCCTTCGGGGAGGTGAACGTCCCGGCACCGGTCGCGGAGCCCGCGGCGCGGTCGTAGACGATCAGCTCGGGGAGCTTGGCGGTGTCCGAGGCGCCGTCGTCGTCGGTGACCGTGACCACCGGGCGGTGGATACCGGCCTTGCGGTAGACGTGCTCGGCCTTGCAGACGCCGGCGGTGACCTTGCCGGCGGTGGGCTTGGTGCCGTCCTTCCAGTCGACCTTGCAGGTGTGCTTGTCGGCGGTGCCCGGGTCGGTGAACTTCGCCGTGACCGAGGTGCCCTTGCCCGCCGCCACCGGCGACTTCGGCCCGGTCGCGGAGGTGATCACCGGGGCCGCGTTGGTGACGGTCACGGTGGCCTTGTCGCTGCTGCGGCCACCGGTCAGGGTCACCGTGTAGATGCCGTTGTCGGCGCAGGTGATCGTCGTCCGCGCGGCGGAGGCGTCGGCGAAGACGCAGGGTGCGCCCACCTCGACCTTCCACTGGGGGGTGCCCGCCCCGGAGACGGTGCCGTCGAGCTGGATGCGCTCGCCCTCCTTGCCCTGGGCGTCCTGGCCGGCCCGGGCGATGGTGACCGGGTCGATGCTGCCGAGGGTCGGGACGACCTTCTTGATCAGGCCGTCGGCGTCGAACTCCATCTTGTCGATGGTGGTTTCGCGGTGGGTGCCGTCTCCGCCGGGGATGGCGAAGCGGTGGTAGGCGATGTACCAGTCGTCGGTGTTCGGGACCTGGACCACGGAGTGGTGGCCGGGACCCTTGATGCCGAGCGAGAGGTCCTTCTCCAGGATCACGCCGCGCTTGGTCCAGGGACCGGTGGGCGAGGAGCCGGTGGCGTAGGCGACCCGGTAGTTCTCGTCACGTGTGTCGTTCTCCGACCACATGAAGTAGTAGGTGCCCTTGCGCTTGATGACGAAGGTGCCCTCGTTGTAGCCGCTCGGCGTGATGTCGGTGACCTTCGAGGCGTCGAAGGAGACCATGTCGTCGCCCAGCGGGACCACGTAGGCGCGGCCGTTGCCCCAGTAGAGGTACGACTGGCCGTCGTCGTCGGTGAAGACCGCCGGGTCGATCATCTGGCCGGGGCGGTCGCCCGCCTTCAGCAGCGGCTTGCCCAGCGCGTCCTTGAACGGGCCGGTCGGCGAGTCGGAGACCGCGACACCGATGTTGGCGTCGGCGCAGAAGTAGAAGTAGTACTTGCCGTTCTTCTCCTCCATGGTCGGCGCCCAGGCCCGGCTGTCGGCCCAGGAGACGTCAGGACCGAGGTCGAGGATGACGCCGTGGTCCTTCCAGTGGACCAGGTCCTTGGAGGAGTACGCCTTGAACTGCGTGCCGCTCCAGCCCTCGAAGCCGTCGGTGGTCGGGTAGATGTAGAAGGTGTCGCCGAAGCGGACGATGTTCGGGTCGGCGTTGAGACCCGGCAGGACCGGGCTCTTCATGATCAGTGCCGAGACCGTCCAGGTGCGCTTCTTGCCGTCCGAGCCGGTGACCTCGTACGTCCTCGGCTCGCTGAAGTCGCGCAGGGTGCCGGAGGCCGGGCTGATGGTCGCGCCGTGGGCCAGGGTGAACTCCGGTGCCAGGGCGGTGATGTCGCTGCCCTCGGTCAGCGGCAGGACGATCTTGCTGTCCTTGTCGTCGATGATCGCGTCGACCTTGAGCGCCGGGTGGGTCGCCGCGGCGATCCCGGTGGTGTTGCCGCCGAGCTCCAGGACCTCGGCGGGCGACAGGGCCCGGTTGTAGATCCGGAAGTCGTCGACCTCGCCCCCGAAGTACGGGTCCGGGGCGTACATGGATTTGCCGATGTAGCCGGAGTAGTCCTTGGCGGAGTCGTACAGGTCGGACGGCTTGATGGTGACACCGTTGACGCGGGCCACCTCGGCGCCGTCCACGTAGAGGATCGCCGTCTCCGTCGCGCCGTTCAGCGTGACCGTGAGGTGCTTCCACTCGCCCTGGGTGAGCGGGGAGCCGCCGATCATCTGCTTCTCACCGGACCAGGTGGCCTTGGTGATCGCGGAGAACAGCTTCCCGGCGCCGTTGGACGGGGTGGCGAAGAGGTACTTGTTGCTGTCGGGGCCGAGGCCGAACAGCCACTGGAAGTTGTCGCCGCCCTTCCACTTGACGTACGTGGAGACGGTGACGCCGTTCGCGCCCTTGAGGACCCCGTTCGGGATCTTCACGTACGGCGAATTGGAGCCGCTGTTGCCGCCGGACATCTTGAACGAGCCGCCGTCGACACCGGTCCCGAAGTCGGGCGTACGGACATAGGTGCCGTGGTAGCCGTGGCCGCTGGAGTCGCGGACGATACTGCCGCCGGTCTCGTCGAAGCCGTAGTGCAGGACCAGGTCCGTCGGGACGTCCGGGCCCTTCTCGGAGACGGTGACCTCGGCGCGGACCCCGATCGTGGCGTCGCCCGGCAGGGTGCCTTCGACCGTGAACGTGCCGGCCTGCGCGTACTTCGACGCGTCCACGTCGGCCCAGGTGACCGCGATGGGCTTCTTGGTGCCGTCGGCGTACTCGGCGATGACGGTGGCGGGGAGCACCGGGGCGTCACCGATGCGCGTGTCGACCTTGATGTCCTCGACGCTCTTGACGATCTGGTCCGGCTGGTAGGTGCTCAGCAGCCGGTCGTACTCGGCCTGCGTCACCGGCAGCACCGTGCCGTGCCGGGGCTTGGCGGGCAGGTCGTACGAGCCGGACGGCGTCCACACGCCGGAGGCGAGGTCGGTGGTCTCGAAGGGGATGTAGCCGCGTCCGCCGAACTCGTCGAGGAACGCGTACCACTTGTCCTCGGTGTTCGACTTGAACACCAGCGGGCCCTCGGCCGCGCTCATCGCGCCCTTGCCGATGCCCTCGGCGACCGGGTCCCAGGACAGGTCGAGCAGCGAGTCGCTCTTCTCCTCGAAGATGAACTTGCTGTTGGGGGTGGAGGAGCTGTTGTTCCGCTCATCCTTGGAGAGGCGGAAGTACGTGCCGTCGTGCTGGATGACCGTGGAGTCGATGACCGAGTAGCCGCGGTCGATCCAGACCTTGGGCTCGCTGAACGTGTAGAAGTCGCGGGTCGTCGCGTACATCATGCGGTTGTACGTGTCGCCGGTGTGCGCCTCGTTGTCGTACAGCTTCGACGCCCAGAAGACGACGTACTCGCCGAGCTTCTCGTCGTAGTACGCCTCGGGGGCCCAGGTGTTGCCGGCCGCGTCGGGGGAGACCTTCACCAGGCGCTGGTTGGTCCAGTTCACCAGGTCGGTGGACTCCCACACCATGATGGACTTGCTGCCGGAGCGCTGCGAGCGGTCCCAGTCGCCGTTGCCGTAGATCTTCAGGTCGGTGGCGATCTGGTAGAACTTGTCGCCCTCGGGGGAGCGGATGATGAACGGGTCGCGCAGGCCCTTCTCGCCGAGCGACGAGGTGAGGACGGGCTTGCCGTCGTTCAGCTCACGCCACTTCAGCGGGTCGTTGCCCTTGCTGAGCGCGAAGTAGAGCTGCTCGCCGTCCGAGGTGCCCTCGCCGGTGAAGTAGCTGAACATGTAGCCCTTGCGGGCTTCCTTCTTCGGCAGCTCCGGCACCTTCACGGTGAAGGCGCGGGTGGTCTTCGCGTCGTTCTTGGTGACGGTCGCGGTCAGTTCGGCGGTCGTGCCGCCGTCGCCGTGCGCCGGGCGGTGCACCACACCGTCGTCGGTGACGACGTCCGGGTCCGCGGAGGACCACGACACCTTGGTGCCGAAGTCGCCGGACGTCGGGAGCGTGAGGTTGCCGCGGGCGTCGTCGGCGTTGTGGACGGTCAGCGACTCGGCGGCCTGCTTGACGGCCGCGGTGTCGTCGAACGACGGCAGGACCGTGACCTCGAAGGTCTTGGTGTCCGTCACGGAGCCCCGCTTCAGGGTCGCCGTGAGGGTGGCGTGGCCGTTCGGCTCACCGGCGGGGGGGCGGGTCACCGCGCCGGAGTCCGCGACCACCGAGGTGTTGTCGCTCTTCCAGCTGATGGAGGAGCCCCCGGCCGTACCGGTCTTCGGCAGGTCCAGGTCGGCGGTCACCGCACTCGTGTCACCAAGGGTGAGAGCGGCCTTGTCGGCGGCGACGCCCTGGACGGCCACGGGGAGCGAGAGCTGCTCGACCTCGGTGGCGGCGAGGGCGCGGTCGTACACCCGGAAGTCACGGATCTTGCCCTTGAAGAGCTTGTCCCCCGTGTAGACCGACTTGCCTATGTAGTTGGCGGTCGTGGTGCCCGAGCCGATCGAGCCCGGCGTGGTGGTGACGGAGGTGTTGCGGCCGACCTCGACGCCGTCCTCGTACAGCACGCCCGTGGTGCCGGTCTGCGTGTACGTGAGCTGCTTCCACACCGAGCGCGTCAGGTTGTGCGAGTCGCCGGGCCGGGTGTTCTGCTCGGTCGACCAGTTCCCGGACGCGATGGCGGTGCGCAGCGAGTTGCCGGTGGCGAAGAGGTAGCCGTTGCCCGTGCCGGCGCTGGTGTTGCCGAAGCCGTAGATGAAGTACGGGCCGGCCTGCGACTCGTCCATCAGCACGTCCATGGAGACGCTGATGGAGTTCATGCCCTTCATGACGTCGTTCGGCACCTTCACATAGGTGTCCGAACCGTTGAACGTCAGGCCCTGGCCGTCGCCCGTCCAGCCGGCGGTGCCGTTCACCGTGCCGTCCCGGCCGTTGCCGGAGGCGTCGGTGACCGTGGTGCCGGAGGTGGCGTCGAGCTTGTACCAGAGGGCCAGGCCGTCGGTGAGGTCCGCGCCGTCCGCGACGGCGGGGGCGACCGGTCCGGCGAGGCCCAGGAGCAGTGACGCGGCGGTCAACCCGGCGAGCCGGCCTGCCCGGCGTCTCGCGCGGCCGCGTGGACCTGCGATGTACGTCATATGGTGTTTCCCTGCTGAGAGCACGGCTGATGAGGGGGGCGAAACCAGGAAAAGGGGGACGGCCGAGGGCGAAGGACCCCGTCCCTGGGTGCTCCGCCGTTTCGGCTGTGTGACGTCGTGTTGCGAGAGTGTCAATCGAGGCGTGGCGGGCCGTCAAGAGGTTTCGAACCATGTCCGACCTGTCGAACAAGTCGGATCGCCGCTCGGTGAGAACCGTGGTGAGCAGCCGCGTTGAGGTGATGCCGTGCTACCGATTCAACGCTTTGTCGACAGTGCCGCCCCCGCTCACGCCGCGGGGCGGACGAGCTCCCAGGTGTCGACGGCGAAGTCCAGCTTCATGCCGTGCCGCTCGTACAGCGCGAGGGCGCCGGAGCTGTTGTCGGTGTCGACACCGAGGCCGATGCGGTCGCGGCCGCGCGCCGCGTAGTGGCCGAAGGCGTGGCGCAGCAGCTGGCTGCCGAGACCCCGGCCGCGGGCCTCGGCGAGGACGCCGAGGGAGGAGATCCACGCCATGGTCGTACGGTCGTCGCGGGTGCGCAGGACCGCCGCGTCGCCGAGTCCGTCGACGTGCGCGATCCAGATCAGCGACCAGTCGGCGTTCTCGGCGTCGATGTCGTCCAGCCACTGCTCGTAGGTGCGCGGCTGGAAGTCGAAGTGGTCGGCGAACGAGGCCTGGAGCAGGGCGTGGGTCTGCCGGCGGTCCGCCTCGTCCGCGCACGGCCGCAGCGTCACGCCGGGCGGCGGGGTGGGGATGGTGTCGGCGGGGGAGAGGGGCCGGTCCAGCACGTGGTAGCGGCGGACAGGGCGCCAGCCCCGGCCGCGCAGGGCGTCCAGGTCCGTGGTGGGCGCGATGTTGAGGTGCAGGTGCACGACCGCGCGGTCCGCCCCGTTGGCCGCGGCCCGCTCGGCGGCGCGGGCCTCCATCAGCTCGAAAAGGTGCAGGGCGCCGAGCGGTCGGTCCGGCAGCGCGTAGTGGTCCATGTCGATGCGTTCACCGCCCGACTCGTCCCACATCAGGCCGTACCCGACGAGCCGGTCCCCGTCGAACAGCAGCCAGGAGTCCCGCTCCAGGTCCACCTCCGGATGCTTCAGATCCGCCTGGACCTCGGCGAGCTCGGTCTCGGCCCGGCCGATCTCCAGCCGGTCGACCTCGTTGAGCAGGGCACACACCGCCACCGCGTCATCAAGACATGCCGGGCGTACGGTCATGCCGGCCGGCAGCGCGGCGGAGTGCGTCATCGTCATGGCGCCACTGTCGACGCCGCCGACCACACCCCGCAACGCATTTTCGAACAGGGGCGCGGGGAACTGCGCGAGCAACCACGAACCACCCGCGGTCGCCGTACAACAGGCGATCCCGAGCTCCAAGGCGAGCCGACCGCCGTCCGGTTCATACGGCACCGGGGCTCACCCCTCCAAGGGGCGCGGGGAACTGCGCGAGCAACCACAAGCCACCCGCGGTCGCCGTACAGCAGACGGCCCCGAGCTCCAAGGCGACCCGACCGCCGTCCGGTTCATACGGCACCGGGGCTCACCCCTCCAAGGGGCGCGGGGAACTGCGCGAGCAACCACAAGCCACCCGCGGTCGCCGTACAGCAGACGGCCCCGAGCTCCAAGGCGACCTGACCGCCGTCCGGTACATACGGCACCGGGGCTCACCCCTCCAAGGGGCGCGGGGAACTGCGCGAGCAACCACAAGCCACCCGCAGTCGCCCGACTGCACGCGGCCCCGAGTCCCAAAGCGCGCCGACACCCGCTCCTCAGGTCGTCGTCGCCACCGGCAACCCCGGAGTCCGGTGCACCTTCCCATCCGCGGAGACCGCGAACACCTCGCACCCCTCCCGAGACGCGGCCCACTCGACCCCCTCCACCCCCATGGCGAACGCCGCCGTCGCGGTGGCGTCGGCCTCCGTGAGGGACGCCGCGACGACGGTCAGGCTCAGCAGCCCCGTCGCCGGGCGCCCGGTGCGGCCGTCGAGGATGTGGTCGCCACGTTCGTAGCGCGCGGACGTGGCCACCGCCCCCTCGCCGACCTCCAGGACCGCGCAGAGCCGGTCGGCCCGCTCGGGATGGCGTACACCTACCCGCCACGGCCCGCCGGTCACCGCCACATCGCCGCCCGCGTTGAGGCAGAGCCGCCGCGCCCCCCGCTCCGTCAGCAGGTCCGCGGCCCGTTGCACCGCCCACCCCTTCACCATCGCGCAGGGGTCGAGCCCGCGCCCCGGCAGCCGTACGTCGAACGCGCCACCGGTCGCCACCCGGTACTCCTCGCACAGGTCGAGGACCTCGGCCAGGTCCGGGCTGAGCTCGTGTGGGGCGAGCTCACCCCGGTCCAGCCGGGACACCTCGCTGTCGGCCCGGAACGGACTGAACCGGGCGTCGACCTGGCGCAGCCAGTCGAACGCCGGCTCCGCGGCCTCGGCGGTGGTGCCCTCGTCCTCGATGAGCAGGGAGATCGGGAAACCCATGATGTGTTCGACGCGGCGCACGATCAGACCTTCGCGTCCAGGACGGCCTGGAGGGACTTCCGGTAGGCGCCACTGGTGATGGTGGCGCCGGACACCGTGTCGATGTCGGCGCTCTGTGCCTCCAGCGTCTCCTCGATCAGCTTCGGCACCGCCGCCTCGGTCTGCGGATGGTTCGGCTGCTGGAGCATCTTGACAGCGGTGATCTTCTCGCCCTTGAAGGTCGCCTGGACCTGGACGGGACCCTTCTCCGTGTCGATGGTGGGGCCCGAGACCACGGTGGAGTCACCGGAGGTGGACGTGGAGGCCGACGGGGCCGGCTCGGCGGTCGCCGTGGAGGTCGTCGCCGTCGGGGGCGCGTAGCGCCACACGGGGACCAGCGCGGCGGCGCTCAGGATCAGGGCGGGTATCGCTCGGTTCACGGTGTCTTCCTCATCCCGCCAGGCTGAAGCGTTCGAAGTGGATCTGCGGCTTGGGCACGTCCAGCTCGCGCAGGCTGCCCAGGACGGCGTTCATCATCGGCGGAGGCCCGCACAGGAACACGTCGCGGTCGGCGATGTCCGGCACCATCCGGGCCAGCTCGCGCGGCGCGAGGAGGTCGGGGACGACGGGGCCCGAGACCAGATGCAGTTCGGCGCCCTTGTCGAAGGCGAGCCGCTGGAGCTCCTCGTAGAGGACGGCGTCCTGCCTCGTGCCCACCCGGTAGATCACCACGGCGTGCCCCTGGATCTCCTCCAGCAGCGCCCGGATCGGGGTGACGCCGACGCCGCCCGCGATGAGGACCGACTCCGGCCGGGTGCGGTGCATCGCGGTGAACGCGCCGTACGGGCCCTCCGCGAACACGCGGGTGCCGACCTTCACATGGCGCAGCGCGGCGGAGCCCGCACCGGCCGCCTTGGCGGTCAGCCGCAGTTGGTTGCCGTCGGGCGCCGCCGACAGTGAGAACGGGTTGGCCTGCCACCAGCGGTCCCGGGTCAGGAACCGCCACAGGAAGAACTGGCCGGCCCGCGCGGGCATCCGGTCCAGGTCACGGCCGCTCATATAGATGGAGACGACCTGGTCGGACTCGTGGACGACGGCCGTGACGCGCAGCTGGTGCCGCCAGTTCCGCCACAGCGGCAGCACCAGCCGGCCCAGGATCACCGCGGTCAGGGCGCTGCCCCACAGGGCGTACCAGTACGCCGTCGCCACCTCGGACGAGGCGAACGTGGTGCCCGCCGCTACCTGGTGCGTGAAGGCCAGCACCACCGCCACGTACGTGTACAGGTGGATGAAGTGCCAGGTCTCGTAGGCGAGCCGGCGCCGCGCGTAGCGGGCCGAGACCACGCCGATCATGATGATGATGCCGAGGGCGACGATGGCGCGGAGCACGCCCTCGGTGGTCTCGGCGAGGTCGATCACCTGGTTCAGCGGGCCCATGTTCGAGGACTGGGCGTATCCGAAGGCGATGAACACCCCGTGCGCCACCAGCAGCCACAGCACGGAGAAGCCGGTCCAGCGGTGCCAGGAGGTCAGCCGGTCCATGCCGATGCGCCGGTCGAACCAGGGCAGCCGGGCCACCAGCAGCAGCTGGAACGCCATCAGCAGCGCCCCGTACAGGCCGGTGAGGCGGCCCAGCACGATCAGGGCGTTCGAGGCGAAGCCCGCCTGGACGAAGAAGACGGCCACCGCGACCACGTTCGCCGCCAGCACCGCGTACAGACCGGTGCGGGCGACCACTTTGGGGCGCGCTCCCGCGCGGCTCGCTGCCGCGGTGGGTTGTTGGAGAGTGGTCACGCTGACAGCTCCTTGATCGGGTCCGGGGTACGAGCTTGTCCGGACAGCGCTGTCGTTTTGCTGTCGGTCAACTTTCAAGTTTTTATCGATCTTCTGGCGAACCCTGAGCGGCTATGGCGGAAGGCGATCGGTGCCGCAGTATGAGCACGTGGAAAAAGTGCGACTTCTCGTGGTGGACGACGATCCGCCCATCGCGGACCTGGTGGCGACCGTCGCCCGCTACGAGGGCTGGGACGCGGTCACGGCGTACTCCGGCGAGGAGGGGCTGCGCCAGGCCGCGGAGTTCCATCCGGACATCGTGGTCCTCGACCTGATGCTGCCCGGCCTGGACGGCTTCGGTGTGCTCGACCGGCTGCGCCAGTCCGGGACGATGGTGCCCGTGGTGTTCCTGACGGCCCGCGACGGCGTCGCCGACCGGGTCGCCGGACTGACCCGCGGCGGCGACGACTACCTGGTCAAGCCCTTCGCCGTGGAGGAGTTGATGGCCCGGCTGCGCACCGTCCTGCGGCGCAGCTCCGGCCCAGGGTTCCAGCGGTCGGTGCTCCAGGTCGCCGATCTGACGATGGACGAGGACACCCGCGAGGTCCGCCGCGGTGAGAAGCTCCTCACCCTCACCCCCACCGAGTACGAGGTGCTGCGCTATCTCATGCGCAAGTCGCCGACCGTCCTCACCAAGGCGCAGATCCTCGACCACGTCTGGGAGTACGGCTTCGGCGGCCGCTCCAACGTCGTCGAGCTCGTCGTCAGCAGGCTGCGCCGCAAGCTCGACGACAGCGGCGAACCGCTCATCCACACCGTGCGCGGCTTCGGCTACGTGCTCCGGCAGGCCGCCGAGTGATCGCCCGCCTGAAGGAGACCTACCGCGGAATGCGCCTGGGTACGAGGCTCGCCCTCGGCCTCGGCGCCCTCGCGCTCGTGGTGTTCGCCGTCGTCGGCAGCGCACTGACCATGTACATGCGCGACTATCTGTCGCGTCAGCTCGACGAGCAGCTCCATGTCGCGCAGGTTGCCCAGTCCAAGAGCATCGCCGCCGACGGCACGCTGGAGGGCAAGAAGTACTGGGGCTGGTACTACGCCGTCTACGACATCAAGGACGGCACCCCCGAGCTGCGCACCCCCGAAGATTCCGTCGACCTGCCCCAGGACATCGACGACTTCACGCGCCTCGCCGCGGACCAGGTCGACTCTGATACCGAGATCACCCGCACCGAGCAGCTCGGGGATGCCGGTCTGTACCGGCTGCGGGCCTGCGAGGCCGAACCAGGGGTGATCCTGGTCGGCGCCGCCCCCTTGCAGGAGGTCGAGGACACCGTCGAGCAACTGGTCACGATCCAGGTGATCGCGTTCGCCCTCGCCCTCGCCGCCCTCGTCGTGTTCGGCCGGGCCATGCTGCGGCGCGGACTCAAGCCTCTCAGCGACATGGCGCACACCGCCCGCGGTATCACCTCCCACGACCTGACGGACTCGGCACGGCTGCCGGTGCGCCACGACCGCCGCGACGGCGGCCCCGAAGTCGAGGAGCTGCGGACCGCGTTCAACAGGATGCTGGAGCACATCGACGACGCGTTCGCCGTCCGCACCGCGGCCGAACAGCGTCTGCGCCAGTTCGTCGCCGACGCCTCCCACGAGCTGCGCACCCCGCTGATGTCCGTACGCGGCTACGCCGACCTGTTCCAGTACGCCGCCGCGCACAGCCCCGAGGAACGCGACAAGCACCTGGCCCGGCTGCGCGCCGAGGCCGCCCGGATGGGGGTGCTGCTGGACGACCTGCTCACCCTGGCCCGCCTCGACGCGGCCGATGTGGAGGCGCCGCTGCGGTGTGAGGAGACCGACCTGGTGGAGCTGGCGCAGCAGGCCGGGGACGCCTTCCGCGCCGGGCACCCCGACCATCCGCTGACCCTGACCACGGGCCCCGACCGGGTACGGCTGCGCCTGGACCCGCTGCGGGTGCGCCAGGTCCTCGACAACCTCCTGACGAACGCCGCCGTGCACACACCGGCGGGCACCAAGGTCCACGTGGAGGTGTGCGTCGGCTCCGGCATGGCCGAGGTACGGATCACCGACTCCGGTCCGGGCATCCCGGTCGACGACCAGGAGCGGGTCTTCGACCGCTTCTACCGCGTCGACAAGGCCCGCAGCCGCGACCGGGGCGGCAGCGGCCTCGGCCTCGCCGTGGCCCACTCCCTGCTCCGGGCCCACGACGGCACCCTCACCCTGACCAGCGCGCCGGGCGCGACGACGTTCACGGTGCGACTCCCTCTGGAAAACGCGTCGGAGTGACGATCACCGTGGCGTGAGCGGGGCGGGACCGGGGCGGCGCCTCAGCCCACGGGTAACGGGCTGCGCGGACGTGTGTCCTGCCTCACTGTCGGGGGGCGCCGGACAACCTGTCGGGGGCTGACCTCTTCTCCTTGATGTGAAGACCTTGAGAAGGCGCCCTCGGTTACTCATATTCCTGACCCTGGCCGTGGTCGCGGCCGTGACAGCGACCGTCCTCCTCGTCGTCCGGGCGAACAGGATGGACACCCTCTCCCCGCGCGAGGAACGGGCCCGGGCCGCGTCCGCGGCGGGAGCACCGTCCGGGCAGGTCGACTGCCGGAAGGCGAAGTGCGTCGCGCTCACCTTCGACGGCAACCCGGGCGAACCCACCGCCCGACTCCTGGACCTCCTGAAGCAGTACGACGCGCCGTCGACGTTCTTCCTCGAAGGCCGGCGCATCCACACGTGCCCGGACGTGGTGCGGCGCATGGCCGAGGAGGGTCACGAGATCGGGAACCACACCTGGACGCACGCGGTGCTGACCGACGTCTCCGACACCCGGATCCGCGACGAGCTGCGCCGCACCACACGGGCCATCTCGGACCTCACCGGCCGTGAGCCGACACTGATGCGCCCGCCCCAGGGCCGCACCGACGACCGCGTCTCCAGGATCTCGGCGGAACTGCGGATGGCGCAGGTGCTGTGGACGGTGACCGCGAAGGACTACGAGACGGACGACCCCGCGCTCATCGCCGAGCGTGTGCTCGACGGCGCCGACCGCGACGGGATCATCCTGCTCCACCCCCTGCACAAGGGCACCGTGCCGGCCATGCCGTCCATCCTGAAGGCGCTCGACGACCAGGGCTACACCTTCGTGACCGTCCCCCAACTGCTCGCCCCGGCCGAGGCCGAGCCCGGCAGGATCTACAAGTGACCGACCTTCTCCGCGGCGCCCGGCGTCAGCGCCGGGCGCCGGGGTGAGGGCCGTCAGACGGCGGACCAGGCGTCGTCCACGGGCAGGACCACACCGTTGACGAAGGCGGCGGCGTCGGAGGCGAGGAAGAGGATGGCGTCCGCCTGCTCCTCCGCCGTGCCCAGACGGCCGATGGTGGCGCCGATCAGGCCGCCGACGATCGCGGGGCCGTGCGCCTGCTGGTCGGCGTCGACCTTGATGTTGGTCATGGTCGGGCCGGGGGCTATGGCATTGGCCCGGATGCCCTGCTTGCGGTACATGACCGACAGGCTCTTCACCAGACCGACCACACCGTGCTTGGACGCGGTGTAGGCGGCGCCCGCCGCGCTGCCGCGCAGGCCCGCCTCGGAGGCGGTGAACACGATCGCGCCTTTCTGCGCCTTCAGCATGTGCGGCAGCGCGGCCCGGGTCAGCAGGAACGGCGCCGTCAGGTTGACCCGGATGACCCGCTCCCACTCGGCGTCGTCGACCTCGCCGAGGGCGGACATCCGGTCCATGATCCCGGCGTTGTTCACGAGCACGTCCAGCCCGCCGAAGGAGTCGACGGCCGTGGCGACGACCCGGTCCACGACGGCCTGGTCGCTGAGGTCGCCGACGACCGCGAGCGCGGTGCCGCCGGCCTTCCCGATCGAGTCGACCGTCTCCTCGGCGGCCTTCTCGGCGAGGTCCGCGACCAGGACCTTCGCGCCCGCCGAGGCGAACTTCAGGGCCGCGGCGCGCCCGATGCCGGAACCGGCACCCGTGACGACGACACCTCGGCCGTCCAGACCGGTACTGCTCATCGACTGTTCCTCTTTCGTCGGGTGGGACGGCCGACCGGGGAGGGGTCCGGTGCTGGCGGTACCCGACGGCGGCCGTCTTGCTTGAGTTAGGCAAGCACATGTGACTTACTTGAGTCAATCAATTGATTCTGGTCGGATGGTCTCCCGGTCGATCGTCCGGAGGGCCCGCAAGGAATGAGTGCTGGACGCATGGTCTTACCCATCCAGGGCGGTGTCAGTGAGAAGCCCTCGCTTCCCCGCGGCGCGGGGCAGCATGTGCTGGTCGTCGTGGAGGACCCGGACACGGCCGAACTGCTCTGCACCACCCTGGAGTTGGCCGGGTACCGGATCCGTTCCGCAGCCTCGGGGACGGAGGCGGTGGCGCGGCTGCGTGACCGCCGGTTCGACCTCGTGGTGCTCGATCTGACGCTGCCGGACCTCGAAGGGCTGGGCCGGGACCGTTCACCCCTCGCCCACCGTCCCCCGGTGCTCTTCCTGACGGCGTACGACGCCCTGGGCAAGCTGCTGCCCGAACTCGGCCTGGGGGACCAGGACTACGTCACCAAGCCCTTCCGTATCGCCGAGGTCCTGGCCAGGGCGCAGGTGCTGCTGCGCGCCGCAGGTCCCGCCCGACGCGAGCGCCAACTGGCCTACCTGGACCTGGAACTGGACGGCTCCTCCTGTCAGGCGCTGCGCGCCGGGCGGGCGTTGAACCTCACCCCGGCCGAGTACCGGCTGCTGCGATACCTCCTGGTCAACGCGCACAAGGTGCTGTCGAAGGAGCAGATCGGCCGCTATGTGTGGGGTGACTTCCATGGCGACAACGCGATCGAGCAGCTGGTCTCGCGGCTGCGCCGCAAGGTCGACCGGGACGGCCCGCCGCTGATCCACACCCGCCGGGGCTTCGGCTACTGGCTCGGCGGCGGCATGACCGGCCGGCCCGAGTGAACTCCCCCTCCGGGGCGTCGTGATCTGCGAGATCCTCAGCGGCGAGCACTGGGGGCCGTAAGCCCCAGCGGGTCATACCTGTTCGGAGTCGTCGTCGAGTCGGCTCGTCCTGGCCCGCAGCCATGCCGTCAGTCTGCGGACGCGTCCGTCCTGCTCATGTGAGGGACGGCCGAGGAGGTGGTAGCTCGTGCCGTCGGGGACGAAACCGAAGGGTGCGACGAGTTGGCCTCGCTCCAGGTCGTCGCGGGCGACGGCGTACGGGGCGATCGCGACCCCGACTCCGGCCGCGGCGGCCTGGAGGGTCAGGTAGAAGTGCTCCAGGGTCTGCTGGGAGGCGGGCTCCGCTCGTAGGCCGGTGATACGCCGCCAGTCGTCCCACGCCTGCGGTCGTGTGCCGGTGTGCAGAAGAGTCACCTGCGACGCTCCGGCGGCGTCGGTCAGGCGAGCCGCGAGATCGGGTCGGCACACGGGGCCGATCCGTTCGGCGAACAGGCGGGTCCGGCTTGCGTCTTCGGGGAACGGGAAGTCGTCCCGGCGGATCGCGAGGTCGATGTCGTCCCGCTCGAAGAAGACAGGGCCGCCGCCCGCGGACAGGTGGACGGTGACGTCCGGCACCTTCGCGGCGAGATCGGGGAGCCGGGGAATGAGCCATCGCATCAGGAGCGTGGGCTCGCAGGACAGGGTGAGGGGTCCTGCCGGCGCGCGGGGTGCGATCTGCCGGGCTGCCGCGTCGATCTGATCGAGCGCGTCCCGGACGACGGCCGCCAGCTGACGGGCCTGCGGGGTCGGGTGCAGGGCACGTGTCCGCCGCTCGAACAGTGAGGTTCCGAGGGACCGTTCCAGGTTCTGGATCTGTCGGCTCACCGCGCCGTGCGTGACATGGAGTTCCCGCGCGGCCGCGGTCATGCTCGCGTGCCGGACGGTGGCCTCGAACGGCAGAAGCGTGTTCAGAGGAGGAAGGGCCGACCATCGCATGAGTGAATTTTACTCACCGGTCTTGTGAGAAGGAATGGTTTGTCCAGGTCATTCAGCTGCATGACTATTGATCCGTTCACAGACAAGGCCGGCTTTCCGAGAGGTGGGGCATGACGTTCCGCGATGACGTGCGGCGGGGTATCGCCATCCTGGCGGACGACCTCACCAGTGCGGGGGACGGCGCCGCGCCGTTCCGCCAGGCTGGGCATGACGCCCGGATCCTGCTCACCACCCCGGCGAGACTGCCTGGGCGCGCCGTGGATGTGACCGCGGTCGACGTCGGCAGCCGGGTGCTGGACGAGGAGGCCGCCGCTACGTGTACCCGGCGGGCGGCCGACCTGTTCGCCGGCTCCGAGTTGCTGTTCAAGACGGTGGATTCCACCCTGCGCGGTCATGTCGCGGCAGAGGTCCGGGCGGCCTGGGCGGGGTCGCGACGGCGGGCCGTCGTCATGGCTCCGGCCTTCCCCGCGGAGGGCAGGACGACGGTGGAGGGCGTCCAGTACGTGCGGGGCGTACCGGTCCACGAGAGCGACTACGCCCGCGACCCGGCGCACCCCGTGCGGTGCTCGGACCTCACCACGCTGTTCCCGGAGGCCGTGCTCGGGCGGCCGGACCGGGCAGCCGTGTTGCCCGAACTGATCGGGAACGGCGATCTGATCGTCTGCTCCGCCACCGAGGACGGGGACCTCGACCGTCTGGTGGCAGCGGTGCCGCGGCTCGACGACGTGCTGTGGGTCGGCTCCCCGGGCCTGGCGGCAGCCCTGGCCCGAAGGTGCGCACGCGCCACGGGCACCGCTGCGTCACCGCCCGCCCCGGCCCGACGTCCCCTGGTCGTGGTCGGCAGCACCAACCCGGCGACCCGACGGCAGTTGGCCGAACTGCACGGCAGCGGGGACGTCCAAGGTGCCACCGTCGGCGTCGATCCGGCCGCCGCCGTTCAGACGTTGCGCGGTCTGACGGCCCCCGTCCTCACCCTGCGGACACCTGAGGAACGCCACACGCCACGGACCGCCCGGGCACTCGCCCGCTCCCAAGCCACCGTCGTCCAGGCACTGGCCGAGGACCACACGGTCGACGCACTCGTCATCACCGGGGGAGAAACGGCCACCACCGTGCTCCAGCCCCTCGGCGCCACCGGCATCGACCTGATCGACGAACCCGAACCCGGCGTCGTCCGCGGACTGCTGACCGGACGCCACCCCCTTCCCGTGCTGATCAAGGCAGGCGGCTTCGGTGACGACGCCACGCTCCTGCGCCTGTGCCACCTCATCCGACATCGTCTCGCCCCAGGAGAGCACGCATGACCCCGATCGCCATCACCATGGGCGACCCCTGCGGAATCGGCCCCGAGATCACCCTCAAGGCGTGCGCCGACTCCCGGCGTACCGTGCCCGTCGTCGTCATCGGCGACATGGACGTTCTCGCCCGCGCCGACAGGATCGCCGACACCCGCCTCGCGCTCCGCCCCGTCTCATCGGTCGACCAGGCGAAGTGCGCACCCGGCACGGTGGACGTCCTCGCCGAGGACTGCCTTCCGGCCGACCTGCCCTGGGGCACCCTCGACGCCCGCGCCGGAGCGGCGTCCTTCCAGTACGTCCGCCGCGGCATCGAGCTGGCGATGGCCCACGAGATACGGGCTCTGGTGACCGCGCCGATCAACAAGGAAGCACTGCGCCTGTCCGGCGTCCCCTACCCCGGCCACACCGAGATCCTCGCCGACCTGTCCGGCACCACGGACTACGCGATGATGATGGCCACCGACGAACTGCGGATCGTCCTGGTCACCGTGCACCAGTCGCTGCGCACCGCGATCGACGCGATCACCACAGCGCGTGTGCTCGACATCATCCGCCTCACCCACCGCACACTGCGGCGCGGCGGCCTGCCCGCCCCCCGTATCGCCGTCGCCGGCCTCAACCCTCACGCGGGGGAGAACGGCCTGTTCGGCCGCGAGGACCTGGACATCATCGCCCCCGCCATCGAAGCGGCGCGGAGCGAAGGCATCGAGGCGAGCGGACCCTGGCCCGCCGACACCGTCTTCATGCGCGCCCGCACGGGGGCCTTCGACGCCGTGGTCGCGCAATACCACGACCAGGGCCTCATCCCCGTCAAGTACCTCGGCATCGAGCACGGCGTCAACATCACCATCGGTCTGCCCTTCGTCCGCACCAGCGTCGACCACGGCACGGCCTTCGACATCGCCGGTCTCGGCACGGCCGACCACACCAGCCTGCTCGCGGCCCTGACCCACGCCGACCGTCTGTCCTCCGGGGCACCGGACCACCCCTGACCCACCGACCCCCGACAGCCCCGGCACCAGAGAACCGAAGGACACCATGGACTTCATCTTCATGCTCACCCGCGACGACCGCACCGTCACCGACTGCCTCGACGTGCTCGACACCATCGCGGACCTCGGCATCACCCATATCGGATTCAAGGACATCGGCGTCGACGCCGGCACCCTCGCCCAGCTCCACACCCGCCTCAAGGACTTGGGCGCCACCACCTACCTCGAAGTCGTCAGCACCCACCGGGACCAGGCTCTTGCCTCGGTGCGGACGGCCGTAGAACTCGGCGTCGACTGGCTGATGGGCGGTACCTGGATCGAGGAGACCCTCCACGTTCTTCGCGGCACGTCCATCGGCTATCTGCCCTTCGCCGGAGAACCCCTCGGGCACCCCACCCGCCTCGCCGGCGACCCGGACCGCATCGCCGACGACTGCCGGCGAGCGGAGGCCGCGGGGTGCGCCGGCGTCGACCTCCTCGCGTACCGCGCCACCGACGCGGACCCTCTCGACCTGGTCCGCGCCGCCCGTGCCGCCACCACCGGGCGTCTGGTCGTCGCCGGATCGATCACCAACACCGCCCAGATACAGGCGCTCGCCTCGGCCGGAGTCGACGCCTTCACCATCGGCTCCGCCGCCTTCGACGGCTCCCTGGAGCCCCACGCCGGCACCCTTCGATCCCAACTGGTCCCGGTCGTGGGCGAGGTCGTGGGTGAGGTGGGGTCGAGTCGCGCGGCCATCGTTTGACCTCTTGACTCTCCCCCGAGTCACAGCCATCATCTATGCCAGATAATAGCACAGTATGCCACATTGTGGCACGGCATGGGTGTCGGGGTGAATCCCCGAACCCTGGGACGACCACGAGCCTTCGGGCTCTCATGGCCCGCCCCTCCAAGTCGCCATGAATGCATCCTCATGCTCCGGGCCCGGCGTGCGGCCCGGAGATACGGAAGGGAAGTCCTGTGTCAGCTGCGAGGAAGCGTGTCGCGGTGGTCGGTGTGGGAACCATGGGCAGCCAGGCCGCCTGGCGGCTGGCCGGCCGGGGTGCCGAGGTAGTCGGCTACGACCGGTTCGCGCCCGGCCACGACCGCAGCGCCGCAGGCGGTGAGACCCGGGTCTTCCGCAGCGTGCAGACCCACGACGGCCGCTATGTGCCGCTCGTGCGGCACGCCGACGCCCTCTGGAAGCAGTTGCAGGCGGAGACCGGGCGGGAACTGCGCCGACTGATCGGAGCCCTGGTCATGGGGCCGGCCGACGACCCCGAGGTACGTACCGTCATGGACGGCATCGCCGAGCACGGCCTCGACCACGAGGTGATCGACGTCGAGGCGATGACGAAGCGTTTCCCGCAGTTCCGCGTCGACGACGGTGACCTGGTGGTCCTCGACCCCCATGCGGGGTTCATCCGCCCCGAGCTGACGGTCCAGACCGCGGCTCGCCGGGCCGAGGAGCTGGGGGCCCGGATCCGCCGCTACACACCGGTGCGGGAAGTCACTCCCGTCGCCGGGGGAGGCGTTCTGATCCGCACCGACGCCGGCACCGAGCGCTTCGACGCCGCCGTCGTCACGCCCGGCCCCTGGGTGGGCGACCTGCTGCCCGACCTGCCGTGGGAAGTGAACATCCACCGTGCCATCAGCGCCTGGTTCCTGCCCCACGACGACCACCCGGCAGGCGCCGAGCGTCCCGCCTTCATCCGCTGCGGCGACACCCCCTTCTACGGCATCCCCTCCCCGGACGGCCTGGCCGTCAAGCTGGGCCTGCCCCAGCCGCACCACAGGCTCGTGGACGACCCCAACCGGTTGAACCGGACCGTCGCACCGGAAGAACTGGAGAGCTTCACCACGGCGGTACGCCGCCACCTGCCCGGCCTGAACCCCGACCCGGTGCGCCTGTCCGTCTTCATGGAGGGCTACACCGACAGCACCCGCCCGCTGGTCGGCCCTTTGCCGGACTGCGACGACATCGTCCTGCTGGCCGGCTTCTCCGGCCAGGGCTTCAAGGTCTCACCCGCCATGGGCGACATCGCCGCGGACCTCGCCCTTGAGGGCCGCACCTCCCAGCCGATCGACTTCATCACCACGACCGGCCGCATCGCGGCCTGAGTCCGAACGAGGTAAGCCATGACTCTGACCATCGGTACGCTGCGGGCCGAGCCCGGCCGCAAGACGCGCGGGGTTCTGCCCGCCGACCTGGGCACCACCACGGTCGAGGTGCCGCTGATCCTCGTCAACGGTGCCCGTCCCGGTCCGCGGGTCGTGATCACCGGTGGGGTCCACGGCGGTGAGTTCGTCGGTGTCGACGCCACCACCCGCCTGGCCGGGCTGCTGGAGCCGGAGGACGTCGCCGGGCAGGTGGTGATCTGCCCCGTCGCCAACCCGCCGGCCGTCTACGGCGGCAGGCTCAACATCTCGCCCCTGGACGGTGTGAACATCAACCGCGTCTTCCCCGGCGACCCGGACGGCGGCCCCACCGACCGGATGGCGGCCTGGCTGTTCGCGCACCTCCTCGACGGCGCCGACGCCTACGTGGACCTGCACAGCGGCGGCATCGACCAGCACCTGCTCGACTTCGTCGGCCACCGCCGCACCGGCGACACCGAACTCGACGCCAGGAACCGGGCCCTGGCGCATGCGGTGGGATACGAGCGGGTCATCTTCGGCACCAGCCCCGAGGGCGGCAACAGCCACGCCGCCGCCAACCGCCAGGGCATCCCCGCGATCCTCGTCGAGACCGGCCAGCTCGGCGACCGGCACCCCGACACCGTGGGCCGGCTCCTCGACGCCCTCCACCGGATCCTGCACCACCTCGGCGTCATCGAAGCGCCGCAGCCCCTCGCACCGGTGACCGTGCGGCCGCGCGACTGGATGTGGACGGGCGAGGTGGAATCTCCCGCCACCGGCCTCTGGTACCCGGACGCGGTCACCGGCGACGACGTGACCGAGGGACAGACCATCGGCCGCGTCATCGACCCCGTCGACGGCACGGAACACAAGGTCACCGCCGTTTCCAGCGGGACGATCATCTACCACATGAACGGGCTGACCGTACGCCCCGGCACGCACCTCGCCGCCATCGCCATCCCCCACGACTGACGGGGTTCCTGCCCGTGGGTCCGCGATCCCGACCGATTCGCGAAGGAGACGGTCCGCTGTGGACGCCATCGACGAGAAGATCATCGCCGAGCTGACCCGCAACGCCCGCATCTCGCACTCCGATCTGGCAGGCAAGGTGCTGCTGTCCCGCAACGCGGTGCGCCAGCGCGTCGAACGCCTGGAGCGCCAGGGCCACATCGCCGGCTACACCATCGTCCGCGCGGGCCACGACACCGGCACGGTCGCCTCGGCGCTCGTACTGGTCTACCGCCAGGACCGCATGCGCGGCGGCGACGTCCTGGCCGCACTCAAACGCATCCCCGAGGTCGTCATCTGCGAGATCCTCAGCGGCGACTTCGACATCATGGTGCGCCTCGAAGCGGCCTCGCTGGAACGCGTACGGAGCATCTGGGAGGAGATCGCCAAGATGCCGGGCGTACGGGACACGGTCACGGCACTCACCCTGTCCAGGGTGGTCGATCGCCCGCGGGGGGAACAGGGGCCGACGTCAGCGGGGTGAACTGCGCGGTGGCGTGTCATGACCGGGCAGTTCACCCCGGGGCGGAGGGAACGGCCGCCCCGGCCGATGTGGGGGAAAGCGGTCAGCGGACCACTTCGGTGATGTGGTTGACGCAGACGACCTTGGGCTGGGTCATCTCCTCGAAGGCGAAGCGCACGCCTTCGCGCCCCATGCTGCCGTACTTGAACCCGCCGAACGGCATGGCGTCGAAGCGGTAGTCGGACGAGTCGTTGATCATCACTCCGCCCGCTTCCAGCAGCCGGGCCGCTGTCAGGGCGCGGTCCAGGCGCGAGGTGAAGATGCCCGCGTGGAGGCTGTAGTCGATGGCGTTGGCCTGCTCGATGGCGTCCTCGAAGGACGTGAACGGCTGCAGCACGACGACCGGGGCGAACACCTCCTCCTGCCGGATCGAGCAGGTCGCCGGGACGTCCTCCAGGACGGTCGGCGCGTACAGGGAACCGGTGACGGTGTTGCCGCACAGCAGCACCGCGCCCTCGGCCACCGCCGCGTCGACCTTGGCCCGGGTGACGGCAGCGGCCTCCGGGGTGATCATGGGCCCGACATCCGTGCGCTCGTCGAGCGGATCGCCGACGCGCAGCAGCCTGGTGCGGGCGACGAAGGCGTCGCGGAAGCGCTCGTAGACCTCGGCCGCGATGAGGATCCGCTGGGTGCCGATGCAGTTCTGGCCCGCGGCCCAGAACGCGCCCGAGACACAGGAGGCGACGGCCTCGTCGAGGTCGGCGTCGTCCATGACGATGACCGGGGCGTTGCCGCCCAGGTCCATGGCGAGCTTCTTCAGGCCGGCCGTCCGCGAGATGGCCTCACCGGTGGCGAATCCCCCGGTGAAGGACACCATGCGCACGTCGGGGGCGGCCACGATCGCGGCGGCGATGTCCGCGTCACCGTTGACGACGGTGACGACCTCCTCGGGCAGACCGGCCTCGATGAGGGTGTCGACCAGGCGCAGAGCGGTCAGCGGGGTCAGCGCGGACGGTTTGAGGATGACCGCGTTGCCGCCGGCGACGGCCGGGCCGAGCTTGTGGGCGACCAGGTTGAGGGGATCGTTGAAGGGCGTGATGGCGGCGATGACGCCCAGCGGTTCGCGGGTGAACCAACCCTGCCGCTTCTCCGAGCCCTCATGGGAGTCGAAGGGGATGACCTCGCCGGCGTTGCGTCGTGCCTCGGCTCCGGACAGGGCCAGCGTGTTGACCGCGCGGGCGACCTCCTTGCGGGCCTGGACGATGGTCTTGCCGGCCTCGCTGACGATGAGCTGGGCGAAGGACTCGCAGCGCCGCTGGATCAGACGGGCGGCGCGTTCCAGGACCGCGGCTCTGGAGGCGCGGGACAGCGCGGCCGCGGTGCGGCGCCCACATCTGGCCTGTTGCAGGACGCTGCCGAGGGCGGCGACGTCGGCGATGGGCACCGAGGCGATGACCTCGCCCGTGTAGGGGTTGTGCACGAGCGTGGTGTCGGTGCCGAGTGCGATACCGGGGGGCACGGCGGTGTCAGACACGGTGGGTCTCCTTCACGGCGAGGCGCGTGGGGGCGTAGTCGTCGTCCGCGTGACGCTGGTGGATGGCGGTGATGTCCGACAGCAGGGCGTAGGCGGTCTCGGTGCGCCCGGCGCCCGGCCCGGAGATCGTGACGGTGCCGAGGAGGTCGGTGTGGAAGGCGACCGCGTTGACCGGGCCGCAGATCCCGGCGAGCGGGTGGTGGGCGGGCAGGGCGAGCGGGGTGACGCGGGCGTCGACGCTGCCGTCCTCGTGACGGGTGGCGGAGCCGACCAGCTTCCACCGCAGCCCCTTCGACACGGCGTCCCGCACCTCGTGCGGGGAGAGCGAGGAGAGGCCCTCGCAGAAGACGTCCTCGCGGCGCAGATCGGCGCCGAGGATCTCGTTGGCCAGGATCATCACCTTGAGCTGGACGTCGTGGCCCTCGATGTCCGCCGTGGGGTCGGCTTCGGCGTACCCGAGTTCCTGGGCCTCGGCGATCGCCGCCGACAACTCGACGCCTTCTTCGAGGCGGCCGAGGACGTAGTTCGAGGTGCCGTTCATGATGCCCTGGACGCCGGTGATCTCCAGCCCGCCGAACATGCGCTCGGCGGTACGCAGGACGGGGGTGCCGCTGAGTACCGAGCCCTCGAACTCGAAGCTGACCCCACGCTCGGCGGCCAGCCGCTTCAGGGCGCGGCCGGCGAGTGCGACCGGGCCCTTGTTGGTGGTGCACACGTGCTTGCCCGATTCCAGGGCCCAGCGCACATGGGAGAGAGCGGGCTCGCCGTCGGTCGGGTTGGTGAACGTCGCCTCCACGACGATGTCGGCCGGGACCTCGCGGATCACCCACTCGTTGCGCGGATCCGCGCTGCCACCGGCCAGGCCCGCGAAGCTGAGCTCGCCCGGCTCGGCGGCCAGCAGCGGCGCCAGATCGATGCCGTCGGCATCCACCAGGGAACCAGCTCGCAGATCGGTGATCGCCACCACCCGCAGGGCGAAACCCAGCTCCTCGGCCAGGCGGTCCCCGTTCTGGGACATGAGTTCGGCAAGCGCGCGGTTGACGCCGCCGAATCCGATGAGGGCGAGATCGTATCGGCCCATGAGATCGCTCCTTCGCAGTCCGCCGCCTTCACGGTGCGGCTGCCGAGGAGCCTCGCCGCTGTGCCTGTCACCCGCTCCCTGTCACAACGGCCACGACACATGCCGATCCGCTCCGTCCACCTGGCAATGCGCCCACACCGCCCCACCGGCCCCGGCTCCGGGAACGCCCCGGCTCCGGCCCGGGGGCCGTTGTCAGTGGTGGCAGGCAGGATGACGGTCATGACGACTCCTGTTGCACAGATCGTGGATGCCGCCGCCTACGCGCAGGCGGTCGAGGACGCGGTGAAGGCCGCGGCCGCCTACTACGCGGGCGGTACCTCGCCGCTCGACGACGACACCTACGACCGGCTGGTGCGTGGCATCGCCGCGTGGGAGGCCGAGCATCCCGACCAGGTGCTCCCGGACTCGCCGACGGGGAAGGTCGCGGGCGGCGCCGTCGAGGGCGACGTGCCGCACACCGTGGCGATGCTGAGCCTGGACAACGTGTTCTCCGCGGACGAGTTCACCACGTGGGCGGCGTCCCTGGCCCGGCGTGTCGGCCACGAGGTGGATCAGTGGAGCGTGGAGGCGAAGCTGGACGGTCTCGCGGTCGCCGCCCGCTACACCCGTGGCCGCCTCACTCGGCTGATCACCCGGGGTGACGGGACGGCCGGGGAGGACGTCTCGCACGCGGCGGGCACCATCGAGGGCCTGCCCGAGACCCTGTCCGAACCGGTGAGCGTGGAGGTGCGTGGCGAAGTCCTCATGACGACGGCCCAGTTCGAGCACGCCAACGAGGTCCGCACCGGGCACGGCGGGCAACCCTTCGCCAACCCCCGCAACGCGGCCGCGGGCACCCTGCGCGCCAAGGAGCGCGCCTACACGGTGCCCATGACGTTCTTCGGCTACGGCCTGCTGCCCCTGCCCGACACCGACACCGCCCTCGCGGCGCGGCTGGGCGACCTCGCCCACAGCGATCTGATGGTCCTGGCCGCCGACCTCGGCGTGAACACCACCGCCTCGACCGCGGTCCCCGGCAGAGTGGCCCGCAGCAGTGAGCAGGTGCTGGCCCGGGTGCAGGAGATCGCGGCGCTGCGGGCGCAACTGCCGTTCGGTATCGACGGGATCGTCATCAAGGCCGACCTGGCCGCCGACCAGCACACGGCCGGATCCGGATCGCGGGCTCCCCGGTGGGCGATCGCCTACAAGCTCCCGGCCGTCGAGAAGATCACCCGGCTGCTGGAGGTGGAGTGGAACGTGGGCCGCACGGGCATCATCGCCCCGCGCGGTGTGCTCGAACCCGTCGAGATCGACGGCGCCACCATCACCTACGCCACACTGCACAACCCCGCCGACATCACCCGCCGCGACCTCCGACTGGGCGACCATGTCATGGTCCACCGGGCCGGCGACGTGATACCGCGGATCGAGGCCCCCGTCGCCCATCTGCGCACCGGCGCCGAGCAGCCCATCGTCTTTCCCGAGGCGTGCCCGCGCTGCGGTTCCGGCATCGACACCAGCCAGGAACGCTGGCGCTGCGAGCAGGGCCGCAACTGCCACCTGGTCGCTTCCCTCTCCTACGCCGCCGGCCGCGACCAGCTCGACATCGAAGGACTCGGCGCCACCCGTGTCGTCCAACTCGTCGAGGCCGGCCTGGTCGCCGATCTCGCCGACCTGTTCACCCTCACCCGCGAGCAACTGCTCGGCCTGGAACGCATGGGGGAGACCAGCACCGACAACCTCCTCACAGCGATCAGCGCCGCCAAGGCCCAGCCGCTGTCCCGCGTGCTGTGCGCGCTCGGCGTGCGCGGCACGGGCCGGTCGATGTCACGGCGCATCGCCCGCTGGTTCGCCACCATGGACAACATCCGCGCCGCCGACGCCACGGCCATGCAGCAGGTCGAGGGCATCGGCACCGAGAAGGCCCCCTCCATCGTCGCCGAGCTGGCCGAACTCGCCCCGCTCATCGACAAACTCGTCGCCGCCGGAGTGAACATGACCGAGCCCGGCGCCACACCGCCGAGCCCCGTCGGCGCCGACGAGGGGAGTGCCGCGACCGCTGAGGGCGGGCCGCTCACGGGCATGATCGTGGTGGTCACCGGCGCCATGTCCGGCCCGCTGGAGAAGCTCAGCCGCAACCAGGTGAACGAGCTGATCGAACGGGCCGGAGGGCGTTCCTCCTCCAGCGTGTCGAAGAAGACCGCCCTGGTCGTCGCCGGGGAGAACGCAGGATCCAAGCGGGCCAAAGCGGAAGACCTCGGCATCCGCCTGGCCACACCCGACGAGTTCGCCACCCTGGTGGCCGACTACCTGGTCTGACCCGTCTCCCACCCGCCTCCGCGCGAACCGGCCGTCATGGCCACACCCTGTGGGCGCCGACCCTGCCGCGCCGTCGCCGACAGGCGCGCGTCTCAGGGCAGTTCGGGTTTGAGGGCGAGGAAGGTGGCGAAGGACCTCGTGGCTTCGTCACGGGGCTCCTCCACCAGACGCGCGGTGAGGGCGAGTCCCGTCTGTGCCAAGAGCTCCGCGATCCGATCCGGCGGCAACAGGTAGGACTCGTACGACACCGGATGACCGCCGTAGGCGTGTGTCGGACGGAGATGCTGGTCGGCTCCCACGTGGCCGGCCACCATCAGGGTGCCGCCCGGTGCGAGGACGCGGTGGAACTCGCCGAACACCACTGGCAACAGCGCTGGAGATGTGTGGTGGGTGGAGTAGTAGGCGAGGACGCCGCCGAGGAGGTTGTCCTCGATGGGAAGAGAAGTCATCGAGCCGACACTGAAACGCAGATGCGGGTGGGTCCTGCGGGCCAACTCGACCATTGCGGGCGACAGGTCGATGCCGAAAACGGGAACCTGCCGCTCGGCGAGGTAGGCCGCGACTCTCCCGGGCCCGCATCCCAGATCGGCGACGGGGCCGAGACCGGCCGTCCGCACCATCTCGGCGAACACGTTCAACATGCCTCGTGACAGCGGATCCAGCTCCGCCGGGGGCTTGACCCGTTCGAAGTAGTCGGCGGCGACCGTGTCGTACGACTCTCGGACGGCGTCCAGGTAGGAGAGATCAGGCATGCGGGCGACTCTAGTGACGGCCCGCAGCCCAGGGGATCGCCTTGACCCAGAACACTTCAACTACCGCTTTCAGCAGTCCATTTGGGCTCTCCCGCCCCCCTGCGCCGCCGCCCCGCAAGTCGGCGTCCGGCACCCCGCGATGTGATCCAGCCCACGTCAGCCTTCTGTCAGGTGACTGACCGGGAGTCGTCAGTCCGCTCTGTTTGCCTGTGCTCATCGAGGTCTCGTAGCAGTCCCCGGCGCCCCGCCCCACCGGGGCCCCCACCAC
>NZ_LIQX01000181.1 GCF_001418475.1 Streptomyces ossamyceticus | reverse complement strand
CACCCGGCCGCCTCGTCCACCCCCGTACCCGCCGCCCCGCCGGTGTCGACCCCTGAAGGAGACCAGTGACTGTCACGCGATCCGAGACGCCGTCGGAGGAGTTCGATGTGATCGTCGTCGGCGGGGGCCCGGCCGGGTCGACCGTCGCGTCGGCCGTCGCGCTGCGCGGCCACCGGGTGCTCCTGCTGGACCAGCAGACCTTCCCCCGCTACCAGATCGGGGAGTCGCTGCTGCCGTCGACCGTGCACGGGGTGTGCCGCATCCTGGGCGTCGAGGACGAGGTCGCGCGGGCCGGGTTCAAGCTCAAGCGCGGCGGGACCTTCCGCTGGGGCCGCAACCGGGACCCGTGGCAGTTCTCCTTCGCGCTGTCCCCGCGGCTGTCCGACCCCACGTCGTTCGCCTACCAGGTCGAGCGGAACCGCTTCGACGCGATCCTGCTGGACAACGCCCGCCGGGTCGGCGTGGACGTACGGGAGGGCTGCCGTGTCTCGGACGTCGTCGCCGACGAGGAGCGGGTGCGGGGCGTGCGCTGCACCGGGCCGGACGGCAGGACCCGGGAGGCGCGGGCCCGGTACGTCGTGGACGCCTCGGGCAACACCAGCCGGATCCACACGCACGTCGGCGGAAAGCGGACCTACTCCGACTTCTTCCGGAACATCGCCGTGTTCGGGTACGTCGCCGGGGGCAGGCGGCTGCCGAAGCCGAACGACGGCAACATCTTCTGCGCCACCTTCGACGAGGGCTGGATCTGGTACATCCCGCTGCGGGACGAACTGACCAGCGTGGGCGCGGTGGTGAGCAGGGAGCACGCGGCGGCCGTCCAGGGCGATCCGACGGCGGCCTGGCGGCGGCTGATCGACTCGTGCCCGGAGATACGGGACCTCGTCGACGGCGCCCCGCAGGCCGGCGAGGCCCCCTACGACGAGGTCAGGGTCCGCAAGGACTGGTCGTACTGGAAGACCCGGCTGTGGCGGCCCGGCATGGTGCTGGTCGGCGACGCGGCCTGCTTCGTCGACCCGGTGCTGTCGTCCGGCGTGCACCTGGCCACGTACGGGTCGCTGCTGGCGGCCCGGGCGATCAACAGCACCCTGGACGGCACCCTCGACGAGGCCCGCTGCTTCGGGGAGTTCGAGGCCCGCTACCGGCACGAGTACGGGCTGTTCTACGAGTTCCTGATGTCGTTCTACGACCTGCACCAGGACGAGCGGTCGTACTTCTGGAAGGCCCGCAAGGTCACCAACGTCGGCGCGACCGAGCTGGAGTCGTTCGTGGAGCTGGTGGGCGGGCTGGCCTCCGGGGACGCGGCGCTCGCCGCGCCCGCCGAGGCGGGTGCGCGGCTGACCGCCGCCTCCTCGGACCTCGACCGGGTCGTGGGCCGACTCCCCGACTCCGACGGCCACCGCAATCCGCTGTACGAGTCCGCGGCGTTCCGGCAGACCTTCCACGAGGGATCGGTGCTCCAGGAACGCGGTCTCCTCGGCGGGCCGCTGGAGCAGGAGGCGCCGCTGCTGCCCGGCGGCCTGGTGACGTCGGAGGACGGCCTGGGGTGGGCCGTCACCGCGACCTGAGGCGGCGGCCCCTCGGGGAGCGTGGGCCGGATACGGCCGCGCAGCCTGATCGGCGGCCCCTCAGGGAGTGCGGGCCAGATACGGCCCGTGCAGCCGCCGGTGCAGCCGGGTCGCGGCGGTCGCGGCCAGCTCGTTCGCCGTGTCGCGGGCGACGGCGGCGCGGCCGGCATCGCCGAGGCTTTCGGCGAGCCGGGCCTGGCCCAGCCAGTTGTAGGGGCTGTGGGGGCTCAGTCCGGCGCGCTCCCCGAGGAGCCGGCCTGCCAGGTCGGCGCGTCCGGCGCGCAGGGCCGACTCCAGGAGGGTGCGCTGGACGGCGTCCCGCTGGGCGTGGCTGCCGCCGAAGGTGTGCACGCGGCGGCGGAGCGGCCACAGCAGGTCGACCACCGTGTCGTGGTCCCCTCGGACGTACGCGACCAGCGCCTCGCCGACCGGCAGGCCGATCTCGGCGGTCATCGTGTGGTTGGTGGTCCGGCGGGCGTCGTCGTGTTCCAGCCAGCGTCGCCGTTCGGCGAGGAACGCGTCCGCCTCGGCCAGCCGGTCCGCACCGGCGAACGCCATGACGGCGTGCACGTCGTTGAAGGCGTAGTACGGCGGGTCGGCGCGCGCCGCCCAGGCGTCGGCGAGGGCCTGCCAACGGGCGTCCTGGTCCAGGTCCGCGAGGAGGAACCGCCACAACAGGGAGGCTGCGTCGAGGAGTTCCATGACGAATCCGCTGGAGTCCTCGTGGTGCAGTACGGCGTCGTAGATCCGGGTGGCCGTGTCGGTGTCGCCGGCCTCCAGCGCGTAGAGGGCGTAGTGCCACCAGCTGTGCACGGTGAGGAGGGTGCCGCTCGCCCAGTCGTCGAGTCGCGCGTCGAGGTAGTCGATGCCGTCGGCGAACCGGCCGCGCATCTCGTGGACGTGGACGAC
This sequence comes from Streptomyces ossamyceticus, assembly GCF_001418475.1. Taxonomy (GTDB): domain Bacteria; phylum Actinomycetota; class Actinomycetes; order Streptomycetales; family Streptomycetaceae; genus Streptomyces; species Streptomyces ossamyceticus. The sequence goes on along the minus strand of NZ_LIQX01000181.1, from coordinate 20,486 downwards.
GGCGTGGATGGCCCAGACGTCACGGGGGTTCTGCTCCACGGCGGCGAGGGCGACCTCCTGGGCGCGGTCGTAGTGCCCGGACTCCTCCAGCCCGAACGCGTACATGCCCATCAGGGGCCCGCGGTGGGGGTCGTCGGCGTCCCAGGCCGGGAGCGCCCCGCCGATCCGGTCCCGCAGCCGGGTCGCGTCGCCGGTGAAGAAGTCCAGTTGGTGGCCGACCGCGAGGGCCAGCGGGTCGCGGGGGTTGTCCACGACGAGTTCTTCGAGGACGTGGGCCGCCGTGCCCATGTCGCCGCCGAGCCAGGCCTCCGCCGCCGCGAGGTGCATGCGTTCCCTGCGGGGCAGCACCGAGCGGTCGAGGCCGGCGGCGTACGCGGTGAAGCGGCGGCGGGCCTCGGCGGCGTCGCGCGGCTCGGTGCCCAGCACACCCAGGTAGGCGGAGAACGCCCGGGCGAGCGGTGCCGTGGGGGATGCCGCGACGGCGTCGGCGACGGCGGTGGGGAACTCGGGGCGGAAGAACAGCAGCCCCTCCACGGCCCGGTCCAGATGCGCCGCCGCCTCGGCGGTGCACTCGAACAGGGGGTTGCCGTACCGATCCGTCACCATGGCGGCTCCACTCCGGGGCGTGTGCGGTGGGGGTTGGCTCACCCCCGGGTGGCGCGGGGCCCGCGCCACCCCCATCAAAGCGAGCGGCGCTCCGTCCGGTCCACCGGGAACACGCGGAGCGACGCGCCTCGCCCCCGTGCGCCCCCGGTCGGCGCCGGTCGGCGGAGCGCCGGAGCCGGGTGCGTCGGCCGTCCGAGCAAGGGGGGCCCTGTGTGTGTCCCCCTCCCGGTTCCGCGCGTCGCATACGCCAACGGCACTGTCGCCGCCGTGCGCGGCGCCCCGCGCCCCTCGGGCACCCCGGCGTGAACCCGTCGCCGGACGGTGCTTCCCGGACCTCAGGATGGCGGAGACCAGGGCGCATCCCAGGGCTTAAAGGGACATTCGCCGGGAAATGCTGATCCCCGAACGGCTGTGTGAGGCCTGCCGGTACTCCACGGCGGTCCTCGACTGCCGGGAGCCGCCATCGCCGGTGCACACCAGAGGGGGCCGCCTGCCGTGCGTACGCCTTTGTATCTGCGACCACGACTGGAACCACCGCTCGACGCGTTACTGGAAGCCGCGCCCTTCCTGCACACGCTCGCCGACTCGCTCGGCTCACCGCTCAACGTCCTGCTGCCCGACCGGATCGCCGACAACGCGGCCGGCTTCCGCGCCGTCTACCGCGACCACCGTCTCGGCGGCCGGGTGTACTACGCGCACAAGGCCAACCAGGCGCACAGCCTGGTGCGGCGGCTGACGGCGACCGACCCGGCCGCGGTGGGCATCGACGTCGCCTCGCTGGGCGAACTGCGGCACGCGCTGGAGTGCGGCTTCACCCCCGACCGGATCATGGCCACCGGCCCCAAGGACCCCGAGTTCCTGTGGCTGGCCGCCCGCACCGGCGCCCGCGTCAACCTCGACTCCCCCGCCGAGCTGGACCAACTGGCCGCCCTGGTGCGCAAGTACGGTCTGCCCCGCGCCGACGTCCTGCTGCGGCTGTCGGAGTTCGAGTCGTCCCCGTCCGCGGCGTCGGGCACCCGGGTCCTCTTCCGCCGCAGCCGCTTCGGCTCGCCGGTGCGTGAGGTGGACTCCCTGGTGGACGCGGTCGAACAGCACGCGGACGCGGTCCGGTTGACGGGGGTCGCCTACCACCTGGACACCACCGGCATCGCGGAGAAGGCCGTCGCGCTGGAGACCTGCGTCGCCGTCATGGACGCGTGCCGCGCCCGCGGCCTGGACCCCCGGGTCATCGACATCGGCGGCGGCTTCGGCGTCGGGTACGTGGCCGACGCCGCCCAGTGGGAGCGCTACACCACCGAGCTGGCCGAGGCCGTGCTCGGTACCCGCCCCGCCCTGACATGGCGCGGCCACGGCTACGGGATGCGCAACGAGGGCGGCACCCTGCGCGGCGCTCCGGCGCTCTACCCGGCCCACCGCCCCACCGCGGGCCCCGGCTACCTCGACGAACTGCTCCGTCACCCCGCCCCCGCCACAGGCCGCCCGGCGGCCACCCTGCTCCTGGAGCACCTCTACGACCTGGCCGTCGAGCCGGGCAGGGCCCTGGTCGACCAGTGCGGACTGACGCTGGCGCGGGTCCTCGACGTACGCCGCGCCGACGCGGACTCGGGCGACCTGCTGGTACGGCTCGGGATGAACGCCGGGGACGTCAGCCTGGAGGAGCACGGGGTACTCGTCGACCCGGTCCTCGTCCCCCGCCCCGGAGCGCGCACGGACGCCGACGAGGGACCGGTGGGGGTCTATCTCGCGGGCAATCTCTGCCTGGAGGCCGATCTGATCACTCGCCGCAGGGTCCACCTGCCCCGGCCGCCGTCCGTGGGCGACCTGTTGGCGTTCGCCAACACCGCCGGATACGCGATGGACTTCCACGCCCACCGTGCGCAGCGGCAGCCGCTCGCCCGCACGGTCGCCGTCACCCGGGAGCGGGACTCCTGGAGGTGGCGTCTCGACGAGGAGTACTGGCCGATCACGGAAGCGGGTGGACCGGTTTCATGAGGTACGACAGCATCACGGAGGCCATCGGCAACACGCCGCTGGTACGGATCGACCCGGCCGTGCACGGGCTGCGCCACATCGACCTGTACGCCAAGCTGGAGATGCTCAACCCGTTCGGTTCGGTGAAGGACCGGGCCGCCTGGCACATGGCCGGGCCAGGACTCGCCGCGGCGGCGGAGCGCGGCGCGACGGTCGTGGAACTGTCGAGCGGCAACACCGCCAAGGCCCTGGCGCTGTTGGCGGGGATGCACGGGCTGCGCTTCAGGAGCGTCACCAACCGGATGCGGGTCCCCGAGATCAAGGACCTGCTCCTGCTGCTGGGCGCGGAGATCGAGGAACTGCCGGGGCAGAGCGAGTGTCTCGACCCGACCGACACCGACGACCCGCTGACCCGCTTCCACCAGACCCTCACCGGCCCGGACGACACGTATCTGCACACCGACCAGTACTTCAACCCGCGCAACACCGAGGCCCACGCGGCGGGCACCGGTCCGGAGATCGTCAAGGACCTCGACGGCCGCGCCCCCGACTGGTTCGTGGCGTGCGTGGGCACGGCGGGCTCCTCCACCGGCGTGGCCCGCGTCCTGCGCGAACACGACCCCGGTGTACGGGTGGTCGGCCTCGTCGCCCACAAGTCGGACTTCATCCCCGGTATCCGCACCATCGACGAGGTGCACCAGGTGGGACTGTTCGACCCGGCGACCTACGACACGATCGAGTCGGTGACCGCCGACGAGGCCATCGACGGGATGCTGACCCTGATCCGCCGCTGCGGACTGCTGACCGGCCCCACGGGCGGCGCCGCCTTCCACGGCGCGGTACGCCATCTCCGCCCGCTGGACGCCGGGTTGGCGGAGGGTGAACGGCGGACGGCGGTCTTCATCGTCTGCGACCGCGCCGAGAGCTACCTCGGGTACGTACGGCAGCGCCGCCCCGAGCTGCTGGGCCGGACGGCCCGCCGGCACTCGGCGTCGGCGCTGTCCGACGCGGAGGTGCGGGCGGAGGCCGCGGTGATCGACGCGGCGGAGGCACGGCGGTGGATCGAGGACGGCGCGCCCCGGCCGCTGGTGGTGGATCTGCGCGGGCCGCAGGCCTACGCGGCGCTGCACATCGACGGGTCGGTCAACATCACCGACGAGCTGTTCGAGGAACTCGTCCGCGGCGGCCTGCCGTTCAGCAAGCGGCAGCCGGTGCTGCTGGCCTGTCCGGTCGGCGAGAAGTCGGCCCGCTACGCGGCGCTGCTGACCCGTATGGGCCATCCCGACGTCCGCAGCCTGTCCGGCGGGATCGTCGCGTGGCGCGACGCCGGCGCCCCACTGGTGAGGGACTGACCCATGCCGGGAACGGATCTGGAGGAGCTGGCCGACTGGCAGCGTGCGGTGCGGGAGCAGTTCCCCATCATCACCGCGCACCCGGACGTCACCTACCTCGACAGCGCGGCCACCACACAGAAGCCGCAGGACGTCCTGGACGCCGTGCAGACCTATCTCACGACCGCCAACGCGAACGCGGGGCGGGGCGGTTACCCCTGGGCGAACCGCACCACGGCCCTGGTGGACCGCACCCGGCGGCGCGTCAAGGAATTCCTCGGCGACCCCGCGCCGGACCTCTCGGGCGTCCACTTCACCGGCGGTACCACGGAGGGACTGCGGACGATCGCCCGCGACTGGCTCGCGGACCTCCTCTCGGACGGCGACGAGATCCTCGTCCCCTTCGCCGACCACCGGGCCAACCTGGACCCCTGGCTGGAGGTCCGGGACCTGCTGGCGCGGCAGGGCGTCACCGTACGGGTCAGGCCGCTGCCGTACCAGGAGTCGTCCGGCGACTACGACCACCGGGCGCTGCCCTCGGTGATCGGGCCGCGCACCCGCTTCGTCGCCGTCACCCACGTCCATCACGTGTACGGCGGCGACATGAACGTGCACCGCGTGCGCGAGGCCGTCGGCCCGCACGTACCGATCTGCCTCGACGCCGCGCAGAGCGTCGGGCACCTCCCCCTCTCCATGGACCGCCTCGACGTGGACTTCGTGGCGTTCTCCGGGCACAAGGCCCTGGCCCTGCCCGGCTCCGGGGCCGTGTGGGCCCGCAACTCCCCCGCCCGTGGGCCGGAGTTCCGTCCGGGCGGCTGGCAGGGCACCCCCAACACGGCGGGGATCGCTGCGCTGGAGGCCGCGCTGGACTGGCTGGACACCACCGGCCCGGACCGGATCGCCCGCTGGACCAGGGCACTCACGGCCCGCTTCACGGAAGGGTTGCGCCACCTCGCCCCGTACGAGGTCCTCGGCTGCCGGGCCAGCCTGGCCGCCGACTCCCCGGTCCAGCGACGCCACGACATCGTCACCTTCCGCCACCGCGACATCCCCTCGGACGACCTGGGCTTCATCCTGTACAGCCACGGCTTCATGGTCCGCGCCGACAACCTCTGCCAGGCCGGCACCGACAGACGGGACGGCTCGGTACGGGTGAGCGTGCACGTCTACAACACGGCGGGGGAGATCGACGAGTTGCTGGGTGTGCTGGCGGGGCTGACGTAGCGGGGCCGCGCACCCGGCATCCCGCGTCCCCACCCACGCGAATGGAAACCGTTTCCAACAACCGGTAGATTTTGATCACAACCGGCGGCGCGAGACGGAGGAGGCGACGCGAGGCCATGGGCGTGAGCATGGAGACGGCCGAGGTGTGGATCGACCGCTGGGAACGCCAGCAGCAGCACTACGCCGTCGCCCGCGAGGAGCGGTTCACGGTCATCGCCGACATCGTCGAGCACGTCACCACCGACCGGACCCGGCCGCTCCTGCTCGACCTCGGCTGCGGCCCGGGGTCGATGGCCGCGCGGCTCGCCGCACGGCTCCCGACCGCCGAGATCGTCGCCGTGGACATGGACCCGCTGCTCCTCGAACTCGGCCGCACGCACCACGCGAACGCCGCCCGTTTCGTCGACGCCGTCGTCGGCGAAGCCGGCTGGACCGACGCCCTCGGCCTGGACCGCCCCCTGGACGCGGTCGTCTCCACCACCGCGCTCCACTACCTCTCCGAGCGGACCCTGCTGCGTACGTACCGGAGTCTGTTCACCCTGCTGCGGTCCGGTGGCGCCCTCGTCAACGGCGACCATTTCGCGTTGGACGACGGCCGGTGCTCGGACCTCACCTCCGTGGTGGGCAGCCGGCGAGCCGAGCGGTCGCGCACCCGCGAGCACGAGGACTGGCGGTCCTGGTGGGCCGCGGCGGCCGAGGACCCGGAGCTGGCCGACCTGTTCGCGCAGCGTGAGAAGCGGCGGGCCGCGTCCGGCAACCATGAGGGCAACGACAACGATCTGCCCCTGGCGTGCCACGTCGAACTCCTGCGCGCGGCGGGCTTCGCCCACATCACGCCTGTCTGGCAGTACGGCGACAGCCATGTCCTGGTCGCGCTGAAGGACTGACCGTTCCGGCGCACCGGTCCTTCCGGCGCCCCGCGCGGGGGAGGAGGCTCAGCCGATCTGAGGATGCGTGGGGCGAACGTGCCCTCGGGGCCGGCGGCGCGGCCGACGGACCACACGCTCGCCGTGCCCGGTACAGGTGCCAGCCGCGGCATCGAGGAGCCGCCCTCCCCGGCCACCTCGGGTTCGCCGTACTCGGTGAACGTCTGCCCGTTCCAGGCGAGGAAGGCCGGTCCGGGTACGAGGGGCACGCCGCCCGGCGGGCCCCACTTCTGGGAGCGGGCCACCGACGCCCAGCCCAGCGCGCCGGACGGGGTGGACGCGAGTGAGGTGACCGCGCCGAAGTCGGCCGGCACGGTCACCCGGCTCCACGTCTGCCCGTCGAAGCGGGCCAACAGGGGCGGGACGGGCCGGCCCGGCGGCCCGCCGATGAACCCGGCCGTGCCGCCGGCCCACACCTCGGCCGGTGAGACCGCCGGCACGGTGGACACGGCGGACCTCGGGAAGCCGTCCACGACGGTCTGCCGCCATGTCTGCCCGTCCCCGTTCGACACGGCCGCGCTCGCGCCGGTGGCGCCCGCGGCCCACACGTCGTGGCCGCCAGGATGTGCAGGCCGTACACGGCTCCCGGCGGCACGGGCACGTCCCGCCGGACGCTCCCGTCCCGGCGGAGCAGTACCTGCGTGCCGTCCCGCGAACCGATCAGCCAGGTCTCACCGCCGCCGGCGACGACCTCGCTCAACACGACACCGCGGGGCGGCCGGCGATTCCCTCGGGTAACCGGCGAGGTGGTCCCGCACCACCGAAGCGAAGTCCGGGTCGGGCTCCAGCCCCAGCGCGGCGGCGCGGGAGTGGTCGAAGGCGGACGGCCACGAGCCCACGATGGCCTCGACGGCGGGATCAGGGGCGACGGTGACCAGGTCGGCGACGGCGTCACCGGCGACCTGCCGCAGCGTGGCGATCATCTCGGCGACGGAGACGGTGAGCGCCGGAAGGTTGACCGGCAGTCCCCCGTCGAGTTGCCCCGGTCCCGTGCCGCGCTCGACCTCCGCGAGGAGCAGCAGGGCCGCGACGGTGCGGCGGGGCGAGGCGAGGGTCACCCGCAGGTCGGGCCGTACGGGGCAGACGGCGGGGAGGCCCGCGAGGGGTTCGCGGATGATGCCGGAGAGGAATCCGGAGGCGGCCGCGTTCGGCTTGCCGGGCCGCACGGCGACGGTCATCAGGCGGGCGACCCGTCCGTCGACAAAGCCGCGCCGGGTGTGGTCCGCGATCAGTTGCTCGCAGATGAGTTTCTGGATGCCGTAGCTGGAGCGTGGCGTGGGCAGGGTCGCTTCGCTGACGACGGGCGGGAGCGGCAGTGCCGGGTCGGGGCCGTAGACCGCCACGCTGCTGGAGAACACCAGCCGTGGGGTCGGCCCGCCGAGGACCGACTGGGTCCGGGCGGCCTCGAGGAGGGCGCGGGTGGTGTCGAGGTTCGCGCGCATCCCGAGGTCGAAGTCGGCCTCGCACTCGGCGGAGACGGCGGCGGCGAGATGGATGACCAGGTCCACGGGCGCCGCGAACACGGTGTCGAGCCGATCCGCCAGCTCGCCCGGTACGACCTCCACGAGCGGGTCGGACGCCAAGGGCTCGCCGTCCGGCACGACCCGGTCGGCGATCACCAGGCGCTCGATCGGCGCCCCACCGAACGTCCGCCTCTCCAACAACGCGCCTGCGACCAGCCGCCCCAGAAAGCCGAAGCCCCCCGTGATGACGATCCTCATGCGATGCCTCCCCGGTGCCTGGTTGCTCGGATCTGGAGTGCAGCATGCCAAGGATGGCTCCCTGCAAAGGCTAAGACCGCCTCAGATCGCCGCTGAAGCAGCCGTGTGGTTTCCATCCGGTCCCCAAGACCGCGCCCCGGGCTGCTGCTGGCGGAGGTCGATGCCGTGGGCGGCGAACCAGACCTTCGCCCGCCCGACGAAAGCGGCAGCCGTCGCGCCCTTCTGCGCCCCTGCCATCAGGGATCCGGCCGACCGTCGGTGATCCGTTGCGCGGAAGGTCAGCCCGGACCCCGCGTCATGAGGCTCGGCCAGGATCGTGACCCCCTTGGAGTTCCTTTGCTTGAAGATCGCGTCGATGTCGTCGGGTCCACCGTCCCGCCGCAGCCGGGCTCGCTCAGCCGTAGCGGATCAGTACCGGCCGTTCCGTGACGCGCACCGTGTCACGGTGGTCGACCTCGCGGCCGGAGTTGTCCAGGTACTCGATGCTGCGGGCGCCGGTACCGGCGCGGGTGTCGGCTGTGCCTGCGTGGGTCCAGCGGATGCGGGCCGTGCGGAGAGTGCCTCGTTCATCAGGGATGAGGAATTCGCATTGCCATACGTTCTCGGGCAGGGCGATCTGGAGGCCGTGTCCGCAGGAGCGGAGGTATGCGCGGGCCAGCCACTGCTGGAGGCGGGCGACGAACAGGCCCGCCTTGGTGGGTGGTTGGCCCTCGGCCTGGAGGACAACGGGGATATTGCCGTTGCCCCAGGCGTAGAAGTACATGCGGGCCAGGTTTCGCTTCCGTGCGTACAGACCCGTCAGATAGAAGCGGACCGCGTGGTTGGCCGCTCTCTCTTCCTCCAGCGGATCGTTCAGCGTCACGGTCTGCGTGGTGCCGGTGCTCCACAGCGGCAGGTGGTACCCCGCTCGCTGGAACGTCCGGTCGACATCACGCACCGCCTCCAGCATGGTCTCCGGCGGGTCGTTGAACTGTCGCTGGTACAGCTTGATCCCCGCCGCGTCGCAGTACTGGTAGCCGCCCGACTCGGCGAACCGCAGCAGGTATTCGTGTGCCTCGGCCGTCCACAGCTCGGTGATCGAGGGACACACCACGGTCGCGTCCGGGTCCGCCTCCCGGATGACGCGGCTCGCCCGCCGGGTCATCTCGACGAGCGTGTCGACGCTGCCGTTGTAGTGGTGCTCGTGGTTGGCCATGACCCACAGCTCGTACGCGTCGATACGAGCGCCCGCGTGCCTTACGAGAGCGCGTACGAGCGCCTCCCAGTCGTCGAGGTCGTCCGGCGGCGCCGCTCGGGAACCGTCCGGATACGCGGCCTTCCGAGCGCCCGGGGCGGCCCAGGCGGGCGTACCGCCGAAGACGAACAACGTGGGCAGGCCCTCGCGTTCGGCGCCGTCGAGGAGCCGGTCGAGCGTCGACCAGTCGTACTCCCGGCGTACGGGTTCCAGCTGGGCCCAGCGGGTCTCGCTGTCCCACAGCCTCAGCGCGCCGGTCCGGAAGGACGGCATGGCCCCGCTGAAGCTGTTCATCGTCACGCCGAACAGCTCCGGATCGACGGGACTCGGTGTCTGCTCCCAGCTCGCCGACCCGGCCGGCACCGGCACGGCCGCCGACGGGGCCACCTCGTACGGGGCGCTCCCGGCGGCGGTGCAGAGAACTGCCAGTGCCATGACAGTGGCCAGGACGAACCTCACGCCCATGGGCCGCCGCAGCCCGAAGTCCGGCGTCCGCCCGGCATCCGGCCTCTGCTCCTGCCCCGGGCCCGCTTCCCGCGTCGGTCCCACTTCCCGCGTCGGCCCTTGCCCCCGCTCCTGCCCTGTCGCGGCTTTCCAGCAGCGCAGCAGTGTGTTGAGCTCGTCCGCGTCGGCTCCGCACTCCTTGGCGATACGGACGACGAGGCCGTAGTCCGTCGGCAGGCCCTTGCCATTGCAGTACCGGTGAAGGGTGGAACTGCTGATGAAGACCCGCCGTCCCAGCTCCTGGTAGCTGAGGCGGCTTCGCCTCTTCAACGCCTCCAGAAGGGCGGCCAACTCCTGGGTTTCCCGTATGCCGTCCAAGCCGTCCAACCCCCGTGACACCTGGCTCCGTCCCCGGTCCAGCATTCCACGCCCGTCCCAAACCGTCTGTATCACAACAGGTCAACGGGGCGGCCAACGTCCCACGCCGACTTGAGACGCGAGATCACTGGCCCTCGGCCGAAGCGGAACAGCACAGTTGATCTCGCTGAACGAACGAGCAGGAGAACGAGCAACAGAACGGGGACGAACCACATGTCACGAGTCCGACGCGTGCTCACGGCCACGGCCATGGCCACCACGCTCACCGCCACGCTCGCCGGTGGTACGGCGGCCGCCGCCGGGATCAGCGCCATGGGGCAGGGCGACAAGTGCACGTACAAGGAGCAGAGCATGCCGCCCAAGCTCAGCCACAAGGGCGCGGGCGACAAGAAGTACAACAACGGCGTGACGGAGAATCACGGCCGTGTCCTGATCCTTTCGACCGGCAAGTGGCCGGACTACTCCGCGGCCCGCCTCAGCGGCAAGGTGCGCAAGGGTGACCGTGTGTGGGTCGACATCAGCTACGACGAGGGCAAGAACTGGCAGGGCTGTGGCGGTGTCAGCACCGACAAGAAGAACAAGCAGTTCTACTCCAAGTGGTACCGCCACTCCGGCAGCGGCGTGAAGGGTCGCGTGATGCGTGCCTGTGCGCGTACGACCATGGGCGCCACGGACAACGGCAAGCGTGTCACCTGGTGCGCGAACGTCGGCGATGTGAAGACGCCCAACGCCAACAGGTTCTGGTGGTCGGACTAGTCTGACCTCGCGCTTTCAAGAACGCGCTCGTCTACGCCGACCGCCTCGGAAGCCGAGCTTCTCGCGGTTGCCTACCTGCCGGTCGCCGGCTCGCGGCTCACCCGGGCCACATCCGGACAAGGGCTGAGGGCCTTCAGCCGGGCTCCACCTTCTCGCCGGGGGAGAGAGACAACTGGCCGTTGTCGGGGAGAAGTTCAAGGACATTGACACCCATATGCCCTGAAGCAACGTCTCACCGTCATCGGCCACCAGCACATGATTCACAGGGGGAACCGTGCTCCGCATTCACTTCAGCGGTACCGATCTCGGACGTGTTCGTGTGGCCTCACAACCGGACGTAATGTGGGAAATGGTCCTAAGTCTTCACCAACTTGTCCGCCCGCACGCCTTCTTCGCGCCGTGGAACCGGCTCGCCCGCAAAGCGCTGACCAAGGCGGAAATAGGCCAGGACGTGCACCTTCTGACCACCCTCGCTCCCAACAGCTCCTACTTTCCCGACTTCCTGACGCCATCGGGACACATCACGGTCCTCGGCTCCGGTATCGACAAAGTAATGTCCACTGGCAGGCAGCGCCTGCGCGCTGAGATCGGCCGGCTCGTCGACAGCCGGCCGTATCCGCCGTCCTGGCTCGACGACATCGGCGCGGGCCGGCCTCGTGCCCTGCGCAGGCTCGGCAACGCACTTCACCGCTATCACGCCACCGTCATGGCCCCCTATGCCTCCGACGCGGCGGAGCGCGCCGGTCGCGAGGCGGCCCGCTTCGCGCGAAGAGCTCTTGACCAGGGCAGTGAAGCCCTGCTCGGCAGCCTCGGCCCCTCGGCGCGCTGGCGCCCTCCAAAACTCGAAGTGGACTATCCGGTGACCCGGCATCTCAGCCTCGACGGGCGCGGTCTGCTGCTGATCCCCAGCCACTTCTGCCACGACCATCCGATCGCACTCGCCGATCCCGAACTGCCACCCGTCCTGATCTATCCGGTCGCCCGGGGTCCGCTGTGGATTCCTTCAACGGCCGAACTCGGGCCGGGCGGTCGGGGACTCGATGAGCTGATCGGTTCCACTCGTGCCGCCGCGCTGCGTTCCCTCGACACCGCCCACAGCACCACCGCACTCGCGACGCGCTTGTGCACCTCCGCCGCCACGGCCAGTCGGCACGCCGCCGCGCTGCGCCGAGCAGGCCTGGTGGTCACGGAACGGGCCGGCTCCTGCGTGCTGCACACCCGCACGACTCTGGGAACCTCCCTGGTGCACGGCCGCTGAGCGCAAGCCCCTTGCGGCGGAACGCAAAGGGTTCGTTCACCACCCCGAGGTCCCTAGCGTCTGTGTCACGAATTCCGGCTCCGGAAGGAAGCGTGAACGCAATGACAGTGAAATTCGCCTGGCCCACACGGAAGACCGCGGCGGCCGCCGGCATGACGGCGATGCTGGCGATCGCTCCCCTGCTCATCTCCACGGACGCCCAGGCCCTGGGCAACAACCGCACCGTCGAGCGCAGTTGCGGGAAGAACTACGTGTCCAGTGGCTTCACAGGGCGCCAGAGCTGGGCGCAGACCCAGAAGTCGTCGGGTGACTGCGCCGGCCGACTGAGCGCGGCTCTGGTCAGGAGCGATGGCGCCTGGACGGCCCGCGTGTACGGCAACAGCAGTTCCGCCTACGCCACCCACAACTCCACTTCGTCGGCCCGGAACGGCCTGCACTGGGGCTGTGACGCCTGCAACGTGACCTATTCCTGACGTGCGCAAGGCGACGATCATCGTCGCGGTGATTCTGGCCGCCGTCACGGGCTGCGCTCCGGCGCGCCCGGACGGCGGCCAGGAAAGCTCCGGCGACATCCCTCTGCCAGGACAGGACTGGGCACTCAAGGACGGAAAGGTCAGCACGGCCGAATACCGCACGGCCATGGGCCGATTCATCTCCTGCGTCAGAGACGCCGGCTACCCCGTCAGCGACCCCGTACGCAGCCCGGCGGACAACCTGACCCTGATCTACGACATGACTCTCAAGGGCAAGCCGAACGTCTTCAACAAGGCCGTACAGCGCTGCAACACCGCCCACCTGTCACTCATCGAACCCACCTTCGTCGAGGCACACACCCAGGTCATGGCCACACCACTGCGGGCAGCGGTCAGCGACTGCCTGCGGCACAAAGGCGTCGCACTGACACACAGGGAGCACAACTTGATGGACTTCGCCTCCTCGGCCCAGAGCGAAACGAAGGTCGTGGACTGCGTGACAAAACGATGGACCAAGGTCTACCCCACCCTGCCGGCCGCGGTACCGCTGCGCTTCACCGCGTGGCGCTAGGGTGCGGTGCACCAGCAGGGCACCCTAGCCGCTGTCCCGAGGCATCGACACCAGCCAGATCCGAACCGTGCGGCGTCGGACCACAAGATCACGGCCGCCGGCGCAGCGCTCTCCGTCCGCCTCGGCGTGCTGCGCGCTCCTCGCTCGCCGCCGAGCCCGATCGTCGCGACCCGCTGACCCCGGTCCAGAACGCCGGCCCCCGACTGGACCCCAAGAATGATCAAGGGCTGGTTTCGGATGCCTCCGAAACCAGCCCTGACCTTCGACTTCGTAAAGTCGGGACGACAGGATTTGAACCTGCGACCCCTTGACCCCCAGTCAAGTGCGCTACCAAGCTGCGCCACGTCCCGTTGCCCGCCTGACCTGGGCTTTCCCCTGGCCGAACGCGCACGGAAACAATACCGCACTCGGGCCGGTGATCGCGCACCCGTTTATCGCGGCGGCGGCCGGCCGGGGGGTCGGCTCGGCGGTGCCGAGGACTCGTCCACGATCACCGCTTGACCTCAACTTTGGTTGAGGTAGCACGCTGCCCTGCATGACGACCATGACGGAACGTACCTACGGCTTCACGGATCTGCCCCGGCTGATGGCGCTGATGACGGGCGCCGAGAAGCACGGCCCCGCCGCGACGTCCACGCTGGACGCGCTGTGGGTGCTGTACGACCGGGTGCTGCGGGTGGGGCCGGAGCGGCTGGACGACCCGGAGCGCGACCGGTTCCTGCTCTCCAAGGGGCACGGGCCGATGGCGTACTACGCGGTGCTCGCCGCCAAGGGTTTCCTCCCGCTCGAGTGGCTGCCCGGATTCGGCTCGTACGACTCGCCGCTCGGCCACCACCCGGACCGGGTGCTGGTGCCGGGCGCCGAGATCGGCAGCGGCTCGCTCGGCCACGGCCTGCCGATCGCGGTGGGGACGGCGCTCGGCCTGCGCGCCCAGGGTCGGCCCGATCCGGCGGTGTGGGTGCTCATCGGGGATGCCGAGCTGGACGAGGGCAGCAATCACGAGGCGATCGCGTTCGCGGGCCCGGCCGGGCTCGACCGGCTCCACACGATCGTGATCGACAACTCCTCCGCCAGCCACGCACGGCCCGGCGGCATCGCCGCGCGGTTCGAGGCGGCGGGCTGGTCCGCGGACACGGTGGACGGCCGTGACCACGAGGCGCTCCACGCCGCGTTCACCGCCCCGCATCCGGGCCGCCCACGGGTCGTGGTCGCCCGTGTGGAGCCGAAGCACGCGCCCGCACCCAGCCGGACCTGACCGGGCCGGCGCTCTCCCGCGACGGCCCTGCACCCAGCCGGACCTGACCGGGCCGGCGCTCTCCCGCGACGGCCCTCTTCTCCCCTCTCATACCTCTTCCGAAAGGACACTCCGCACTCATGGACACCATGCGGGAACGCTTCGCCCCTGTCGTCACCCGGTTGCTCGACGAGGACCCCAGGGTCGCGGTGGTCCTCGCCGAGATCGGCAGGGACGGCTTCGCGGAGGCGGAGCGACGACATCCGGACCGGGTCGTCAACGTCGGCATCCGGGAACAGCTGCTGATCGGCACGGGCGCGGGCCTGGCGCTGACCGGGATGCGGCCGGTGATGCACACCTTCGCCAGCTTCCTGGTGGAGCGACCTTTCGAGCAGGTGAAGCTGGATCTCGGGCACCAGGACGTGGGCGCGGTCCTGGTGAGCGCCGCCGCCTCCTTCGACTGGCCCGCCGGCGGCTACACGCACATGGCACCTGGCGACGTGGCCCTGCTCGACACGCTCGACGGCTGGACGGTGCATGTGCCGGGCCACCCCGACGAGGCCGAGGCGTTGCTGCGGCACGCGGTCGGCGCGGGCAAGACCAAGGACGACAAGGTGTACGTCCGCCTGTCGGTGCAGTCGAACGAATGTGCGCTGGCGGTGGACGGGCAGCGGTTCCTCACGGTGCGCGAGGGGCGCCGGGGGGTGGTCGTCGCCGTCGGGCCGATGCTCGACGCCGTGCTCGCGGCGACGGAAGGGCTCGATGTGACGGTGCTGTACGCGACCACCATGCGCCCCTTCGACGCGGGCGCCCTGCGCCGGGCGACCGAGGCGGCGGGCACCGACGTGGTGCTGGTGGAGCCGTATCTGGCGGGCACGTCCACGGCCGCCGCGAACGACGCGCTCGCCGACGTGCCCCACCGCGTCCTGGGCCTCGGGGTCGGCCGCCCGAAACTGCGACGGTACGGACAGATCGAGGAACACGTGACCGCCCACGGCTTGGACGCACACTCACTCCGCAAGAGCATCGCCGACTTCCTGGACACACGGATCAACCGCCCGGCAGTCGGACCACGGCTCACGCCTGCGTGACGTGCATACGGGGGTTCGCCGAACAGCCCTTCCACCTCCGCGCAGACACCCCAGGCATGCCCGTCCTGCCCCGCCTCGGCCAGGGTGTACCGCGTGCGCCCACGACGGCGGTTGTCCTCGTGCACACCAGTCATGTCGAACGGCCCCTATTCGGCGGCCGGTATCCCCAGTTCCGGGTAGGTGTCGAGGAGTCGGCTCGGGGCTGCCTGGCGCCAGGAGTCGGCGAGGATGTCCCGTAGTTCCGGCTCGTCCTCCAGGACGGACAGCCGCACCCGCACCCAGGCGAACCCCGCCTCGTGGTCGGCGATCCAGAACTTCTCCGGCTCGGCCAGCACCAACTCGTCGCGCTCCTCCTTGGGGCAGCGCACGGCAATGGACGTCTCGTCCTCGGGCAGCGTCGCGAACATCTTGCCCGCGACCCGGAACGTGGGCATGTTCCACGCCACCTTCTCGGTGGTGTCGGGCAGCGAGAGGGCGACACGTCGTACGTCTTCAGCATCCGGCATGCGACGCACAGTAGCGGCCACCACTGACAATCACCCGGCGGGAGCCGCCGCCCCCGCGGTGTCATCGGCCGTCGGCCCGACCCGCTTGTAGTAGATCGACGTCGGCCGCAGGTTTCCGTGCGGATCCGCCGCGTAGTCGGGGATCGCCCCGATCCGCGTCCAGCCGGCCTTGGCGTAGACGTACTCGGCCGGGCTGCCGGTCTCCGTGTCGAGGTGGAGCAGGGTGACACCGGCGTCGAGGGCTGCCCGCTCGGCGGCCGAGAGCAGCGCCTTGCCGACGCCCCGCCCCCGCCCGTCCGGGTGGACCATCAGCTTCACCAGCTCGGCCCGGTGACCGCTGTTGGGCTTGTCCGGGAAGACGAGGCCCACCGTGCCGATCAGCCGACCCCCGTCACGCGCCACCCATACGCCGAGCTCCCCTGCCAGGGCCGCGTCGGCCCGCCCCCGCCACCAGGCCGTGGCCGCCGCGCGGTCGAGCGGGGCGAGAAAGCCGACGGAGGCCCCGTCGTTCACGGTGCGGACCAGCAGATCCGCCAACTCCTCCACGGCCGCCAGCAGTCGAGAGCGGTGGTCGAGCCGTTCGATCACGATCACGGTTCGACCACCACCAGCGCGTACCGCGCGTCCTTGGGACCCGAACACCTGAAGCGCACCGGCCCCCAGACCCTCATCCGCAGACAGTCCCCGGCGACCAGCTCGTACTCCATGCCCCGGTCCGTCACCGAGAGGGCGCCCGCCAGGACCCAGATGTGCTGTTCGAGGCCGGGGACGGACGGGCCGTCGTACGCGATGTCGGCGCCCGCGGTGAGCCGTCCCTCGACCAGTTCCCCACGCAGTCCGACGGCGGGCGGCGACACCGACCTCCGTACGAAGCCGGACGACCTGTCCTCCCAGACGGCCTGGTCGGCCGCGCGGACGACGGTGACGGGATCGGCCTCCACCTCGCTGAGCAGCTGGGACATGGTCCGGCCGTAGACGCGGCAGAGGCGGTTCAGCAGCGCCGCTGTCGGGCTGGTCTCAGCCCGCTCGGCGCGGGACAACGTCGAACGGCTCACCCCACTGCGCTCCGCCAACTCCCCCAACGACCAGCCCCGTTCGGCCCGCAGCTCGGCGAGACGAGCGGCGAGGCGGATGTCGACAGGGTCCAGCACCTCTTCCGCGATTCCCATATTCGGGATGCTATCCCAGAAACGAGACACCACGGAAGAGAGGCGCGCCACCAGCGCCACCAGCGCCACCAGCGCCACCAGCGCCCGACCTACCCCGCGGCCTCCCCCAGCGCCTCCAGCACCGGCTGGATCAGCGGATGCCCCTCCGCCCCCCGTCGCACCGCGGCGAAGACACGCCGGGTGGGAGCCACTCCGTCGACGGGGCGGACGACGACCGCGCTCAGGTCCATGCCGCGCAGGGCGGAGCGCGGCACGAGGGCCACGCCCGCGTCGGCGGAAGCGAGGGCGACGACGGCGCGGAAGTCGTCGGAGGAGTGCTCCATGCGAGGCTGGAAACCGGCGTTCTCGCAGGCCAGGACGACTACGTCATGGCAGGGGTTGCCGGGATACGGCCCGATCCACGGATCCTTCGCCAGGTCCGCGAGCGGCACCTCCTCGGCGTCGGCCAGCCGGTGGTTCAGGGGCACGACCGCGTCGAAGGGCTCGGCGTACAGCGGGACATGGGTGAGCCGGGGGTCGTCGGCGGCGGGTGCGCCCCGGTACTCGACGGCCACCGCTATGTCGACCTGCCGGTCCAGGACCATCGGGAGGCTCGCGTCCCCCTCGGCGTCCTGGACGCGGAGCCGGATACCGGGGGACGACTCGGCGAGCCGGGCCACGGCGGGCGCGACGACCTGGGCGATCCCGGTGGCGAAGGAGGCGACCGTGACCGTGCCGGCCGCGCCCGAGCGGTACGCGGCCAGCTCCGCCTCGGCCCGCTCCAGCTGGGCGAGGACGGCGTTGGTGTGGCTCAGCAGGATCTCGCCGGCCGGGGTGAGCCGTACGCCCTTCGCGCTCCGCTCGACCAGCCGGTGGCCGGTCTCCTGCTCCAACGCGGTGAGCTGCTGGGAGACGGCGGAGGGGGTGAGATAGAGCGCGGCGGCAGCCGCCGTCACCGTGCGGTGGTCGGCCACCGCACGAAGGATGTGGAGCCGCCGTGCCTCGATCATGGGACCGATTCTCTCAAACCGCCGCTTTTCCCCGAACCGGTCCGTGTGCCCGCCACCTCGGTCCGGTCAGCCCTCCAGCTCGGCCCGCGCCGCGACGAACGCGTCCACCGCCCGGTGCACGTCGTCCGTCGAGTGCGCCGCGGACAGCTGCACACGGATACGGGCCTGGCCCTGCGGGACGACCGGGTAGGAGAAGCCGATCACGTACACACCGCGCTCCAGGAGCAGCTCGGCCAGCCGCCCCGCCTTCGACGCGTCCCCGATCATCACGGGAGCGATGGGGTGGTCGCCGGGGAGGAGGTCGAAGCCCTCCTCGGTCATCCGGCGGCGGAACAGCGCCGTGTTCTCGGCGAGCCGTACCCGCAGGTCGTCGGCCGCTTCGAGGAGATCGAGGACCTTCAGGGACGCCGCGGCGATCACCGGGGCGAGGGTGTTGGAGAACAGGTACGGGCGGGACCGCTGCCGCAGCAGGGCGACGATCTCGGCGCGGGCGGCGACGTAACCGCCGGAGGCGCCGCCGAGCGCCTTGCCGAGGGTGCCGGTGATGATGTCGACACGGTCCATGACGCCGTGCAGCTCGGGGGTGCCGCGGCCGCCGGGGCCGGTGAAGCCGACCGCGTGGGAGTCGTCGACCATGACCATGGCGTCGTGGCGGTCGGCGAGGTCGCAGATCTCGCGGAGCGGGGCCACATAGCCGTCCATGGAGAAGACGCCGTCCGTGACGATCAGCTTCCGGCGGGCGCCGCCCTCGGTGGCCTCCTTCAACTGCCGTTCCAGGTCCGCGAGATCGCGGTTGGCATAGCGGAAGCGGCGGGCCTTCGACAGACGGATGCCGTCGATGATGGAGGCGTGGTTGAGGGCGTCGGAGATCACCGCGTCCTCGGCGCCGAGGAGGGTCTCGAAGACACCGCCGTTGGCGTCGAAGCAGGAGGAGTACAGGATGGTGTCCTCCTGGCCGAGGAACGCCGACAGCCGCGCCTCCAGCTCCTTGTGCACCTCCTGCGTGCCGCAGATGAAGCGGACGGAGGCCATGCCGTAGCCCCAGCGGTCGAGGGCCTCGTGCGCGGCGGCGACGACCTCGGGGTGGTCGGCGAGACCGAGGTAGTTGTTCGCGCAGAAGTTGAGCACCTCGCCGGGGCGGCCGCCGGCGGTGACGTTCACCGTCGCGGACTGCGGGGTGCCGATGACGCGCTCGGGCTTGTGCAGTCCGGCGGCGCGGATCTCGTCGAGGGTGGCGCGGAGGTCGTCGCGCACGGAGTCGAACATCGAAAGGCTCCCAAGGGTGCGGGCCCGGCGGTACGGGCCCGGAATTACGGATGACTTGCGCGGTCCGGTGGACGCCGGTCGCTCGCGGGCCGGGTGGCTCAGGCGGGCCGGTCGAGACCTGTCGCTCGCGGGGGCCGGTGGCTCAGGCGGTCCAGTCGAGGATGACCTTGCCGCCGCGTCCGCTCGCCGCGTCCGCGAAGGCCGCCTCGTGGTCGCGGTAGCCGTAGCGTCCGGTGATCACCGGGGCGAGGTCGAGGCCGCCCTCCAGGAGCACCGACATGGCGTACCAGGTCTCGAACATCTCCCGGCCGTAGATGCCCTTGATCGTGATCATGGAGGTGACGATCCGGGACCAGTCGACGGCGAACTCCTCGGACGGCAGTCCGAGCATGGCGATCCGGCCGCCGTGCGTCATGTTGGCGATCATGTCGCGCATCGCGGCGGGGTTGCCCGACATCTCCAGGCCGATGTCGAAGCCCTCGCGCAGCCCGAGTTGGCGCTGTCCGTCGGCGATGCTCGACGCGGAGACGTCGATCGCCAGGCTGACGCCGATCTTGCGGGCGAGCTCCAGCCGGTCCTCGCTGACGTCCGTGACCACGACGTGCCGGGCGCCGGCGTGCCGGGCGACGGCCGCGGCCATCAGACCGATGGGGCCCGCCCCGGTGATCAGGACGTCCTCCCCGACGAGCGGGAAGGACAGCGCGGTGTGCACGGCGTTGCCGAACGGGTCGAAGATCGCCGCGACGTCCAGGTCCACGGGGACACGGTGCACCCACACATTGGACGCGGGCAGCGCCACGTACTCCGCGAACGCGCCGTCGCGCCCCACGCCCAGGCCGACCGTGGCACGGCACAGGTGGCGGCGCCCGGCGAGACAGTTGCGGCACTTGCCGCACACCAGGTGGCCCTCACCGCTGACCCGGTCGCCGGGCTTGATGTCCACGACGTCACGGCCGGTGTCGACGACCTCGCCCACGAACTCGTGACCGACCACGAGCGGGGTGCGGATGGTCTGCCGGGCCCAGCCGTCCCAGGACCGGATGTGCAGGTCGGTACCGCAGATACCGGTCCGCAGCACCTTGATCAGTACGTCTCCGGGGCCGATCTCCGGCTCCGGTACGTCCACGAGCCAGAGTCCGGGCTCCGCCTTCTCCTTGACCAGCGCCTTCAACGCCACGGCTCCTGTGGGTGCGGTCCCGCGGCAGGGCATGACATGTACGCCCGTACCGGGGAGAGGGGTGGGATCACCGAGCAATCTGCCGTACGGCGGCCCCCTGGGTCCATCGAGGTTTTCTTAACCTCCGCCGCAGCTTTCCTTCACACCCCGCCCACCCCGAC
>NZ_LIQX01000180.1 GCF_001418475.1 Streptomyces ossamyceticus | reverse complement strand
GCCCGCGCCCACATGCCGCGCTGGCCGGCGTACGCGTGGGCGGCGCGGCATGTGGGCGCGGGCGAGGTGCTGATCGCCGACGGGTACTTCGCGGGGCACGCGATGGCCGGGTACGGGGTGAACATGGCGGCGCCCACCTGGCCCGATCCGGCGCTGGACGAGGCGGAGCGCGGGCGGCGGCACGCGGACGTCCGGGCGTATCTGGACCCGGCGGCCACGCGCGCGGAGCGCACGGAGATCGCCCGGCGGTACGGGGTGAGGTGGCTGCTGCTCACCCGGTGGCGCAAGGCGCCGGAGGAGGCGGTGGTCGTGGACTTCAGTCCGCGGACCGGGGAGGTGCTGGCGCGGATCGCTCCGTAGGGGTGGTGCGGGGCGATCCGCGCGCGCCGGGCCGCGCGGCGACGGGTTACTCGATGACGAGCTCGACCGGGATGTTGTTGCGCGTGGCGTTGGAGTAGGGGCAGACCTGGTGGGCCTGCTCGACGAGCTTGCGGCCGGTGGCCTCGTCGACGCTGTCGGGGAGCTCGACACGGAGGGTGGCCTTGAGGGCGAAGCCCTCGCCCTGCTTGCCTATGCCGACCTCGGCGGTCACCGCGGCCTCGCTGACGTCGACCTTGGCGGCGCGGCCGACCAGGCCGAGGGCGCTGGCGAAGCAGGCGGCGTAGCCCGCGGCGAACAGCTGCTCGGGGTTGGTGCCCTGGCCGTTGCCGCCCAGCTCCACCGGGAGGGCCAGGTCGAGGTCGAGCTTGCCGTCGTTGGTGACGGCGCGGCCCTCGCGGCCGTGGGTGGCGGTGGCGACAGCGGTGTAGAGCGCGTCCATGGGAAACCCGTCCCTTTCACAGTTCACGTCACGTCCGGCGGTCCGTCCGACCGCCGATCACGGCCCTAAGTAGAGCACACAATTCAATTGGACACAACTAAATGGTGGGCGGCGCGGTACTCTGGAGGTATGACCAGCGCCATCCCATTGCCCGAGGGGGTCTCCGAGGAGGAGTTCCTCCGCCTGGACCGGCAGATCTGCTTCTCCCTGCACGCCGCCTCGCGCGCCTTCAACGGCGTCTACCGGGTGGTCCTCAAGGAACTGGGGATCACCTATCCGCAGTACCTGGTGATGCTGGTGCTGTGGGAGCAGGGCGAGCTGCCCGTCAAGAAGCTCGGCGAGTATCTGCGGCTCGACTCCGGGACGCTGTCCCCGCTGCTGAAGCGCCTGGAGGCCGCCGGTCTCGTCCGGCGGGAGCGCAGCGCGCGCGACGAGCGGTCCGTCGAGGTGCGGCTGACCGAGGAGGGCACCGCCCTGCGGGAGCGCGCCCTGGCCGTGCCGCGCCGGATCGTCTCCGCGACGACGTTCGACGTCGACGAGATCCGCGATCTGCGCGACCGCCTGGACCGCCTCACGGCCGCCCTCGACGAGGCGGCACTCCAGGACCCCACGGCCCACTGACGCACCCTCCGCCGACGAGCACCCCGCCACCGGACACCGGAGGGGCCGCCGTCGGACGCCGGAGGGTCCGCCGACCGGCGCGGGCAGGCCACCGACCGGCGAGAAGGGACCTCCGACCGGCGAGAAGCGCCGCCTCCGGATGCCGGCATACTGCCCATAGGTCTGGTCTTGACCGCTCTTGGTGGTCTTCGACGGCGTATCGCCGCTTTTCCGGCTCTCGCGCGCCTTACGATCCGACCGATGAGACCTCTCACCGTCGGCTGGCTCGCCACCCGCGCCCTGATGCTGTGGCTGCTCGCGCACAACCACCTCGGCCCGCTCGGCGATGGCGGGGTCGCGCGCGAGGCACACCAGTTGTACGCCCGCTGGCACGGCGTCCTCGCGACCGGCACGTACCCGTCGGGGGACCGGCTGTGGCAGTACCCGCCGGGCGCGGGCCCGGTGCTCCTCTCCCCCGGGCTGCTGCCGGGGCTGACGTACTTCCAGGCGTTCGTGACCCTCACCCTCGCGGCGGACCTGGTCGTCATGGTGGCCCTCCTGCGCGCGGGTCGGCGCCCCGGACGCAGTCTGCGCGGCGCGGCCCTGTGGACGGCGGCCCTGCCGCTGCTGATGTTCCTGCCCCTGGTGCGCTACGACGTGCAGGCCACCGCCTTCGCCGTCGTCGCCCTGCTCGCCCTGTCGCGCTCCCCGCGCGCGTGCGGGGCATGGGCGGCGGCCGGCGCGCTGGTGAAGGTGTGGCCGGCGCTGACGCTGATCGGTATGCCGAGGGGTCGTACGACGCGGGAGGCGTGGACGGCGGCGGTGGTCACGGCGGGTGTGCTGCTGGGGGTGCTGGCCGCGCTGTTCAGGGATCCGTTCGACTTCCTGCGCCAGCAGGGCGGGCGGGGCGTGCAGATCGAGTCGCTGGGCGGCACGGCCCTGGGGCTCGCGCGCCGGGCGGGCTGGCCGGGGACCGTGCGCCATCGCTACGGCTCGCTGGAGTTCGTCGGGCCGTATGTGTCGTCGGTGGCCGCGGCCCTGCTGGGGCTCACCGTGCTGGCGCTCGGCGCGCTGCTGCTGTGGCGGACGCGGGCCCGCCGCTGGTCGCCGGCGACGCCGTACGACGCCGCCCTGGCCGCCGTGCTGCTGTTCACGGTGACCAGCCGGGTCATCAGCCCTCAGTACCTGGTGTGGCTGCTCGGCCTGGCCGCCGTGTGCCTGACCTCGCGGCACACCACCCAGCGGCCGGTGGCCGTCCTGCTCGTGGCGGCGACCGCCCTCACCACCGTGGTCTATCCGGTGCTCTACGGCGACGTGGTCGACTCCACCTGGCGGGGCTGTCTGCTGATGGTGGCGCGCAACGGACTGCTGGCGATCGCGGCGGGCCTGTCGTTCGCCCGGCTTTGGCGGGGTACCACCGAGAATCCCCACCCGGTCGGCACGAACGGCACCGACGATCCGACGGAATCCCACACGTCCGAACGGAACCCCGACTCCACGCGGGCCATCTTCCCCACGGGGCCACGAAGTCCCTCTTAAGGGAAGATTGCACACAAACCTCTCATAGGTCCGGGGCAACCATGCTTCTTCAGCAGGCGCAGGTCACCGTCGTCGTCATCGGGTACGACGACGCCGCTCATGTGGCGGACGCGGTGCGCTCGGCGCTCGCCCAGGGGCCGGTCGTCCACGAGGTGATCGCGGTCGACGACTGCTCGACGGACGGCAGCGGCGACCTGCTGGAGGAACTGGCCGCCGCCGAACCCCGGCTGAGGGTCGTCCGGCGCCGGACCAACAGCGGCGGCTGTGGCACCCCGCGCAACGACGGCCTCGACGCCGCGACCGCCCCGTACGTGATGTTCCTGGACAGCGACGACGTCCTGCCGCCGGGTGCCGTGACCGCGCTGCTGGACGCGGCCGTGGAGGACGACGCGCCGGTGGCGGCCGGACTGTGCGTCCGCAGGGAGCTGCCCTCGGGGCGCGAGACGCCCTGGCAGCCCGAGGTGTACGCCCGGCGCGCGCTGGTCACCCATCCGGCGCGGCGCGAGCGCCTCGTCCACGACACGCTCTGCGTCAACAAGCTGTACCGGACCACCTTCCTGCGCGACCACGGCATCCGCTTCCCCGAGGGGCGCTTCCGGTACGAGGACTTCGTGTTCGTCGCGCGCGTGCTGGCCGCCGGGCCGCGCGTCGCGCTCGTCCCCGATCCCGTGTACGTGTGGCAGGTCCGCCGTTCGGCGACCCGGCTCTCGCTCTCCCTCGACCGCTCCGACATCGCCAACTGGCAGGCCCGCATCCAGGCCGACCGGCTGTCGTACGACATCCTCCTCGGCGCCGGCGAGAAGGGTCTCGCGCGGGCCACCCGGACACGCTTCCTCGATCACTCGCTGCGCATGTACGCGCGCGAGCTGGACCTGCGCGGCGCGCACTACCGGCGCGAATGGTGGGGCCTCACCCGCGCGTACCTGAGGTGCTTCGACGAGGGCGACTTCACGCCGGCGCCCGCGCCGGGCCGGGTCGTCGCCCGGGTGATCCTCGCCGCCGAGGAACCGCGCGACCTGGGCCGCATCAAGGAGATGGCGGCCCGTCCGGCGCGGCTGAACCCGCCGTACGCGCGCGCGGGCGACGGCACGCCCGTCTGGTCGGCGGACCTGCCCCAGGTGGAGCTGGAGCACCTCCTCGTCCGCCCCGTGCACCTGCTGCCGGCCGCCGTCGACGCGGAACTGCGGCCCCGCGCGCGGGGCACCGTCCTCCGGCTGCGCCTGCACGAGCTGTACGGGCGGATGGCGGACGCGGGCCCCGAGACCGTGGAGGTGGAGTTCGTCGAGCGGGACGACGGCCGTGTGGGCCTCGCGCGCACGGTGCCCCTCACGGCCGGCCCCGGATCCGAGCACTGGGCGGCGGAGGTCCCGCTGGACCTGGCGGCGCTCGGCAGCGGCACCTGGGACGTGCGGCTGAGGCTGCTGTTCCAGAACGGCAGCCGACGCGAGACCACCGCCCACGCGGTCGCGGGCGCCGGACTGCTGCGCCGTCGCGCGCTCCCGAGCACCCGGCACGGAGTGCTCCTGGTGCAGCCGTACGCGACCCACGCGGGGGCGCTCGCGCTGCGGCTCGCGCCCGGCTGGCGTGGATTCACCGAGGTGATGCGCCGCCGCCTCAGGCGCCTGCTTCACTGATGACCGACCTGGTCGCACCCGCGCTGTCACCCGACGCGCGCGGCTTCACCCCTGGCAGGACCCCGCGGGTCCATCGACGAGAGGACAGTCGTCCATGACCTGGCTGATCACCGGTGGCGCCGGATACATCGGAGCCCATGTGGTGCGCGCGATGCTCGACGCGGGCGAGGAGGCCGTCGTCTACGACGACCTGTCCACGGGGATCGCCGAACGGGTGCCGGAGGGTGTGCCGTTGGAGGTCGGCTCGACCCTCGACGGGGAGCGTCTGGCGCGGGTGATCCGCGGCCACGGCGTCACCGGCGTCGTGCACCTCGCGGCGAAGAAGCAGGTCGGCGAGTCCGTCGAACGGCCCCTGCACTACTACCGGGAGAACGTCGAGGGCCTGCGCACCCTGCTCGGCGCCGTCACGGACGCCGGTGTCCCGTCGTTCGTGTTCTCGTCCTCGGCGGCCGTGTACGGCATGCCCGACGTGGACCTGGTCACGGAGGACACGCCCTGCGCGCCGATGAGCCCGTACGGCGAGACGAAGCTGGTCGGGGAGTGGCTGGTGCGGGCCACGAGCCGGGCGACGGGCCTGTCGACGGCGTCGCTGCGCTACTTCAACGTCGCCGGGGCGGCGGCGCCCGCCCTGGCCGACACCGGTGTGTTCAACCTCGTCCCCATGGTGTTCGAGAAGCTCACCGAGGCGGCCGCGCCGCGGATCTTCGGCGCCGACTACCCCACCCCCGACGGCACCTGCGTCCGCGACTACATCCACGTCGTCGACCTGGCCGAGGCCCATGTGGCCACCGCCCGGCGGCTGCGGGAGGCCCCCGGCACCGACCTCACCCTCAACATCGGCCGCGGCGAGGGCGTCTCGGTACGGGAGATGATCGACCGGATCACCGCCCACACCGGCCACACCCTGTCCCCGGTCGTCGTGGACCGGCGTCCGGGCGACCCCGCCCGCGTCGTCGCCTCGGCGGACCGCATCGCCACCGAACTGGGCTGGAAGGCCCGCCACGGAGTCGACGAGATGATCGCCTCCGCCTGGGAGGGCTGGGGGCACCACCACCCTGCCAGGTGAGGGTGGTGTCCGTGGCCGTGAGGTACCTCACCGCATTGACGTTGCGCTCGTAACCGCCCCTTTGGTACCAACGATTGACGTGCGCGCCCGTGCGACGGCCGTGAAGTCCCGCTCCGTGGTGGGAACCGAACGGTGCCGGTTGCGCGTGTGTACTGAGGGAAGCGAACGTTACGGGGGTAACGACGATGCCGGCTTGGGACATCGATCCGGTCAATGTGCAGAGCACGCTGAACTCGACCGGTGAGGCGGCGGGCGGTCTGGAGAAGGCCGCCAACTCACTGGTGACGAACATGGCGAGCGCGGCCGAGTCGGCCGGGACGGCCGTGCCCGGCGGGCAGTTCAGCGGCCCCATGATCGGACCGGTCGCCGCCGGCACCCCGCGCGTGCCGGTCGGCCCGGTGGCGGCGGCGCTGAGCAAGTACCTGGAGGAACGGCAGAACAAGCTGGCGTTCATGGCGCAGCGGACCATCGACTCCGTGCAGGGCGCCGCCAAGGCCACCAACGCGTACGTCACCGGTGACCTGGACATGGCCGCCCAGCACCAGGCCAACGCGCTCAAGGCGACGGTGGTGCCCCCGCCGCCCGGCGTCGGTGGCGACGGCGGGCAGGGGCCGAAGTGAGCGACGACATCCCCGTCATCCCGGAGGAGGTCCCCGAGTTCACCGGCAACCTGGAGCTGCTGGACCAGCACATCAGCGGCATCCGGTCGGCCGGGACCTCGCTGAAGGACTCGGGTTCGGCGATCGACACCCGCTTCGGCGGTCTGTCCGCGTACTACAAGGCGCCGGAGGCGGACCAGCTGTTCGCGACGACCGCCCCGGTCGCGGCGAAGGGCGAGGAGTTCTCCACCGAGCTGGGGACCGTGGCCTCCGCCCTCGACGACTACGCGGCGGCGGTCGGCCCGCTCAAGCAGAAGTTCGAGCAGCTCCGCCGGGACGCCATCGCCTTCCGCGAGAAGATCGCGGACGATGACGAGTGGCGTGCCGACGGTGATCTCGTCGAGGAGAACAACAACCGCCGTTCCGACGTCAACGCCGCCTACGCCGCGTTCCAGGCGGCCGAACGCGACTGCTACAACAAGATCGTCGCGCTGGTGGGCGGGGAGCCGCTGGTCGTCAACGACGGCTCGAACAAAGAGAACATGTACGGCTACCGGGGCGAGGACCTCGACCACGCCGGCGGACTGCCCTGGGGCGACCCGGTGGAGGAGTCCAACCCCTGGTACTACATCCACGAACACGTCTGGGACTTCGCCGTCGGCTTCGTCGTCGACGGCGTCTGGGGCACCATCAAGGGCCTGGGCACCCTCGTCGGCTTCAACGGCTGGGACGCCGCCGGGCAGGCCTGGACCGGCCTGGGCAAACTCCTGACCGGCATCGCGATCACCGCGACACCGCTGGGCGCCGCGTACTGGCTCACCCCGGCCGACAAACTGCCCTCCTGGCTGCGCGACTCCCGCACCGCCGTCGTCGAGACCGGCAAGGCACTGATCGCCTACGACGAATGGGGCAAGAACCCCTCCCGCGCGGCCGGAGCGGTCACCTTCAACGTCGTCACCACCATCTTCACCGGCGGAACCGGCGGCGCCGTCTCCGGCGCCGGCAAAGCCGGCGCCATCGCCAAGGCGATCTCCTTCGCCGGCAAGGCCGGCAGGATCGTCGACCCGATGACCTACATCACCAAGGGCGTAGGCGCGACCGCGGTGAAGATCAGCGACGTCATGGCGAGCCTGCGCGGCATCACCGACGGCACCCACATCCGCCTCGGCGAAGGCACCTACCGCATCGCCGACACCCCGAACCTCGCCGACGACCTCCCATCGGGGCTGAACCCCGAGAACAGCGTCCGCATGGAAACCCCCAAGGGCGAGGTCGTCTACCTCGACACCAAAACCCTGATCATGCACAACGCCGACGGCACCGTGCGCGAGTCCTTGGACGGCATCAAGCACGAAGGGACGGCGGCGGAGCGGGGCACCGACGTCCACCAGCAGCAGCCCGAGCTGGTGGGGGCGGGCGCGAGGACGAGCGACGGTGCGGGGGGAGTGGGGCGGGTCGGGGACAACGGTCTGCCGTCCGCCACCCATGAGACGCCCAGCGGCACCGGCGGGTCCCACGGCACCGGTCACACCGAGACAGCGAGCGGCGGGCGCACGGAGAACCCCGGTGGCGGCCACACGGAGAACGCGGGTGGCGGCCACCACACCGAGACGTCCTCGGGTGGGCACGGTGGAACGGGTGGCGGGCACGGTGGCACGCCCGGTGGCGGCCACCACGAGACTCCGACGGGCGGCCACGGCGACACCCCGCACGACGGCGGTGGGTCGCCCCGTGATCCTTCGGAGGGGACGACGGCACCGGAGCGGGTCAACGAGCCACGGCCGGAGCTCTCGCCCGAGGAGAAGGCGGCGCACTGGGGCCACCTCGACGACGTCGA
This sequence comes from Streptomyces ossamyceticus, assembly GCF_001418475.1. Classification (GTDB taxonomy): domain Bacteria; phylum Actinomycetota; class Actinomycetes; order Streptomycetales; family Streptomycetaceae; genus Streptomyces; species Streptomyces ossamyceticus. The sequence goes on along the minus strand of NZ_LIQX01000180.1, from coordinate 3,762 downwards.
AGCCCGGAGCCCCGAGGAGTTCGACCACCTCCAGCGGGACCCCGACAAGAACGGCGGCATCTCCGAGCCGTCCAAGGACGAGGCCCGGGTGGGCCTCGACCTCAGCGAACAGGGCCGTCTCCCGGATGACATCCAGCGTCCCACGGAGGCGGACCGTGGCGAGTTCTACTCACCGAGCACGGGGCGGTACTACGACATCAAGGGCGTCCATTCCGACTGGCCTCCCTTCAACAACGTGCGCGACAAATCCCAGCCGTTCAAGGGGGCTTACAACCCGGCGAACAACGGCCGCTGGGTGAAGAAGCTGTCGGAGCAGATCGTCGAGAAGCAGCGCATCGTTATCCTTGACATGCGGAATGCGAATCAGGCGGCGATCGACGACATCAAGTCCATCGTCGAGAAGAACGGCTGGGAAGACGATGTCATCTGGTACCCGTAAAAACTGGGCGCCCCGCGCGTTTCCCACGGACCCTCGGGCAACGACCCGTCTGCGGGAATGGCTGGAGTCCGGGGCAGAGGGGAAGCTCGACGTCGTCGGGCTCGATCTGAGCGACGCCGATCTGTCCGGTGGAGACTTCTCAGAATCCTGGTTCAGCGACTCGAATCTCCGCAACGCGAAACTGGTGGGGGCGGAGTTCTACCGCTCGGACGCGGAAGGCGCCGATTTCTCCGGAGCCGATCTGACGCAGGCGTCACTGGTGCGCGGAAACTTCGACGACGCCGTCTTCCGTGGAGCCGTTCTCGACGGTGCGGACATGGTCAAGGCCTCGTTCTACGACGTCGACGCCTCCGGCGCGTCCCTGCGCGGAGCGCGCATCATGGGCGCCTCACTGGTCGACGTCGATCTCCGTGGCGCGGACCTCTCCCATGCCGTTCTCCGGGAGAACTCCTTCAAGGTGACGGTCGATCACCGCACAAAGGTCGAGGGGCTTTCGGGAACCGTCTTCGGCCCGGTGCAGGTGATCGACGACCAGGCCCTGAGGCATGAGATCGGCGGCACGGAACTGGAGCGCTGGGTGCGCGAACGCGGCGGTTCCATCGAGGTGCTTCCCCTCGCCGACGGACAGCGCGAGACATAGAACGAGATCCCCACCGTATGGCTCACGATGTGGACAGCCTGCACGGCAGGTTCACGGGCACCCCGCCGACCGATGCCAATTGGATCCCGCAATAACTCCAGTACCGCGAATCGACATCGACGACCCCGAGGCCGATATGGATGACGAGCAACGTCTGCTGTATCGGGGGCGCCCCTTCACCGGCGAAGTCGAAGAGCGCTCAGGCGGTGTTGTCATCAGTCTGGACTCGTACGTCGACGGCCTCCAGGACGGTCCCAGCCGCGAGTGGTACCAGGACGGCACCCTTCGTTCCGAGGCGACGGTACGCAAGGGGAGCCCGGTCGGATTCGCCGGGGAATGGCACCCCAACGGCACGCTCGCCTCGGAACAGGTGTTCGCCGAGAACGGCCTGACCATGCTGCAGGACTTTCACTGGGACGAGAACGGGCAGCCCACCAAGACCTGGCGCAAGGAATCTGAATGACCCTTCCGGGCATCGGCGTCGATGGCTCCGAGGCGCGTTCCGACCACGGAGAGCGCGGAACTCTCGGGACGGGGTTCTGAGTGATGTCGACGCTCCTCCGCTCTCCGAGAGAGTGCGCGTCATGGACGTGGGATCTCGAAGAGCACGTGCCCCCGGGCCTGGCATCCGCGCTGTCCGTCGCCGCTCGGATGTCCGCCGTTCTGCGTGAAAGCGAGCTCCTTGCACCCGAAAGCCTCGAATGGGACTGGATCGTGGACGGCAGCGGCGGCACGGGGCTCATCACTCGCATGTCGCTCCTGGGGCCGATCGACGACGAGGAGGTACCCCTGCGCGTCGCACGGAGCCGCCCCGTGGGCTTCCCCGACGCCCAGGTCGGGAGCGTCCTCGTCGTGGGTTCCGGGACCTGGATCGACGCGAGGGGGGAGAAGCGCGCGGAACACCGACTGGTCGAGTTGACGGTGGCGCCCGATGCCCCCGGGTTCTGGGCGGAACTGGCCGTCTTCCATGACATCTGGGGCCCCTTCGACTTCCGTGGCCTGCGACATCCGGAGGTCGAGCAGCAGAACGCCCCGCGCCTCGCGGTGGCCCTCCGAGCGCTCGACGCACTGTTGGGCGTCACCGCCGAGCCGGGCGAACCCACGTACTTCGGCCGCGCCGAGGGCCACGGCATCAAGCCCCCCGACCTCGTCGACGGCCGGGGCCCCGACGTGACCGACCTCCTGTGAGCGAGCCCATGTACAACGGAACGACCGTCGACCCGCAACGCGCCCTCGGCACGGTGCTCGGCTCCGCCGTGGGCGACGCCTTGGGCGCCCCCTTCGAATTCGGGCCCGAAGGGGCCTTCTCAGCCCGCTTCCCGGCGGCGGGGTGCGGCGGTGAGATGTGCGGGGGCGGCGGCTGGGACCCGGGGGAAGCGACCGACGACACACAGATGACCGTGCTCGTCGCGGAGTCGCTCGTCGAGCGCGGCGGGCTCGACCTGCCCGACGTGTTCCGGCGGTTCCAGCGGTGGGCCGCCGCCGACCCCAAGGACATCGGGCTCCAGACCGAGGACGTCCTCACCGGCGGCGAGTCCTGGGACCGTGCCGCCGCCGCCCACTTCGAGGTCAACCTCCGGGCCGCCGGCAACGGCGCGCTGATGCGGGCGTCCACCTCCGCCGTGTACTTCGCGCGGCAGGGGCGGACGGCGACGATGGACGCCGGACGGCGGCTGTCCGCGCTCACGCACGGGGACCCGGCGGCGTGGGAGGGCACCGCCGTCCTCCACGAACTGGTGCGGGTCGCGCTGGGCGGGGGCGACCCGCTCGCCGCCCTGCCCGCGGCGTTGGACGAGGTGCCCGTCGCGCACCGGCCCCGGTACGCCATCGTCCTCGCCCCTGACTGGCACCCCGACCTGGCCACCGAGTTCAACGGTGCCGTCTGGCCCTGCCTCGGCTCCGCCGTGTGGGCGGTGCGCACCACCGGCTCGTACGAGGGCGCCGTACGGGCAGCCGTCGACCTCGGCGGTGACACGGACACCGTCGCCGCGGTGACTGGAGCGCTCGCGGGCGCGGTGTACGGCGTCGACGGCATCCCCCAGCGATGGCTCGACGCGCTCCACGTGCCGCTGCCGGGGTTCGACGGGCGGGTGCTGCGCGCTCCGGAGCTGGCAGCGCTCACCCGGCGGCTGACCGTACAGCTGTGAAAATCCGCTTGCCCGGACTCGCCACTCGGGTCAAGGTCGTCGGCAGCCGAGGGAGGCGGAGGAGAAGACCATGCGGACCGACGACATCGACCACGCGCTCATCGAGGCGGCGGCGCACGTCGCCCGCACCCGTTGTCAGGGCGACAACCACACCATGGCCGCGGCGGCCCGCGCCCGGGACGGGCGGATCGTCACCGCGGTGAACGCCTACCACTTCACCGGCGGCCCCTGCGCCGAGCTGGTCCTCATCGGGGCGGCGGCCTCCCAGGGCGCCTACGAGCTGGACACGATCGTCGCCGTCGGGGACCGGGACCGAGGGGTCGTGCCCCCGTGCGGCCGGTGCCGTCAGGTCCTGCTCGACTACTTCCCCACGCTCAAGGTCATCGTCGGCCAGGCCGACCGCCTCCGCGCCGTCCCCATCACCGCCCTGCTCCCGGAGAGCTACATCTGGGCCGACCACCAGCTCGACACCGACTAGCCCCGGCCGTTGCCCGAGCGGCCGCGGAGGGCCCCCGACCCAGGCCAACCCACCGGCC
>NZ_LIQX01000018.1 GCF_001418475.1 Streptomyces ossamyceticus | reverse complement strand
CCGGCCCGGCGGGACCTTCCTGGACCGGCGTATCGACGCCCTCTCCGTGGACGACCGGGTGATCGTCGCGAAGGACGAGTACTTCTACGAGCCCGTCATCGAGGAGGCGCGGGGCGCCCACATCAAGTTCGACGGCCGCTGGTTCCTCAACTTCGCCTCGTACAGCTACCTCGGGCTCATCGGCCACGACTACATCGAGCAGCAGGCGCTGCGCGCGGTGGAGCGGCACGGGACCGGCGCCCACGGGGTGCGGCTCCTCGCGGGCACCCTCCATCTGCACCGTGAACTGGAGCTGACGCTCGCCCGGTTCCTCGGCACCGAGGACGCCGTCGTCTTCTCCAGCGGCTACATGACGAACGTGGCGACGGTGGGCGCGCTGGTCGGCCCCGGCGACGTCATCATCGGCGACGTCTACAACCACGCCAGCATCCTCGACGGCTACCGCCTCTCGGGCGCCCGGGTCATCACGTACGCGCACAACGACCTCGCCGACCTGGAGCGCGCCCTGCGCAAGGCGGGGGACGCGGGCCGACTGGTCGTCACCGACGCCGTGTTCAGCATGGACGGCGACGTCGCCGACCTGCCGGGCATCGTCGAGCTGTGCGAGCGCTACGACGCCCCGCTCATGGTGGACGAGGCGCACAGCCTCGGTGTGCTCGGCCGCACCGGGCGCGGCATCACCGAGCACTTCGGCATCGACCCGGCCCGCGTCGACGTGAAGATGGGCACCCTCTCCAAGACCGTGCCCAGCGCGGGCGGTTACGTCGCCGGGTCCAGCGACCTCGTCTTCGCGCTGAAGAACAACGCGCGCGGCTGGATGTTCTCCGCCGCGGCCACCCCGGCCCAGGTGGCGGCCGCCCGGGCGGCCATCGAGGTGATCGACGCCGCGCCCGGACTGCCGCGCGAACTGCGGGCCAGGACCACCCGCTACCGGGAGCGGCTGCGGGCCCTCGGCTTCGACACGCTCACCGGTGAGACGCCCGTCGTGCCGGTCATCTGCCGCAGCGCCGAACAGGCCGGCGCCATGGCCCGCATGTGCCAGCAGGACGGGCTGTTCGTGCAGCCGATCGTCTACCCGGCGGTGCCGCGCACGCTGCCGAGGCTGCGGACCATCGTCAACCTGAGCCACTCCGAGGCGGATCTGGACTCGGCCGTCACGACGCTGGAGAAAGCCGGCCGCGCCTGCGGCCTCATCACCTGACACACGCCCCGGACACGCGGCGGGAAGCCGCGTCGGCCGGGTGGCACGGCACGTCGCACGCACACACGACGAGCAAGGGGGAACCGACATGGCGGACATCGACAAGACGGCGTTCTTCTCGGCGGTGCTGAAGACCATCGCCTCGACCCGTAACCACAACACCGACCAGGACGAGCACATCAAGGGCGTGGTGGAACCGGCCGCGCGCATCCGCTCCGTCGAGGAGGAGGTCGCCGAACAGCCGCTCACCTCGGGGCGGACCGGTGAGGTCCTCGACCTGCTGGAGACGACGTTCCGGGCCAAGCGCACCCCGGACGAGGAACGGGAGTACTACCTCCAGTACATCGAGAAGGTCTCCGGCGTCAGCCGCGCCTCGCTGGGTGTGTCCGCCGGGTGAACACGTCCGACCTCGCGTGGTACAGCCACGAGATGTGCTTCTGGCACGACCCCGGGCCCGGCTCGGGGTACGTGCCCGTCGGCCCCGGTGTCGAACCGCTCCGGCAGTTCGCGGTCGACCCCGATCTGCGCCGGGCCGAGGGGCTGGTCAAGGCGTCCGGAGTGCTGGACCGGTACACGTGCGTGACGCCGACGCCCGCCACCGACGAGGACCTGCGGCTGGTGCACGTGCCGGAGCACATCGAGCGCGTGGAGGCGGTGTCGGCGTCCGGCGGGGGCGACGCCGGCGTGTACGCGCAGGTCAACTACCACAGCGCGCACGCCGCCAGGCTCGCGGCGGGCGCCTCGGCGCAGGCCGCCGAGCAGGTCCTGGACGGGCGGTTCCGGCGGGCGTACTGCCTGGTCCGCCCGCCGGGCCACCACGCGGAGCCCGACCGGGCGATGGCCCTGTGCCTCTACAACAACGTCGCCGTCGCCGCGCGGGCCGCGCAACGCCGCGGGGCGCGCCGGGTGATGATCCTGGACTGGGACGTGCACCACGGCAACGGCATCCAGCGGGTGTTCTACGACGACCCGGACGTGCTGTACGTGTCGATCCACCAGGACGGGCTGTTCCCGGCGGCGTCCGGCCACGTCATGGAGACCGGGACGGGGGCCGGCGCCGGCAGCACGCTCAACGTGCCGCTGCCCCCGGGCTCGGGCCACGGCGCCTACCTCGCCGTGGTCGACCGGGTCGTGGAACCCGCGGCGCGCGCGTTCCGGCCCGAGCTGATCCTGGTCGCGGCGGGCGTCGACGCGGGCGGCCACGACCCGATGGGCCGCATGATGTGCACCAGCCGCACGTTCCACACCATGACGTCCACGCTGTGCCGCCTCGCCGACGAACTCACCGGAGGCCGCGTCGTCTTCGTCCACGAGGGCGGCTACTCGGCGTGGTACCAGCCGATGCTGGTGCTCGCCACGGCGAGCGCGATCGCCGGACTGCCCGCCCCCCAGGACCCGTTCCTGCACTCCCTGGACCATCTGCCGGGCCAGCGCCTTCAGGGCCACCAGAGCCGGGTCGTCGAGCATCTGCGGGCCCATCACCCGCTGCTGGCCCGGCGATCGGCCGACACCCACGCCAGGACGGACACCGGCACCGACACCGGTACCGGCAAGGGGCGGGCGGTGACCGATGCGTGACTGGTGGAGCACCGTGGGCCCCCGGCTCGCGCCCCGCTTCCGTGTGGTGGCCTTCCCGCACGCCGGCGGATGGCCCTCCGCGTTCCGCTCGTGGGCGCCGCTCCTGGCCCCGGACGTGGAACTCGTCGTCGCCCAACTGCCGGGCCGGGGCGCCCGGATCACCGAGCGGCCGCTCACCCGCGTCGAACCCCTCGTCGACGCCCTCGGCGCGGCCCTCGCGGAGCTGCCCGAACTGCCGTACGCCGTCGTCGGGCACAGCTTCGGCAGTGTGCTGGCGTACGAACTGACGCGCACGATGGAGCACAAGGGGCTCGCGCCGGAGCTGCTCGCCGTCTCGGCGCGGCAGCCCCCGTGCTTCCCCGCCGAGCCGCCCTTCGCCCACCTCAGGAGCGACACCGAACTGGTGGAGCACCTGCTGGACATCGGCGGTATGACGCCCCGACTGCTGGACCGGGACGACCTGGTCCGGCTGTCGCTGCGGGCGATCCGCGCCGACCTGGAGGCGATGGAGCACCACGAGCGGCCGCTGTCGGGCACCGGCGTGCCCATCCTCGCGCTCGGCGCGGTCGACGACCCCGTCGTCGTCGCCGAGCGGCTGCACCTGTGGTCCCTGGAGACCACCGGCGGCTTCCGGCGGCTGATGTTCCCCGGCGGCCATTTCTACCTCTACGAGCCCGCGTCCGCCGCTGCCGTCGTCCACCGCCTGGTGGCCGGCCGTCCCGGCGCACCGCACGCGGGCACCCCGTACGGGGGCCGGGTCCCCCGTACGTCCGGCCGCCCGGTATCCGTTCCGGGCGGCGGTTCGAAGCACCTGTTGAAGGAGACGAGTTGAGCACCATCGCCGATACCCCCCACCGGGCCGGGCCACGGGAGTGGCTGGGCCTGGCCGTGCTGGCGCTTCCCACGCTGCTGCTGTCGATCGATGTGAGCGTCCTGCACCTGGCGGTCCCGCACATCAGTGAGGCGCTGAACCCCTCGGCCGCGCAGATGCTGTGGATCATCGACATCTACGGCTTCCTGATCGCCGGCTTCCTGGTGACCATGGGGTCGTTGGGCGACCGCATCGGCCGCCGGAAGCTGCTGCTGATGGGCGGCGCCGCCTTCGGCGTGGCCTCGGTGGCGGCCGCCTACGCGGACGGCCCGGCCACGCTGATCGCGGCGCGCGCGGCGCTCGGCGTCGCCGGTGCCACCCTGATGCCGTCCACGCTCGCGCTGATCACCAACATGTTCCGGGACGGCAGGCAGCGCGGTGTGGCCATCGCCGTGTGGGTCACCATGTTCTCCGTCGGTATCGCGCTCGGCCCGGTGGTCGGCGGGGCCATGCTGGAGTACTTCTGGTGGGGGTCGGTGTTCCTGCTCGGGGTGCCGATCATGGCGCTGCTGCTGGTGGCCGGTCCGATGCTGCTGCCGGAGTACCGCGACGAGCAGGCCGGCCGGGTCGACCTGGTGAGCGTGGCGCTGTCGCTGGCGGCGATCCTGCCCGTGATCTACGGCTTGAAGGAGATCGCCAACGACGGGCTGTCGGCGCTGCCGCTGCTGGTCCTCGCCGCGGGCCTGGTCATGGGCGTGGTGTTCGTGCGTCGGCAGCGCGGCCTGGACAGCCCCCTGCTGGACTTCCGTCTGTTCGGCAACCCGGCGTTCCGCACGTCCTTGGTGACGCTGCTGCTGAGCATGCTGGTCGCGGGCGGCACCTATCTGTTCGTGACGCAGTACCTGCAACTCGTCGGCGGCCTGTCACCGATGATGGCCGGCCTGTATCTGCTGCCCGCGGCGTTCGCGCTGATCGTGACGTCCGTGGTCTCCCCGGTCGCGGCGAGCAAGGTGCGGCCCGCGTACGTCGTCGCGGTCGGCCTGGCCGTGTCGGCGCTGGGACACCTCATGCTGGCCCTCGCCGACAGCACCTCCGGCATCGCGCAGGTCGTGACCGGTTTCGCCTTCGTGTACGCCGGTGGCGGCCCGCTCATCGCGCTGGGCACCGACATCGTGGTCGGCTCGGCGCCGCCCGAGCAGGCGGGTTCCGCGGCCGCGATCTCGGAGACCAGCACCGAGCTGGGCATGGCCCTCGGCGTCGCGATCCTCGGCAGCGTCGGCACGGCCGTGTACCGCAGCGAGGTGGACGTGCCCGCGCGGATCCCGGACGGTGCCGGTGACACCCTCGCCGAGGCGCTTCAGGCCGCGAAGGCCCTGCCGGCGGACGTGGCCGCCACGTTCGTCGAATCGGGCCGGGCGGCGTTCACCGAGGGCATGAACGTCATCGGTGTCGTCGGCGCGCTGCTCGCCCTCGGGACGGCCGTCCTCGTGGCGGTCGTCATACGGACGCCGCCCACGGGCGCCGGGGAGCAGGCCCAGGAGCCCGCCGAGAGCCCGGTCACGCCCGCGGAGCAGCCCGCCTCCTGACCGGGAGCGGGCCGCGGCCTCACGCGCCGGGGCGCTCCGTGTAGGCGGCGGCGTGCTCGGCGCTGGGGGCGATGGTGGTGATGACGTCGACGAGGACGCCGTCGGGGGCGGCCACGATGAAGTGGCGTTGCCCGAAGTCCTCGCTGCGCAGGGGGAGTTCGGGCTTCAGCCCGGACTCCTCCACGAGCCGGGCGTACTCGGCGTCGACGTCGGGCACCTCGAAGTTGAGCAGGACGCCCTGGGCGGGGCGGCGGTAGGCGTCCGGGATCGTCTCGTGGGCCGCGTCGACCAGGGCGAGCTCGTAGTACGGCGGCTCCGGCCGGCGGAGACTGACGTACCAGTCGTTCTCGAAGGTCTTCTCGAATCCGAGCAGGACCGTGTAGAAGTCCGCGGCTTCCCGCAGCCGCGGGGTGCAGATCACCGGGTAGAAGCTGGTCACGGCGGAGGGCGTCATGGTGTCACCGTTCTGAGGTGGGCACGGGTCGTTCGAGCGCGGGTGGCGTTCGTCGTGCCAACGAGGGAACGCCTCCACCGTCACGTCGAGGGCAGCGGAACGGGGGGCGCATGGCGGCCGCAGTGCCGAGCTGTCCGGAGTCGCCGCAGGTGTGGGCCGTACGCAGACCGCCGCCGTGGGACGAGGCGCTGAGCCTGTCGCTGCTGGACGCGGACGAACGGCGCAGGGCCCGCTCGTTCCGGCGCCCCACGGACCGTTCCCGCTACCTCGCCACGCATGTCGCGCTGCGTCTGCTGCTCGCCGCGCACCTCGGCTGCCACCCCGTGGACGTCCTCCTCGGGCGGGCTCCGTGCGCGAGGTGCGGCGGACCGCACGGACGGCCCGTTCTCCTGGAGAGCGGCGCCGGCCCGCACTTCTCCCTCTCCCACTGCCCTGGCCTGTCGCTCGTGGCGATCGCGGGGGTGCCCCTGGGCGTGGACGCCGAGCGGATACCCGGCCGCCGGACCGTCGCGTCGTGCCTGGAACGTCTGCACCCGCAGGAGCGGCGCGAGGCCACCGCGGTGCCGGAGCGGGAAAGACCCCTGTGGTTCTGCCGCCTCTGGGCGCGCAAGGAGGCCTATCTGAAGGCCCTCGGCACCGGCCTCGGCCGCGCGCTGGACCAGGACTACCTGGGCGACCGCGACCCGCCCGGGGCGCCCCGGCGCCCGCCCGGCTGGACCGTCCGCAACCTGCCGTGCGGCCCCGCGGACACCACCCACGCCGCGGCGCTGGCCGTGCCGGAGGGCACCCCTGTACCCACCGCGCCGTACGAACTGAACTGGCCGTTCGTGTACGGGCGTTGGTACGGCGGAGCGGGCGCGGGGGGATGACCGGCCCGTGTTGACATACCGATGGTACGTCATTAAGTTCGCTCGCATACCTTCGGTACGTGACTGGAGATGGCACTCCATGCTGACCAGCCTCTGTCCGGTGATCCGCACCTTTCGCATCGAGGAGTCCCGCGCGTTCTACACCGACCTGTTCGGCTTCAAGGTCACCGTCGAGACGGAATGGTCCGTCGGTCTCGGCCGGCCCGGACCGGCCCCCTGCGAACTCCTCCTCGTCGACCCCACGCACCCGGCCCTCCCGGAGCCTTTGCGACGGCCGATGAGCGTGGTCCGGTTCACCCTCGAGGTGGAAGGCGGACAAAGGGAGTTGGAACGGGTCGCCGCCTGCGCGGCCCCGACCGGAGTGCGACGGTCCGGCACCGAAGGACCGGAATGTGGCGACGTGCTCGTCACCGATCCCAATGGAGTGAAGATCCGCGTGATCGCACCGGAATGACCCCTCGGTGCGCGCGGGATCGCTGGTCGAGGGGGAGAGCGGTCATGCCCGGAAGAATCGACGCCGAGGTCGCGGTAGCGGTGATGCGCGCCGCGGGACTCGAACCACTGGAGCCCTACCCGGGGGCCAACGTGGCCTGGAACAGCCGCTGCGCGAAGAACGCCCACCACGTCGCACCCACCTTCACGTCGGTACGCACAGGAGCCAGCGCGGGATGCCGCCACTGCGGACGCATCGCCGCGGGGGAGCGGCGACGGGCCGCCGGCCGGGCGCAGGCCGAGGCCGACATGCGCGCCGCGGGCTTCGAACCGCTGGAACCGTACCCGGGGGCCAGGGTCCGCTCTGTCTCTAATACACATCC
>NZ_LIQX01000179.1 GCF_001418475.1 Streptomyces ossamyceticus | reverse complement strand
CCGTCACCCCCGGCCAGCCCGCCCGCTCCGGCTCCTCCAACCGCGTCCGCGCCCGCCTCGCCCGGCTCGGCGTGCAGCGCTCCAATCCGTACAACCCGGTCCTGGAGCCGTTGCTGCGGATCGTGCGCAGCAACGACCCGAAGATCGAGACGTCGACGCTCCGCCAGATCGAGAAGGCCTACCAGGTCGCCGAGCGCTGGCACCGTGGCCAGAAGCGCAAGAGCGGCGACCCGTACATCACCCACCCCCTGGCGGTGACCACGATCCTCGCCGAGCTGGGCATGGATCCGGCGACCTTGATGGCGGGTCTGCTGCACGACACGGTCGAGGACACCGAGTACGGCCTCGACCAGCTCCGCCGCGACTTCGGCGACTCCGTCGCCCTCCTCGTGGACGGCGTCACCAAGCTGGACAAGGTCAAGTTCGGCGAGGCCGCCCAGGCCGAGACCGTGCGCAAGATGGTCGTCGCCATGGCCAAGGACCCCCGCGTCCTGGTCATCAAGCTCGCCGACCGCCTGCACAACATGCGCACCATGCGCTACCTCAAGCGCGAGAAGCAGGAGAAGAAGGCGCGCGAGACCCTGGAGATCTACGCGCCGCTCGCCCACCGCCTGGGCATGAACACCATCAAGTGGGAACTGGAGGACCTCGCCTTCGCGATCCTCTACCCCAAGATGTACGACGAGATCGTCCGCCTCGTCGCCGAGCGGGCCCCCAAGCGCGACGAGTACCTCGCCATAGTGACCGACGAGGTGCAGCAGGACCTCCGCGCGGCCCGCATCAAGGCGACCGTCACCGGCCGCCCGAAGCACTACTACAGCGTCTACCAGAAGATGATCGTCCGCGGCCGTGACTTCGCGGAGATCTACGACCTGGTCGGCATCCGCGTCCTGGTGGACACCGTCCGCGACTGCTACGCGGCGCTGGGCACCGTCCACGCCCGCTGGAACCCGGTTCCGGGGCGGTTCAAGGACTACATCGCGATGCCCAAGTTCAACATGTACCAGTCGCTGCACACGACGGTCATCGGGCCCAACGGCAAGCCCGTCGAACTCCAGATCCGTACGTTCGACATGCACCGCCGCGCCGAGTACGGCATCGCCGCCCACTGGAAGTACAAGCAGGAGGCCGTCGCCGGCGCCTCCAAGGTGCGCTCGGACGCTCCGCGGGCCACCGGCAAGGACGACCACCTCAACGACATGGCGTGGCTGCGCCAGCTGCTGGACTGGCAGAAGGAGACGGAGGACCCCGGCGAGTTCCTGGAGTCCCTGCGCTTCGACCTTTCCCGCAACGAGGTCTTCGTTTTCACCCCCAAGGGCGACGTCATAGCGCTGCCGGCCAGCGCCACCCCGGTCGACTTCGCGTACGCGGTGCACACCGAGGTCGGCCACCGCACCATAGGCGCCCGCGTCAACGGCCGCCTGGTGCCCCTCGAATCCACCCTCGACAACGGCGACCTGGTGGAGGTCTTCACCTCCAAGGCGGCCGGCGCGGGCCCCTCCCGCGACTGGCTCGGCTTCGTCAAGTCGCCCCGCGCCCGCAACAAGATCCGCGCCTGGTTCTCCAAGGAGCGCCGCGACGAGGCCATCGAGCAGGGCAAGGACGCCATCGTCCGCGCCATGCGCAAGCAGAACCTGCCGATCCAGCGCATCCTCACCGGCGACTCCCTGGTCACCCTCGCGCACGAGATGCGCTACCCGGACATCTCCGCGCTGTACGCCGCCATAGGCGAGGGCCATGTCTCCGCGCAGAGCGTCGTGCAGAAGCTCGTCCAGGCACTCGGCGGCGAGGAGGCGGCCACCGAGGAGATCGACGAGTCGGTCCCGCCCACCCGCAGCCGCCGCAAGCGGCGCGGCAGCAACGACCCCGGTGTCGTCGTCAAGGGCGTCGATGACGTCTGGGTCAAGCTCGCTCGCTGCTGCACCCCCGTCCCCGGCGACCCCATCATCGGCTTCGTCACCCGCGGCAGCGGCGTCTCGGTCCACCGCAACGACTGCGTCAACGTCGAGTCGCTGTCCCGTGAACCCGAGCGCATCCTCGAGGTCGAGTGGGCGCCCACCCAGTCCTCGGTCTTCCTCGTCGCCATACAGGTCGAGGCCCTGGACCGCTCCCGGCTGCTGTCGGACGTCACCCGCGTCCTGTCCGACCAGCACGTCAACATCCTGTCGGCGGCCGTCCAGACCTCCCGCGACCGTGTCGCCACCTCCCGCTTCACCTTCGAGATGGGCGACCCGAAGCACCTGGGCCACGTCCTGAAGGCCGTCAGGGGAGTGGAGGGCGTCTACGACGTCTACCGGGTGACGTCGGCGCGCAGGCCCGGCTGACCCGGTCGGACCGGAAACGAGTGAGGGGCTCCCGTACGCACCGTACGGGAGCCCCTCACTCGTCGTTGAGCACGCGGCGTCAGCCGCCGAACTCCTGGAGACCCTTCAGCGCCTGGTCCAGCAGCGCCTGGCGGCCGTCCAGCTCACGCTGGAGCTTGTCGGCCTTGGCGTTGTTGCCCTGGGCGCGGGCCTGCTCGATCTGGCCCTTCAGCTTGTCCACGGCGGCCTGGAGCTGGCCCGTGAGACCGGCCGCGCGGGCGCGGGCCTCCGGGTTCGTCCGGCGCCACTCCGCTTCCTCGGCTTCCTGGATGGCCCGCTCGACCGCGTGCATCCGGCCCTCCACCTTCGGGCGGGCGTCGCGCGGCACATGGCCGATGGCCTCCCACCGCTCGTTGACGGAGCGGAAGGCCGCTCGGGCCGCCTTCAGGTCCGTCACCGGAAGGATCTTCTCCGCCTCGCCGGCCAGCTCCTCCTTGAGCTTGAGGTTCTCCGACTGCTCGGCGTCACGCTCGGCGAACACCGAGCTGCGGGCGGCGAAGAACACGTCCTGGGCACCGCGGAAGCGGTTCCACAGGTCGTCCTCGTGCTCGCGCTGGGCGCGGCCCGCCGCCTTCCAGTCGGCCATCAGCTCGCGATAGCGCGCGGCCGTGGGGCCCCAGTCCGTCGAGTTCGACAGCGCCTCGGCCTCGGCGACCAGCTTCTCCTTCGTCTTGCGGGCGTCCTCGCGCTGAGCGTCGAGCTGCGCGAAGTGGGCCTTGCGGCGCTTGGAGAACGCCGAGCGGGCGTGCGAGAAGCGGTGCCACAGCTCGTCGTCGGACTTCCGGTCGAGCCGCGGCAGGCCCTTCCAGGTGTCCACCAGGGCGCGCAGCCGCTCACCGGCCGCCCGCCACTGGTCCGACTGCGCCAGCTCCTCCGCCTCGGTGACCAGCGCCTCCTTGGCGTGCCGCGCCTCGTCGGACTGCTTCGCCCGCTGCTGCTTGCGCTCCTCACGGCGCGCCTCGACCGTCTCGACGAGCTTGTCCAGCCGCACCTTGAGCGCGTCCAGGTCGCCGACCGCGTGATGCGCGTCCACCTGCTCGCGAATGTGGTCGATCGCGGCCTGGGCGTCCTTCGCCGACAGGTCGGTGGTCTTCACCCGCTTCTCGAGGAGGCCGATTTCGACGACCAGGCCCTCGTACTTGCGCTCGAAGTAGGTCAGCGCCTCCTCGGGGGAGCCGGCCTGCCAGGAACCGACGACCTGCTCGCCGTCGGCCGTACGCACGTACACGGTCCCCGTCTCGTCGACGCGGCCCCACGGGTCGCTGCTCACAGCGCCTCCTCCACATGATGCCGGCGGGGGGCCTTGGCTCCCCCGGGCATCGTCCACAGTTTCGTCACGGCCAACATAGGCGACCGGCGGGTTGCCTGTCCGCATCCCGCGCGACCGAAATTTCGCTGGTGGCGGTCAGGACTTCTTGACAGTCGCCTTGTTGATCACCACGGTCGCGTTGGGCGTCCCATCACCCATGCCCGTGTTCTCACCCGCGTCGGCGATCTTCTTCAGGACCTTCATGCCGTCCTTGGTGACCGTGCCGAACGGGGTGTAGTTGGCCGGCAGCGGGCTGTCCTGGAACACCAGGAAGAACTGGCTGCCGCCGCTGTTCTTGCCCTCGCCGGTCTGCGCGTTGAACTGGTTCGCCATCGCGACCGTGCCCGCCGGGTACGAGTTGCCCTTCAGACGCGAGTCCTTCAGGTTCTCGTCCGGGATCGTGTACCCGGGGCCGCCCATGCCGGTGCCCTTCGGGTCACCGCACTGGAGCACGTAGATGCCCTGCGTGGTGAGACGGTGGCACTTGGTGTGGTCCAGGTAGCCCTTGTTCACCAGGAAGTCGAACGAGTTGACGGTGTGCGGGGCCTTCGCCGCGTCCATCGTTATCCCGATGGCGCCGCACGTCGTCTGCAGGTCCATCGTGTACTTCGCGGTCTTGTCGATGGTGATCGCGGGTTCCTTCTTGAAGGTGAGTTCCTTCACCTTGCCCGCGGCCGGCTTCTCGCACGGATCCGGCGCCTTGCTGGGCGACGCGCTCGGCGACACCTCCGCGCTCGCGTTGTCCTTCTTGTCGTCGCCCTTGAGGACGTCGGTCGTGTACAGCGCCACGCTGCCCACCAGGATCACGCCGAGGACCGAGGCGATCACGGCGTTGCGGACATGTGCCTTGCGCCGTGCCTGGGTACGTCGCTGCTGCTGCCGCAAGAACTTCTCCCGGGCGAGCTGACGCCGCCGCTGCTCCTGGCTGACCACCGGGTTCTCTCCCTATGCGTCTCGTACGTCGACGGGTGCGTCGCGCGTCTCGTGAGCCGACTGATTGTGTGTGACCCGTACCGTATATGGGTTCGCTGAGGAAACGGCAGCGCCGGTAGGCTCTGATCCACAGCAACCCACCCCTCGTACGACACAAGAAGGACGATCGTGCTCATTGCCGGGTTCCCCGCCGGGGCCTGGGGGACCAACTGTTATCTGGTCGCCCCCGCCGCCGGTGAGGAGTGCGTGATCATCGACCCGGGCCACCAGGCCACCCAGGGAGTCGAGGAGACGCTGAAGAAGCATCGGCTCAAGCCCGTCGCCGTCGTCCTCACCCACGGCCACCTCGACCATGTGGCCTCGGTCGTCCCGGTGTGCGGCGCGCACGACGTACCGGCGTGGATCCACCCCGAGGACCGGTACATGATGAGCGACCCCGAGAAGGCGCTCGGCCGCTCCATCGGCATGCCGCTCATGGGCGAGCTGACCATCGGCGAGCCCGGCGACGTCAAGGAGCTGACCGACGGCTCGAAGCTGGAGCTGGCCGGTCTGGAGCTGTCCGTCGCGCACGCGCCCGGCCATACGAAGGGGTCGGTGACCTTCCGGATGCCCGAGACCACGGAGATCCCCTCCGTGTTCTTCTCCGGGGATCTGCTCTTCGCCGGCTCCATCGGACGCACCGACCTGCCCGGCGGTGACATGGCCGAGATGCTCGACTCGCTGGCCCGCGTGTGCCTGCCGCTCGACGACTCGACCGTGGTGCTGTCCGGCCACGGCCCCCAGACGACCATCGGCCAGGAGCGCGCCACGAACCCGTATCTGCGGCAGTTGGCGGCCTCAGGCCGCCAAGAACGCGGTGCGGGTCCGACGACCCCTCCCCGACGAGGAATGTGACGAGAGACCTTCCGTGAGTACCTTCCAGGCCCCCAAGGGCACGTACGACCTGCTGCCGCCCCGCTCCGCCAAGTTTCTCGCGGTGCGTGAGGCCATCGCCGGGCCCCTGCGCAACTCCGGGTACGGCTACGTCGAGACTCCCGGCTTCGAGAACGTGGAGCTGTTCGCGCGCGGCGTCGGCGAGTCGACCGACATTGTGACCAAGGAGATGTACGCCTTCGAGACGAAGGGCGGGGACAAGCTGGCCCTGCGCCCCGAAGGCACCGCCTCCGTACTGCGCGCCACCCTGGAGGCGAACCTCCACCGCCAGGGCAACCTCCCCGTCAAGCTCTGGTATTCGGGCTCGTACTACCGCTACGAGAACCCGCAGGCGGGCCGCTACCGCCACTTCTCGCAGGTCGGCGCCGAGGCCATCGGGGCCGAGGACCCGGCGCTGGACGCCGAGTTGATCATCCTGGCCGACCAGGCGTACCGCGCGCTCGGTCTCAGGAACTTCCGCATCCTGCTGAACAGCCTGGGGGACAAGGAGTGCCGTCCCGTCTACCGGGCCGCGCTGCAGGAGTTCCTGCGGGGCCTGGACCTCGACGAGGACACGCTGCGCCGCGCGGACATCAACCCGCTCCGCGTCCTCGACGACAAGCGAGAGTCGGTACAGAAGCAGCTCGGTGACGCCCCGCTGCTGCGTGACTACCTGTGCGACGCCTGCAAGGCGTACCACGAGGAGGTGCGCGAGCTGATCACGGCGGCGGGCGTCTCCTTCGAGGACGACCCCAAGCTGGTCCGCGGCCTTGACTACTACACGCGCACGACCTTCGAATTCGTCCACGACGGCCTCGGCTCGCAGTCCGCGGTGGGCGGTGGCGGCCGCTACGACGGTCTGTCCGAGATGATCGGCGGCCCCGCGCTGCCGTCCGTGGGCTGGGCCCTCGGTGTCGACCGCACGGTCCTCGCCCTGGAAGCGGAGGGTGTCGAGCTCGAACTCCCCTCCTCCACCAGCGTGTTCGCCGTCCCGCTCGGCGAGGAGGCCAGGCGCGTCCTGTTCGCCAAAGTCACCGAGTTGCGCAAGGTGGGCATCGCGGCCGACTTCTCGTACGGCGGGAAGGGGCTCAAGGGCGCGATGAAGAACGCCAACCGGAGCGGCGCCCGCTACGCGATCGTCGCGGGGGAGCGGGACCTCGCCGAAGGTGTCGTCCAGCTCAAGGACATGGAGTCCGGCGAGCAGGTGGCGGTCGGCGTGAACGAGATCGTGGCCGAGCTGGAAGCCCGACTGGGCTGAGTGGTCAAGCCGATGCCGCCCCCGTCGCCCGATCAGGGCGACGGGGGCGACATTTACGTCCAGCGAACGGTGGACGCGCGAGGGTGTACGGCACAATGACCGTGCCCCAGAGGCCCCTTCGAAGCTACGGATACGACGTGATGAGCAAGACGACAGTCAGGGACGTCTCCATGGAACCGGAACACGACGACCCCCCGCGCACGGTCGGCGCCAGTCGTGCCTTCGCGGTCCTGTTGGTGCTCACCGGCGCGGCCGGACTGCTTGCCGCGTGGGTCATCACGATCGACAAGTTCAAGATCCTCGAAGCCAAGGTCGCGGGCGAGACGTTCACGCCCGGGTGCAGCCTGAACCCGGTCGTCTCCTGCGGCAGCGTCATGGAGAGCAAGCAGGCCTCCGTCTTCGGCTTCCCCAACCCGATGCTCGGCCTCGTCGCCTACGGCATCGTCATCTGCGTCGGCATGAGCCTGCTCGCCCGCGCCCGCTTCCCCCGCTGGTACTGGCTGACCCTCAACGGCGGCACCCTCTTCGGCGTCGCCTTCTGCACCTGGCTGCAGTTCCAGTCCCTGTACCGGATCAACGCGCTGTGCCTGTGGTGCTCGCTGGCCTGGGTCGCGACGATCGCCATGTTCTGGTACGTGACCTCGTTCAACGTCCGCCACGACTTCCTGCCCGCCCCCGGCTGGCTGAAGCGGTTCCTCGGCGAGTTCACCTGGGTTCTGCCGGTCACCCACGTGGGCATCATCGGCATGCTGATCCTGACCCGCTGGGGCGCCAACCTCTGGGCGTGACCCGGTCGCGGCGGGGAGTGTCGTACCTCTGACGTAGGCTCCGGAAGTGTGGAGCCAGATCTGTTCACCGCCGCCGCCGAAGAACGCCAGGAGAAGGACCCGGCCGCCAGCCCCCTGGCCGTGCGGATGCGTCCGCGCACCCTCGACGAGGTCGTGGGCCAGCAGCATCTGCTGAAGCCCGGCTCGCCCCTGCGCAGACTGGTCGGCGAGTCCGGCGGCGGACCCGCAGGCCCCTCCTCGGTGATCCTCTGGGGTCCGCCCGGCACCGGCAAGACGACCCTCGCGTACGTCGTGTCCAAGGCCACCAACAAGCGCTTCGTGGAGCTCTCCGCGATCACCGCCGGCGTCAAGGAGGTCCGCGCGGTCATCGACGGCGCCCGCCGCGCCACCGGCGGCTTCGGCAAGGAGACCGTCCTCTTCCTCGACGAGATCCACCGCTTCAGCAAGGCCCAGCAGGACTCCCTCCTCCCGGCCGTCGAGAACCGCTGGGTCACCCTGATCGCCGCGACCACGGAGAACCCGTACTTCTCGGTGATCTCCCCCCTGCTGTCCCGCTCCCTGCTCCTCACCCTCGAACCCCTCACCGACGACGACGTGCGCGGCCTCCTCCGGCGGGCCCTCGCCGACGAACGCGGCCTCAAGGGTGCCGTCACCCTCCCCGAGGACACCGAGGCCCACCTCCTGCGGATCGCCGGCGGCGACGCCCGGCGCGCGCTGACCGCCCTGGAGGCCGCGGCCGGCGCCGCCCTCGACAAGGGGGAGCGGGAGATCGGCCTGACGACCCTGGAGGAGACCGTCGACCGGGCCGCCGTGAAGTACGACCGCGACGGCGACCAGCACTACGACGTGGCCAGCGCCCTCATCAAGTCCATCCGCGGCTCGGACGTCGACGCCGCGCTGCACTACCTGGCCCGCATGATCGAGGCAGGCGAGGACCCTCGCTTCATCGCCCGCCGTCTGATGATCTCCGCCAGCGAGGACATCGGTCTCGCCGACCCGAACGCCCTGCCCATAGCCGTCGCCGCCGCGCAGGCCGTCGCCATGATCGGCTTCCCGGAGGCGGCGCTCACCCTCAGCCATGCCACCATCGCCCTCGCCCTCGCCCCCAAGTCGAACGCGGCGACCACCGCCATCGGCGCCGCCCTGGAGGACGTCCGCAAGGGGCTGGCCGGGTCGGTGCCACCTCATCTGCGGGATGGCCACTACAAGGGCGCGGCCAAGCTCGGCCACGCCCAGGGGTACGTGTACCCGCACGACCTGCCCGAGGGCATCGCCGCCCAGCAGTACGCACCGGACGCCCTGAAGGACCGCGCCTACTACACCCCGACCCGTCACGGGGCCGAGGCCCGGTACGCGGACGCCGTGGAGTGGACCAGGAAGCGCCTCGGTCGGAAGCAGTCCTGAAGCCCCTGTAGACTGCCCTTCAGTGCTGCGTCCCGTGTCCGGCTCCGGTCGGCGCCTCAGGCGGGACAACCAGCCGGATCCTCGGATCCAGGAGCGTCGCGCACCGTCGTAGGTGTCGCGGGCCGCCCACCACCACCCGGATTCCCGGGACCGGTCGGTGGGCCGTTCGTGTGCTGCACGTATGTGCCCAGACCAGGGAGCGGCTGCCCGGAAGTCCCTCGTGGACCTGACGGGAATCCCCGGCTGCGGATGCGACCTCCCGTAACCCTGAGGCAGCCGATACAGGAAAAGGAAAAACAGTGGCGAACCAGTCCCGCCCCAAGGTCAAGAAGTCGCGTGCCCTCGGCATCGCGCTGACCCCGAAGGCCGTCAAGTACTTCGAGGCCCGTCCCTACCCGCCGGGCGAGCACGGCCGCGGCCGCAAGCAGAACTCGGACTACAAGGTCCGTCTGCTCGAGAAGCAGCGTCTGCGCGCGCAGTACGACGTGTCCGAGCGCCAGCTCGTCCGCGCCTACGAGCGTGCGTCCAAGGTCCAGGGCAAGACCGGTGAGGCCCTGATCATCGAGCTCGAGCGCCGTCTCGACGCGCTGGTCCTGCGTTCGGGCATCGCCCGCACGATCTACCAGGCCCGCCAGATGGTCGTCCACGGCCACATCGAGGTCAACGGCCAGAAGGTCGACAAGCCGTCCTTCCGTGTCAAGCCGGACGACGTCGTCATGGTCCGTGAGCGCAGCCGTCAGAAGCCGCTGTTCGAGGTCGCCCGCGAGGGTGGCTTCGCCGCGGACGGCGAGACCCCGCGCTACCTCCAGGTGAACCTCAAGGCCCTGGCGTTCCGCCTGGACCGCGAGCCCAACCGCAAGGAAGTCCCGGTCATCTGCGACGAGCAGCTCGTCGTCGAGTACTACGCCCGTTGATCCTTCGACGGACGTAGTACGGACCACGCGTCAGCCCGTCGTCCTCCCGCCTCTTACGGCGGGCGGGACGGCGGGCTCTCGCCTTCTGCGGTGGGCCTTAATACGGTTCGGAGTGACCGCCCCGGCGCGATAGGCTCGGGACACGACTTCTCGATGTTCAGGCATGTCTCAGGGAGCGGGTGGCACACAGTGTCCGGTGGAGAGGTGGCCGGGATCCTGGTGGCCGTCTTCTGGGCGATCCTGGTCTCCTTCCTCGCCGTCGCGCTGGTGAGGCTGACCCAGACGCTCAAGGCGACCACCAAACTCGTCGCGGACGTGACCGACCAGGCCGTCCCCCTGCTCGCCGACGCCTCCATCGCCGTCCGCTCCGCGCAGACCCAGATCGACCGGGTCGACGCCATCGCGTCCGACGTCCAGGAGGTCACGTCGAACGCCTCGGCGCTCTCCACCACCGTCGCCTCCACCTTCGGCGGCCCCCTTGTCAAGGTCGCCGCCTTCGGCTACGGCGTGCGCCGGGCCATGGGCGGCCGCCGCGAAGGCGAGGCCCCTGGGGACCAGCGGCGTACGGTGATCGTGGGCCGCACGGTCCCGGGGGCTCGTCGGAGCAAGCGCAGCACCCGTGGAAAGAAGGACTGACCGAGCGATGTTCCGCCGTACGTTCTGGTTCACCACCGGTGTCGCCGCCGGAGTGTGGGCGACCACCAAGGTCAACCGCAAGCTGAAGCAGCTCACGCCCGAACACCTCGCCACCCAGGCTGCGAACAAGGCGATCGAGGCGGGCCACAAGCTCAAGGACCGGGCGGTCGGCTTCGCGCTCGACGTCCGCGACAACATGGCCCAGCGGGAGGCCGAACTGGGCGAGGCCCTTGGTATCGAGGCCAACCCCGATCACCTTCCGGAACTCCCGGCCCCCCGGCGCGTCGTCGCCATCGAGAACAGCAACACCCCGAAGTACAGCAGGAATCCGAGGTACGTCGACAACTCGTCGTACCCGTACAACCGGAATGAGGACCACTGATGGAGTCGGCCGAGATTCGTCGCCGCTGGTTGAGCTTCTTCGAGGAGCGCGGTCACACCGTTGTCCCTTCGGCGTCGCTCATCGCGGACGACCCGACTCTGCTCCTGGTCAACGCGGGCATGGTCCCCTTCAAGCCGTACTTCCTCGGTGAGGTCAAGCCCTCCTTCGCCCGCGCCACCAGCGTGCAGAAGTGCGTCCGTACGCCGGACATCGAAGAGGTCGGCAAGACCACCCGGCACGGCACGTTCTTCCAGATGTGCGGCAACTTCTCCTTCGGCGACTACTTCAAGGAAGGCGCCATCAAGCACGCCTGGGAGCTGCTCACCAGCTCCCAGGACAAGGGTGGTTACGGCCTGGAGCCGGAGAAGCTCTGGATCACCGTCTACAAGGACGACGACGAGGCCGAGCGCATCTGGCACGAGCAGATCGGCGTGCCCAAGGAGCGCATCCAGCGCCTCGGCATGAAGGACAACTACTGGTCCATGGGCGTCCCCGGCCCCTGCGGCCCGTGCTCCGAGATCAACTACGACCGCGGCCCCGAGTTCGGCGTCGAGGGCGGCCCGGCCGTCAACGACGAGCGGTACGTGGAGATCTGGAACCTGGTCTTCATGCAGTACGAGCGCGGCGAGGGCACCTCGAAGGAGGACTTCGAGATCCTCGGCGAGCTGCCCAGCAAGAACATCGACACGGGCCTCGGCCTGGAGCGTCTCGCCATGATTCTGCAGGGCGTGCAGAACATGTACGAGATCGACACCTCCATGGCCGTCATCGACAAGGCCACCGAGCTGACCGGCGTCCGCTACGGCGACGCCAAGGACTCCGACGTCTCCCTGCGTGTGGTCACCGACCACATCCGCACCGCCGTGATGCTCATCGGTGACGGCGTCACCCCCGGCAACGAGGGCCGCGGCTACGTCCTGCGCCGCATCATGCGCCGCGCCATCCGCAACATGCGTCTGCTCGGCGCCACCGGCCCCGTCGTCCAGGACCTCATCGACGTCGTCATCGGCATGATGGGCCAGCAGTACCCGGAGCTCGTCACCGACCGCAAGCGCATCGAGACGGTGGCCCTCGCCGAGGAGGCCGCCTTCCTCAAGGCCCTCAAGGGCGGCACCAACATTCTCGACACCGCCGTCACCGAGACCAAGCAGGCCGGCGGCCAGGTTCTCTCCGGTGACAAGGCGTTCCTGCTCCACGACACCTGGGGCTTCCCGATCGACCTCACTCTGGAGATGGCCGCCGAGCAGGGCCTCTCCGTGGACGAGGACGGCTTCCGCCGCCTGATGAAGGAGCAGCGGGACCGCGCCAAGGCCGACGCCCGCGCCAAGAAGACCGGCCACGCCGACCTCGGCGCCTACCGCGAGATCGCCGACGCCGCCGGCGAGACCGAGTTCATCGGCTACTCGGACACCGAGGGCGAGTCCACCGTCGTCGGCATCCTCGTCGACGGTCTCTCCTCGCCCGCCGCCACCGAGGGTGACGAGGTCGAGATCGTCCTCGACCGCACCCCGTTCTACGCCGAGGGCGGCGGCCAGATCGGCGACACCGGCCGGATCAAGGTCGACTCCGGTGCCGTGATCGAGATCCGCGACTGCCAGAAGCCGGTCCCGGGCGTCTACGTCCACAAGGGCGTCGTCCAGGTCGGCGAGGTGACCGTCGGTGCCAAGGCCCAGGCCTCGATCGACGGCCGTCGCCGTACGGCCATCGCCCGCGCCCACTCGGCCACCCACCTCACCCACCAGGCCCTGCGAGACGCCCTCGGCCCGACGGCCGCCCAGGCCGGTTCCGAGAACCAGCCCGGCCGCTTCCGCTTCGACTTCGGCTCCCCGTCCGCCGTTCCGACGGCCGTGATGACCGACGTCGAGCAGAAGATCAACGAGGTGCTCGCCCGCGACCTCGACGTCCACGCCGAGATCATGGGCATCGACGAGGCCAAGAAGCAGGGCGCCATCGCCGAGTTCGGCGAGAAGTACGGCGACCGCGTCCGTGTCGTCACCATCGGCGACTTCTCCAAGGAGCTGTGCGGCGGCACGCACGTCCACAACACCTCGCAGCTCGGCCTGGTCAAGCTGCTCGGCGAGTCCTCCATCGGCTCCGGTGTGCGCCGTATCGAGGCGCTCGTCGGTGTCGACGCCTACAACTTCCTCGCCCGTGAGCACACGGTCGTCGCCCAGCTCCAGGAGCTGATCAAGGGCCGCCCGGAGGAGCTCCCGGAGAAGGTCTCCGCCATGCTCGGCAAGCTGAAGGACGCCGAGAAGGAGATCGAGAAGTTCCGCGCCGAGAAGGTGCTGCAGGCCGCCGCCGGTCTCGCCGAGTCCGCCAAGGACGTTCGCGGTGTTGCCCTGGTGACCGGCCAGGTCCCGGACGGCACGACCGCCGACGACCTCCGCAAGCTGGTGCTCGACGTGCGCGGACGCATCCAGGGCGGCCGGGCCGCCGTGGTCGCCCTGTTCACCACGGCGAACGGCAAGCCGCTGACGGTCATCGCCACCAACGAGGCCGCCCGCGAGCGGGGTCTGAAGGCCGGCGACCTGGTCCGCACCGCCGCCAAGACCCTCGGCGGCGGTGGCGGCGGCAAGCCGGACGTCGCCCAGGGCGGTGGCCAGAACCCGGCCGCCATCGGCGAGGCCGTGGACGCGGTCGAGCGCCTGGTCACCGAGACGGCCAAGTGAGCACCACGGATCACACGAGCGAAGGTGACGGTCCGGCCCTGCGCCGTGGCCGTCGCCTCGCGATCGACGTCGGGGACGCCCGTATCGGGGTCGCCTCCTGCGACCCCGACGGGATCCTCGCCACCCCGGTCGAGACGGTTCCCGGACGCGATGTCCCGGCGGCTCAGCGACGATTGAGACAACTGGTCGACGAATACGTACCTATCGAGGTAATCGTCGGGCTGCCACGCTCTCTGAAAGGCGGAGAGGGTCCGGCGGCAGTCAAGGTACGGGGCTTCGCCCAGGAGTTGGCCCGCATGATCGCGCCCGTTCCGGTCAGACTCATCGACGAGAGGATGACCACGGTGACGGCCGGTCAAGGACTGCGTGCCTCGGGTGTGAAATCCAAGAAGGGCAGGTCGGTCATCGACCAGGCAGCGGCCGTGATCATCCTGCAACAGGCGTTGGAATCCGAACGGATGTCAGGCAAAGCTCCGGGCGAGGGCGTCGAAGTGGGCCACTGATCGCGATACGGTAACGTTCCGCGCGATGCGGCGGCCTTCGAACAGCCTCCGCACAGAAAGAGGCGGGGACGAAAGCCGAGCCACAAGCCCCGCGTGACCGCCGCCTCGCGGCTCTAGGGGATCGATGACTGAGTATGGCCGGGGCCCAGGCTCCGAACCGTGGCATCCGGACGACCCGTTGTACGGGGACGGCGGATGGGGCGGGCAGCAGGCCCCGGTGGGCCAGCAGGCCCCCTACGGCGGCCAGCCACAGCAGCACTACCCCGAGCAGCAGCAGTACCAGCAGTACGCCGACGGCAACGGCAACGGTGGTTGGGGCGACGGCCAGCAGGACGCCTACGCCCAGCAGCAGTACCAGCAGGAGTACGGCGATCCGGGACAGCAGCAGTATCCCGGCCCGCACCAGCACCAGCACCAGCACCAGCAGCAGTACCCCGGCCATGACCAGCAGCACTACGGCCAGGCCGACGGCGGCTGGGCGAACGGCTCGCACCAGCACGCGCAGGGCGCCTACACCCCCGACCCCTCCGACCCGTACGGGCAGCAGCAGGCGGCGGCCTACGGCGGCGGTCAGCAGGACTTCTACGGCACACCCGACGCGTACCCGCCGCCGGAGCCGCCGTCCCGTCGCGCCGCGGAACCGGCACCCGCGCCGACGCCACCGGCTGAGCCCGAGCCCGAGCAGCAGGCCGGCGAGCGCACCGACTGGGACCCCGGACCGGACCAGGGCGAGCTCGCGTTCTTCGCGGGGGGCGCGGAGGACGATGACGACGAAGCCGAGGAGCGCGGCAGCCGGAGCGAACGCAAAGGCCGCGGGGGCAAGTCGGGAAAGTCGGGCAAGGGCGGCAAGAAGCGCCGCAGCGGTCTTGCCTGCCTGGTCGTCGTCGTGGTCCTCGGCGGTGGTTTCGCGGGCGTCAGCTACTTCGGGTACCAGTTCTACCAAAGCCGTTTCGCCGAGGCTCCCGATTACGAGGGATCCGGCACGAACGAGACCGTCACGATCGCGGTCGGCAAGGGCGAATTCGGCTCGGTGATCGGGCAGAGGCTGAAAGCGGCGGGGGTCGTCGCGAGCGTGGAGGCGTTCACCACCGCACTGGCGGAGGATCCCTCGAAACCGCAGATCCAGGTGGGTGTTTACGTCCTCAAGAAGGAGATGTCCGCCAAGAGTGCCCTTGCCCTGATGCTCGACCCCAAGAGCCAGAACAACTTCACCGTCCAGGAAGGTCTACGGAACGCCGAGATCTACGTCCTGATCGACAAGGAACTCGGGGTCAAGAAGGGCACCACCGCCGACGTCGCCGAGAAGGAATGGTCGAAGCTCGGCCTTCCCGAGTGGGCGAACGACAACGAGGACATCAAGGATCCGCTGGAAGGATTCCTCTACCCATCCACCTATCCGGTCTCCAAGGACATGAAGCCCAAGGATGTCCTCAAGGAAATGGTCGACCTCGCCAAGGCGAAGTACGAGCAGTTCGACCTGAAGGACAAGGCCGAGGCCCTCAAGCTGGAAAGCCCGCTTCAGGTGCTCACCGTGGCGAGCCTGGTCCAGGCCGAGGGGAACAACAAGAAGGACTACAAGAAGATCGCGCGCGTCGTCTACAACCGGCTGGAGCCGACCAACCAGGAGACCTTCGGTCTGCTCGACTTCGACTCCACGGTGAATTACCTGCGCGGTGAATCCAAGCTGGCGACCGGGTCGGTCGACTCGCTGCGGCGGATCGACGATCCGTACAACACATACAAGATCAAGGGGCTGCCACCCGGGCCGATCGGAAATCCCGGTGACGAGGCGATCGGGGGAGCCCTCAAGCCCGCCAAGGGCGACTGGTACTACTTCGTCTCCATCAGCGAGGACGAGACGTTGTTCGCCGTGACCAACGAAGAGCACAACCGGAACCGCAGGAAGTACCAGGAAGCGCAGAACGAACAATGAGCCGCACCACCAGCAAGCACCGTGCCGCCGTGCTCGGTTCGCCGATCGCTCACTCGCTCTCTCCCGTGCTGCACCGTGCCGCTTACGCCGAACTCGGGCTCACCGTCTGGACGTACGACCGGTTCGAGGTGGACGAGGAGGCGCTGCCCGCGTTCGTCGAGCAGCTCGGGGGTGAGTGGGCGGGGCTGTCGCTGACGATGCCGCTGAAGCGGGCCGTCATGCCGCTGCTGGACGAGATCAGCGAGACGGCGATGTCGGTGGAGGCGGTCAACACGCTGGTGTTCGGCGAGGACGGGCGGCGGATCGGTGACAACACCGACATTCCGGGCATGGTCGCCGCCCTGCGGGAGCGCGGTATCGAGCAGGTCGAGTCCGCCGCGATCCTCGGCGCCGGGGCCACCGCGTCGTCCGCGCTGGCCGCGCTCGCGCGGATCTGCACCGGTGAGGTCGTGGCGTACGTACGCAGCGACGCCCGGGCCGCCGAGATGCGGCAGTGGGGCGAGCGGCTGGACGTCGAGGTGCGGACGGCCGACTGGGCGGACGCCGAGCAGGCGCTGAGCGCTCCGCTGGTGATCGCCACGACGCCGGCCGGGGCCACGGACGTACTGTCCGGGGCCGTGCCGGAGCGGCCGACGACGCTGTTCGACGTGCTGTACCACCCTTGGCCCACGGAGCTGGCGGCGCGCTGGTCCGCGTACGGCGGTGCCGTGGTCAGCGGGCTCGACCTGCTGGTCCACCAGGCGGTTCTCCAGGTCGAGCAGATGACCGGCTGCAAGGCCGCCCCGGTGGGCGCGATGCGCCAGGCGGGCGAGCGGGCCCTGGCCGAGCGGGGCTAGCCCACCCCGCCGCCTCCGCGGTTGCTCCGCGCGGGCCCCGTGGGCGTGGGCCACGTGGGGGTCCGCCCACCGGCGGGTGCTGATCCGGTGAAGGGTCTGTACCGAGGGGTAACCCGGCGCGACCATCGCGAGGCGGCCCGGCGACGGCGGCGGGGCGCTGAACGGAGTCGTCATGTCACGTCACTCTCGGCGCGGGTTCCTCACCTGTCTGGTGGCGGCGCCCACCCTCGCGGTCGCGACGAGGATCGGGCTCGACGCCTGCGCCCCCGGCGCCGCCGACGCGGCCATTGCGACGCCGCCCGCACCGGCGGACCTGGTGGACCTCGGCGACCTGCTGATCCTCGCGGGAGCGCCCACCGCGAACATGCTGGTGCTCGGCGTCGACGAGGAGGGGCTCGTCCACTTCCGGCTGCCGCGGGAAGAGGTGGGGCAGGGGCTCACCACGGCCGTGGCGATGCTCGTCGCGGAGGAGCTGGACACACCGCTCGACCATGTCCGGGTGCGACTGGACGACGCCCGGCCCGAGTTGCTGTTCAACCAGCTCACCGGCAGCTCCAACACCGTCCGCTCCCTGTACGACCCGGTGCGCCACACCGCGGCGGCCGCACGGACCAGGCTCGTTCGGGCCGCCGCGAAGCAATGGGGTCTGGCCGACGAGGACTTGACGGTGCGCTGAGGTGTCGTGGTGGCGCCCGACGGCCGCACCGCCCCCTACGGCTCACTGTCCGCGGCCGCAGCCTCCCTCGACCTCGGCTCGCTCACCGTGACCCCCAAGAAGGAGTCCGAGCACACCCTCGTCGGCACCCCGACCTCCCGGATCGACGCCCGCGCCCTCGTCACCGGCAAGCAGGCGTACACCCTCGACCTCGACGTGCCCGGCGCCAAGCCGTGCATGGTCCGCAGGCCGCCCGACCATCAACGGCACCGTGAAGGCGGTCAACAACGAGGCCGCCGTACGGGCCATGTCGGGCGTGCTCGACGTGGTGACCATCGACACGGGGGTGGCCGTCGTGGCGGAGACGTTCGGCCAGGCCCTCGACGGCAAGGAGGCGCTCGATGTCACCTGGGGGCCCGGTACCGTCGACGCGCTGTCCGACCAGGACATCCGCGCGAAGCTGAAGGCGGCGACGCCCTCGCTGGATGTGCTCGGGTTGTTGGTGAAGAAGGTGGAGGGCGAGTTCGACTTCACCTTCGCCAGTCACGCCCCGCTGGAGACGAACTCGGCGGTCGCGGACGTACGGGCGGACCGGGCCGAGGTCTGGTCGGGGCTCAAGTCGCCGATCGCCGCCTGGGCCGCCATCGCCGAGGCCGTCGACCTGCCGGTCTCCAAGGTCACGGTGCACGTGGTGCAGGCGGGTGGCTCCTTCGGGCGCCGACTCTTCCACGACGCGGCGCTGGAGGCCGCCGTGGTGTCGAAGAAGAGCGGACGGCCCGTGCGGCTGATGTGGTCACGGATCGACGACATGAGGCACGGACGGATGCGGCCCGCCACCCACCACCGGATCCGCGCGACCTACGCCGCCGGGCAGGTGCTCACCTTCGAACACCGGGTCGCCGCCGTCGAGACGGACTTCCGGCACGGACTCGGTGACGCCCTCACCGCCGCCGCGGCGAGCCTGCCCGCCGGGATCGGCAACGCGACCTTCGCCCAGACCCTGTTCCTGACCACCGTGAAGTCCCCGTACCACTTCGGGATCACCACCCAGACGCTCACCGAGGTGTCGATCCCGATGCACACCGGGTCATGGCGCTCGGTGTACTCGGCCAACACCCGCGGGGCCGAGGAGATCGTCGTCGACGAACTGGCGGCGCGGCTCGGCAAGGACCCGGTGGCGTTCCGGCGGGAGTTTCTCAGGACCGCGCGGCAGCGGGCCGTGCTGGACAAGGTCGCAGAGGAGGGGGAGTGGGGGCGTGACCTGCCCGACGGCCGGGCCCAGGGCGTCGGCTTCCACGACGAGTACAAGTCCTGTACGGCCTGCCTGGTCGAGATCGACGCCACCGACCCGAGGAAACCCAGGGTGACCAAGGCGGTCGTCGCGGCCGACGTCGGCCGGGTCGTCAACCCGCGCGGACTGGAGGCCCAGCTGCTCGGCGGGCTCACCGACGCCATCTCCACCACCCTGCGGGCCGGACTCCACATCGACACGGGGCTGCCGCTCGAAGGCAGCCACTCCCAGTTCCACTACGCGCGCCAGAAGGACTGCCCGAAGGACGTACCGATCCATGTCATCGAGGGCGGCGACGAACCCGGCGGCGCCGGCGAACTCGGCGTCCCGGCGGCTGTAGGCGCCGTCGCCAATGCCTACGCGCGCGCCACCGGCACCAGGCCGCGCAGCTTCCCCGTCACCTTCGACGTCGACTTCACGCCCTTTCCCCGCTGAGGCGCCGACGCGCCGACCCTCGCCCGGCACCCCGTACCCCCTGGCGCCCCTGCGCCCCGTATCCCCTGTTCAGGAGCCCGCCCGTGCCTTCCCACACCTTCACCGTCAACGGCGAGACCGTCACCGTCGAAGCCCCCGACGACCTGCCCCTGCTGTGGGCGCTGCGCGATCTGCTCGGCATCCACGGCCCGAAGTACGGCTGCGGCATCGACGTCTGCAAGGCCTGCACCAGCCACCTCGACGGCGAGGCGGTCCGGCCCTGCGTGGTGTCGGTGTCCGAGGCCGGCGGCCGCCGCGTCACCACCATCGAGGGCCTCGCGGACGGCGAGGAGCTGCACCCCGTCCAGGAGGCGTGGCTGGAGCAGGACGTCGCCCAGTGCGGCTACTGCCAGCCCGGACAGATCATGGCCGCCGTCGCCCTCCTGAAGCGCACGCGGAACCCCACCGACGCCGACATCGACGAGATCGCGAACGTCTGCCGCTGCGGCACGTACTTCCGCATCCGGGAGGCGATCAAGAGCGCGGCGGCGAAGATGGGGTGACGGGCGGGTGCCCATCGGCGCGTCCGCCTGATGGACCTGCGGCCGGGTTGTGCGCCCGGACGTGGGAGGATCGGAGGTGGCGGGCCGGGGCCGCGCACCCGGTAGCCGTCGCCGTACGCGAGGACGCGCGTACACGCAGGCAGGACGCAGTACCAGGGCGCGAGACTGAGGAGCACCGTTGAGCAGGTTGCGCTGGCTGACCGCGGGGGAGTCCCACGGTCCCGCACTTGTCGCGACGCTGGAGGGCCTTCCCGCCGGCGTGCCGATCACCACGGAGATGGTGGCGGATCACCTGGCCCGTCGGCGCCTCGGCTATGGACGCGGTGCCCGGATGAAGTTCGAGCGCGACGAGATCACGTTCCTCGGCGGTGTGCGGCACGGGCTGACCATGGGCTCGCCGGTGGCGATCATGGTCGGCAACACCGAGTGGCCCAAGTGGGAGCAGGTCATGTCGGCCGACCCGGTCGACCCCGAGATCCTCGCCGGCCTCGCCCGCAACGCCCCGCTGACCCGGCCCCGCCCCGGCCACGCCGACCTGGCCGGCATGCAGAAGTACGGCTTCGACGAGGCCCGGCCGGTCCTGGAGCGGGCCTCCGCCCGGGAGACCGCCGCCCGTGTCGCCCTCGGCGCCGTGGCCCGGTCGTACCTCAAGGAGACCGCCGGGATCGAGATCGTCAGCCACGTCGTCGAGCTGGCCGCCGCGAAGGCTCCCTACGGCGTGTACCCGACCCCCGCCGACGTCGAGAAGCTGGACGCCGACCCGGTGCGCTGCCTCGACGCGGACGCCTCGAAGGCGATGGTCGCCGAGATCGACCAGGCCCACAAGGACGGCGACACGCTCGGCGGCGTCGTCGAGGTGCTGGCCTACGACGTGCCGGTGGGCCTCGGCTCGCACGTGCACTGGGACCGCCGCCTCGACGCCCGGCTCGCCGCCGCGCTGATGGGCATCCAGGCGATCAAGGGCGTCGAGGTCGGCGACGGCTTCGACCTGGCCCGGGTGCCGGGCTCCAAGGCGCACGACGAGATCCTCGCCACCGACCAGGGCATCAAGCGGGCCACCGGCCGCTCCGGCGGCACCGAGGGCGGCCTGTCCACGGGCGAGCTGCTGCGCGTGCGCGCCGCCATGAAGCCCATCGCGACCGTGCCGCGCGCGCTCCAGACCGTGGACGTCACCACCGGCGAGGCCGCTCAGGCCCACCATCAGCGCTCCGACGTGTGTGCGGTGCCGGCCGCCGGCATCGTCGCCGAGGCCATGGTCGCCCTGGTCCTCGCCGACGCGGTGGCCGAGAAGTTCGGCGGCGACAGCGTCACCGAGACCCGCCGCAACGTCCGCTCGTACCTCGACAGCCTCGCGATCCGGTGAGCCCGGTGCCTCTGGTCGTTCTCGTCGGCCCCATGGGGGTCGGCAAGTCCACCGTCGGAGAGCTGCTCGCCGAGCGGCTCGGTGTGGCCTACCGCGACACCGACGACGACATTGTGGCCGCGCAGGGACGCACGATCGCGGAGATCTTCGTCGACGAGGGCGAGGCCGCCTTCCGCGCCATCGAGAAGCAGGCCGTGCACACCGCGCTCGCCTCCCACGACGGGGTCCTC
Source organism: Streptomyces ossamyceticus (assembly GCF_001418475.1). Classification (GTDB taxonomy): domain Bacteria; phylum Actinomycetota; class Actinomycetes; order Streptomycetales; family Streptomycetaceae; genus Streptomyces; species Streptomyces ossamyceticus. Next base: position 1,717 of record NZ_LIQX01000179.1, on the reverse strand, counting down.
GCCCTCGGCGGCGGCGCGATCCTCGACCAGGACACCCGCGCCCTGCTCGCCGGGCACCGCGTCGTCTATCTCTCGATGGACGTCGAGGAGGCGGTCAAGCGCACCGGCCTCAACACCGCGCGGCCGCTGCTCGCCGTCAACCCCCGCAAGCAGTGGCGGGAGTTGATGGAGGCCCGCCGTCATCTGTACGAGGAGATCGCCACGGCCGTCGTACCCACGGACGGCCGCACGCCCGAGGAAGTCACCCGAGCGGCCCTGAACGCCCTGGAGTTGAAGGAAGCATGAGCGAGACAGTGACCCGGATCCAGGTCGACGGCACGGCGGGCACCGAGCCGTACGAGGTCCTGGTGGGCCGCCAACTCCTCGGTGAGCTGGGCGGCTTGATCGGCGACCGGGCCAAGCGGGTCGCGGTGATCCACCCCGAGGCGCTGGACGAGACCGCCGAGGCCCTGCGTGCCGATCTGGCCGGGCAGGGCTACGAGGCCGTCGCCATCCAGGTGCCCAACGCGGAGGAGGCGAAGACCGCCGAGGTCGCCGCGTACTGCTGGAAGGCGCTCGGCCAGTCCGGGTTCACCCGCACCGACGTCATCGTGGGCGTCGGCGGCGGCGCCACCACGGACCTCGCCGGATTCGTGGCGGCGACCTGGCTGCGCGGCGTCCGCTGGATCGCCATCCCCACCACCGTCCTCGCCATGGTGGACGCGGCGGTCGGCGGCAAGACCGGCATCAACACCGCCGAGGGCAAGAACCTCGTCGGTTCCTTCCACCCGCCCGCCGGTGTCCTCTGCGACCTCGCCGCGCTCGACTCGCTGCCGGTCAACGACTATGTCTCCGGGCTCGCCGAGATCATCAAGGCCGGCTTCATCGCCGACCCGGTCATCCTCGACCTCATCGAGGCCGACCCGCAGGCCGCCCGCACGCCCGCCGGACCGCACACGGCCGAGCTGATCGAACGGTCCATCCGGGTCAAGGCCGAGGTCGTCTCCGGCGACCTCAAGGAGTCCGGCCGCCGCGAGATCCTCAACTACGGCCACACCCTCGCCCACGCCATCGAGAAGAACGAGCGCTACAAGTGGCGGCACGGCGCGGCCGTGTCCGTAGGTATGCACTTCGCCGCCGAACTGGGCCGTCTCGCGGGCCGGTTGGACGACGCGACCGCCGACCGCCACCGCACGGTCCTGGAGTCCGTCGGACTGCCGCTGCACTACCGCTACGACCAGTGGCCCAAGCTGCTGGAGACCATGAAGGTCGACAAGAAGTCCCGGGGCGACCTGTTGCGCTTCATCGTCCTCGACGGCCTGGCCAAGCCCACCGTCCTGGAGGGACCCGACCCCGCGGTGCTCCTCGCCGCGTACGGCGAAGTGGGCCAGTAACGCCCCTTCGGGCAGCTCTTGCCCGATTCGCCTTGTGGTCATGGCCACTTGGGCACTCCGGGACGCCCCCGGCCGTTCACCAAACGGCGGCCGGGGGCGGTACCGTTCGGTGAGGGCGGGGGTCCGACAGCCCCGCCCGCCAGTGTCGATGTGACTGTACGAGACGGAGTGGCATCGGATGCAGCACGCAGTGGGAGCTCCGCTGCCGCCGCCCCACCGGCCGGGGCAGGACCCGGCGACCCCCTGGTCGCCCACGGCGAACCACCAGGGACACCCCGCCGCACCGCACCCGGGAGCACCGGGCGCCACCCCTGCGGGCCACCCCGGCGCGAGCCACCCCGTGC
>NZ_LIQX01000178.1 GCF_001418475.1 Streptomyces ossamyceticus | reverse complement strand
GGCTGCGCCCCGTGCTTCTCACGGGCGCGGCAGGCCGTTACCGGCGGTCCCGCTTCTCGCGCAGCCGCTGGAAGGCGGTCGGAGCGGGCCGGTGGGGCAGGAACTCCTTGATGTGCCGCGCGCAGAGCTGCGGGTCCGCGAGGGACGTGTCGCACTCGATGTCGTAGATCCCGTGGGCGTGCACCTGCGCCAACTGGCGGGCCGCGAGCCCCGGGGGCCGGTCGCCCCGATCGCGCTCCCGTCGTTCGAGTTCGGCGCGGGGGCAGTGGACTCCGACGAAGACGACGTCCTGCGGCAGGAACAGGTCGAGGCAGTCCCGCAGCCGCCACTCCTCGCTGAGGACGTGGTCGACCACGATGTTGTTGCCCGCGGCGGCCATGCCCGCGATCGCGCGGTGGTAGCCCCGCCAGGTGCGGTGGAGCACGGTGGCCAGCCGCTCGGGCTCCATCTCCTGCCGTGTCCGCATGGCGTGGAACGCGTCGACCGGCAGATGGAAGAACGGCTCGTCCAGGATCCGCAGCAGCTCGACGGCGATGCTCGACTTGCCCGAACTGGACGTGCCGTTCAGGAAGATGATCAGCCCTCCGGGGGTGCCGTCCGAGGCGGCCGCACGCTGCTCCGGTGCTCTCACGCGGCCTCGATGACCTCTCCGCGTATCGCCGCGGCCCACTGCACCACCAACAGCTCGTACTCCGCGCGCTCCTGGGCCGACAGCGAACCGCCCGCGCGCCGCCACAGGGCGCGGATCTGGTCGTTCACATCGGCAGCGGACCGCACGGAACCACAGGCAAGGGAATCGGGGGACATGCGGACAAGCGTAGGCGCAAGAGCTGACGGTGCGCTACAGCCCGGCTACGGATCCCGTATGTGCTTGGTCACTGAAGGGAGTTGGGGCGTCCGCTCAGCTGCGGACGCCCCAACTCACGTGCTCGGGGCGGCCCGGTGACCGGCCGCCCGCGGATGCCTCCCGGTCAGCCCGCCGACTCGCCGGCGTGCGGGCTCAGTACGCCCATCGAGACGAGGACGACGATGACGATGCCCAGAGCGATGCGGTACCAGACGAAGGGCATGAAGCTCTTGGTGGAGATGAACTTCATGAACCACGCGATCACGGCGTACCCGACCACGAACGCGATCACCGTGGCGAAGATCGTCGGGCCCCAGGAGACATGACCGCCCTCCAGGGCGTCCTTCAGCTCGTAGCCGCCGGAGGCCAGCACGGCGGGGATGGCCAGGAGGAAGGAGTAGCGGGCCGCGGCCTCGCGCTTGTAGCCCATGAGGAGGCCACCGCTGATCGTGGCGCCGGAGCGGGAGACGCCCGGGATGAGGGCCATGGCCTGGCAGAGGCCGAAGATCAGGCCGTCCTTGACGCTCAGCTGGTCCAGGGTCTTGCGTTCCTTGATGGCGCGGTGCTTGCCGCCCGTCTCGTCGCGGGCGGCCAGGCGGTCCGCGACGCCCAGGACGATGCCCATCACGATCAGCATGGTCGCGGTGATGCGCAGATCGCGGAACGGGCCCTCGATCTGGTCCTTGAGGGTCACACCGAGGACACCGATCGGGATGGAACCGACGATCACCAGCCACCCCATCTGGGCGTCACGGTCGCCGCGCATCTCCTTGTTGAACAGGGAGCGGGACCACGCCGAGATGATGTTGACGATGTCCTTGCGGAAGTAGATCAGCACCGCGGCCTCGGTGCCGATCTGGGTGATCGCCGTGAAGGCCGCTCCCGGGTCCTCCCAGCCGGAGAACGCCGCCGTCAGGCGCAGGTGCGCGCTGGAGGAGATGGGGAGGAACTCGGTCAGCCCCTGGACGAGTCCGAGGATGAGGGATTCAAACCAAGACATGAAGTTACGTGGTCCAAGCGCTGATCGTGAGGGGCCGACGGGAAAGGCGACACGCCGCCGACCCGGCCGCCGGGCGGCCGTGCGGGGCGGGTGATCACAGGTACGGGGGCAGCCTAGCGCCCTCGGATGACGGGGCCGCCACAGGGGTTTGGCAGGGCCGTGCGGGGGAGGGGTGCGGACCGGCGTACCGAGGGGTGGAACGGCCGAATCCATGGTGTTGACCAGTGACTATGTCCGCACATACGTTGCTGGCTGGAGAAAGCGCTTGCCGTTGCGAGGGCCGCCGTACCGCCGGAGCCCTCGCCACCAGGCGTTGGCCACTGTCCGACGTCCCGTTCGATGGAGTGCTGATCACGTCCATGCCCACACCCAGCAACGATCCGAGCCCGACTGCGGACCAGCCACCGGCCCCCCTGAAGGGCCGCCGTGTCCGCGCCGCCGTCATCGGCATCGGCGCCATCGGCGGCGGCTCCCACCTGCCCGCGCTCGCGCACCTCGCCGAGGAGGGCGAGACCGAGGTCGTCGCGGCGGTCGACATCGATGCCGAGGCGGTACGCGCGTTCTGCGCCGAGCACGGCATCCCGCACGGCTACACCGATCTGGACCGCATGCTGGCCGAGCAGCGCCCCGACCTGGTCTGCGTGTGCACCCCGCCCACCCTGCACCGCGACCAGACCGTGGCCGCGCTGCGGGCCGGCGCCTGGGTGTGGTGCGAGAAGCCGCCGGTGCCGACGCTCGCCGACTTCGACGCCGTGGAGGCGGAGGAGGGCGCGGACACCGGCGGGCCCTTCGCCTCGATCGTCTTCCAGCACCGCTTCGGCTCGGGCGCCACACACGTACGGAAGCTGATCGCCGAGCAGGCGGTCGGTCGTCCCCTCGTCGCGCACTGCCAGACCACCTGGTACCGGAACACCGCCTACTACGCCGTGCCCTGGCGCGGCCGCTGGGCGACCGAGGGCGGCGGCCCCGCCATGGGCCACGGCATCCACCAGATGGACCTGCTCCTCGACCTGCTCGGCCCGTGGAGCGAGGTCCGCGCCATGGCCGGGCGCCTGGTCCACGACGTGGAGACCGAGGACGTCTCGACCGCCCTCGTACGCTTCGAGAACGGCGCCCTGGCCACCGTCGTCAACAGCGTCCTCAGCCCCGACGAGGTCAGCCGCATCCGCATCGACTGCGAGCGCGCCACGATCGAGCTCACCCACCTGTACGGCCACTCCAACGCAGACTGGTCGATCACCCCGGCCCCCGGCACACCGGACGCGGACGCTGCGGCCTGGCGGGACTTCGGCGCCGACGTGCCCAGCTCCCACCTGGCCCAGCTGCGCGAACTCGTGGCGAGCATGCGCGCCGGTGAGCGGCCCCGCAGCAGCGGCGCCGACGGCCGGACGAGCCTGGAGCTGATCGCCGCGCTCTACAAGTCGGCGTTCACGGACACGACCGTACGGCGTGGCGAGATCGGCCCGGGGGACCCGTACTACACGGCCATGCACGGCGGAGCCCCCGGCTGGGCGCCCGCACCCGCCCAGGAGCCCGCCACGAGTGAGGAGATCCCCGCATGACCTTCCACGACGGGCTGCGCGTCGTCCACGCCCACGGCGACCGGATCACGGTCACCGAGCCGGCCACCGGCGTCGAGCTGTTCAGCTACGTGTACCGGCCGGAGGCGGCCTGGGAGGCCCCCAAGCCGTATCTGCACCCGGTCCGCACCCTCGCGGGCGACGTCGTCACCGACTACCGCCCCAACGACCACCGCTGGCACAAGGGCCTCCAGCTGACGGCCTCGCACCTGTCGGGCCAGAACCTGTGGGGCGGCAACTCCTACGTCCACGGCGAGGGGTACCTGCCGATCCCGGAGCGGGTCGGCTCGATGGCCCACGCCGGGTTCGACGAGGTCGTCTCCGACGGCGACCGGGTGGTGATCGCCGAGCGGCTGACCTGGCACCCGTACGGCGGGGAGCTGTGGGCCGACGAGGAGCGCCGGATCGAGGTGCACGACGTCGACACCGAGGCGGGGTCGTGGGCGCTCACCTGGACCAGCGCGATCACCAACCGCCGTGACGAGCCGCTGCTGTTCGGCAGCCCCACCACCGCCGGGCGCGAGATGGCCGGCTACACCGGCCTGTTCTGGCGCGGCCCGCGCGCCTTTCGCGAGGGGCGGATCATCGGCCCCGACGCCGAGGGGCCGGAGCTGATGGGCGGACAGGCGCCGTGGCTGGCGTACTCGGGCGAGCACGACGGCACCGACGGGCACGCCACGCTCGTCTTCGTCCATGCCCCCGAGAACGACCACACGGGCGCCGAGGGCGCCCACCCCGCCCACTGGTTCGTCCGCAACGAGCCCTTCGCGGCCGTCGCCCCCTCCTGGGCGTTCTTCGACGAACTGGCGCTCGCCCCCGGCGACACGCTCACCCGCCGCTACCGGGTCGTCGTGGCGGACGGGGCCTGGGAGCGGGAGGAGATCGCCAAGTACCTGGAGGCGCACCCGTGGTGAACGGTTACGAGGGACTGCCCGGCGGGGTCGCCGTCTCGCACCTGTCCGTCTACGACTGGCCCGCGACGGACGGAGTGTGCGGCGGAACGCCCCATATGCACCTGACCTGCTCGGAGGGGTACGTCGTCACCGGCGGACGCGGCGCCGTGCAGACCCTGACGGCCTCCGGGTACGAGGTCACGCCCCTGACGCCGGGGACGGTCGCCTGGTTCACGCCCGGCACCATCCACCGGCTGGTCAACGAGGACGAGCTGCGCATCACCGTCCTGATGCAGAACAGCGGGCTGCCGGAGGCGGGCGACGCCGTGCTCACCCTGCCGCCGCGGTACCTGACCGACCCGGAGACGTACGCCGCGGCGACCCGTATCCCGGTGGACGCGCCGGAGGAGGAGCAGGAGCGGGTCGCCCGTGCCCGCCGCGACCTCGCCCTGGAGGGCTATCGGGCGCTGCGCGACGCGGACGGACCCGAGCCGCTCGCCGCGTTCCACCGGGCCGCCGCCGCGCTGGTCCGGCCCCGGCTCGCCGAGTGGCGGGCGCGCTGGGTACGGGGCGCGCGGGCCGCCGCCGAGGCGACGGGGGAGCAGTTGGACCGGCTGGAGCGCGGGGACGTGACCTACCTGGCCGACGCCGAGGTCCGGGCGCGGGAGCCTTCGGCGTACGGGAAGTTCGGGATGTGCGGGCGGCTGGACGTCTATCAGGGGGACTGAGCCGGGGTGGCGGGGCGCCTGGCGCCTCGCCTTCGGGGCGGGGGCGACGGTGTTCTGGCGGCTGCGGGCCGTGAGGGCTTGTCGCGCAGTTCCCCGCGCCCCTTCAGGGCGCGGGTGCGAGGCCCCTGTTCGCAGGTGACCGCCGCGGCGGCGCCCGCGTGTCGCCCGCGAGGTCAGACGAGGGCGGCGGCCAGCAGGGCGAAGGCGGCGATGATGAGGGCGACGCGACCGTAGTGGTAGCGCTCCCAGCGGTTCATCTGCTCCTTCCAGTCGGCGGGCCGGCTGTCGGGGGTCCAGGTCTTGCCCCGGTTGTTGATCGGGACGAGCAGCAGGACCGACATGATCACGCTGAGGAGCAGCAGCACGCCGGCCGTGACGACGAGGCCGGTGCCGGGGTCGTGCCGGCCGAGCGCGGCCCAGACCCCGACGAGGGCCAGCGAGCTGATGTACCAGACCGGCATCACGGCACCGAGCATCCGGCCCCCGTGGGAACGGCCGAGCTGGCCGCTGTCGCCGGGGAGCGCGTCGAGGATCCGGTTGAGGACGAAGGCGACGGAGAACTCCACCCCCACCATCACGCCGACGGACACGAGGGTGACGACCTGAAGCGCGTTGAGCATGGAGCTGCCTCCCGAGATCGATCTAGCATTGCTAGCTGATGTGGCAACGCTAATGCTGGCGCTGCTCGATTGTCTAGCGATGCTAGAATTCGCGGCATGTCGGTACAGGAACGCAAGGAACGCGAGCGGGCGGCCCGTGAACGTCTGATCGTGGCGACGGCCCGCGAACTCGCCGAGGAGCAGGGGTGGGACGCGGTCACCACCCGTCGGCTGGCCGAGCGCATCGAGTACAGCCAGCCCGTCCTCTACAGCCACTTCCGGGGCAAGCGGGAGATCATCGGCGCCGTCGCCCTCGAAGGCGCCGCCGAGATGGCCGGGGCGCTGCGGGCCGCGACCCGTGCCGCGGACGGTCCGCGCGCCCGGGTCGTCGTGCTCGCCCGCACCTACCTCGACTTCGCCGAGCGCAACCCGGCGGTCTACGACGCCATGTTCCAGCTCGACGGCGGTCTGGCGTTCGCTCAGGAGGACACCCCCGCACCGCTGAAGGACGCCTTCACCGCCCTGCTGGAGACCCTCGCGGAGGTGGCCGGGGACGGCGTCCACCCGGGCGTCTTCACCGAGGTGTTCTGGGCCTCCCTGCACGGACTGGCGACCCTGACCCGGGCGGGACGCCTGCCGGCGGAGTACGCCGAGGGGAGACTGGAACTGCTGGTGGACCGGCTCGCCGTGGTCTGACGCGGCCCGCGAAGACCAGCACGGGAACGGGCCGCGGCGTCAGAGGGGCGGGGTCACAGCGGCCGGCGCATGCATGCCCGGGGCCACCGGTCCAGGCCGTGCGCCGCTTCCCGGGCGCGGATCGCCCGCAGGCCGGGGGTGAGCCCACTGTCGTCCAGGAGGCGGAACCCGCAGCGTGCGTAGTAGGGGGCGTTCCACGGGACTTCGGTGAACGTGGTCAGCGTCAGGGCGGGCGCCCCCTCGGCTGTTGCGTGACCGGCCAGATGATCCAGCAGGGACCGCCCGACGCGGCGGCGCGCACTGTCCGGGTGCACCGACACCTGCTCGACGTGGAGGCTCCCGTCGACACGGTCGGCGATCAGATAGGCGACCGGGGTGTCGGCGTCGTCGGCCGCGACCCAGGCGAGCCCGGCGTGGAGGTGACGGGCGAGTTCACCGAGCGGGAGTGGTTCGTCGTCGGCGATCCCCGGCATGCCGATGTCCCGGAAGCACTGCCCGGCGGCCCTCTCGATGTCCTGAAGCAGGGGCAGTTCGTCCTGGCGCACCGCACGGATATGCATGAACGCATTGTCCGAGGCGATTGGGAAAGCGCCACCGAATAAGGCGGGTCCTCGCAGCCCCCGCAGCCCTGGGGCGGTGTCGGAGCTCGCCTTCCTCGGAACGGTGCCGGAACCGGCGCTGTGCGGAGGGGTGTCGGAGGTCTGTCGGCGGTGGTTGTGCTCTGTCGGCGGTGTGTCGGCGGGGGTTGCGACCTTGGGTGGGTCGGTGCTCCCCATGAGCACGCCGCCGCCGAGCGCTTGGAGCTGTCATCGTGTCTTCCGTATCCCTCTCCCGGAGCCGACCGTGGGACGTTCACCGGCTGCCGTCCGCCGAGGGGAGGAACGTCCTGGTCACCGGAGGCAACGCCGGGATCGGCTACTTCGTCGCGGAGCAGCTCGCCGCGACCGGCGCCGTGGTGGTGCTGGGCAGCAGGGACGCCGCGAAGGCCGACGCCGCCATGGCCTCGATCCGCACGCGTGTCCCCGGCGCGCGGCTGCGGCACCTCCCACTGGACCTCGCCGACCTGTCGTCCCTGGAAACCGCCGTGGGCGGGCTGGACCTCCGGCATCTCGACGCGGTGGTGCACAACGCGGGGGTCGCGCTCGACGAGCCGCCGCGACGGGAGACCGTGGACGGCCACGAGCTGATGTTCGGCACCAACCACCTCGGCCACTTCGCGCTCACCCGGTGGCTGGCCCCCCTCCTGTCCGCGGCACCGGCGGGCCGCGTCGTGACGGTGGGAAGCTTCGCCGCACGATCCGAGCGACTGGACCTGGGCGACCTCCGGTCGACCCGGGACTACCGGCCCAAGCGCACCTACGGCCGCTCGAAGCTGGCGCAGATGTGCTTCGGCTTCGCACTCGATCGCCACCTCCGCGCCGTCGGCAGCACGGTACTCAGCGTGGTGGCCCACCCCGGCGGCGCGCTGGACTCCCTCACCCCGTCCCGCCCGCCGCTCCGCGTGACACCCCCCGGCGAGCGGCTGCGCGCCCTGCCCGCCGGGCTGCTGGTGCAGGGCAAGGACGCCGGGGCGTGGCCCGTCGTCCGTGCCGTGCTGGACGCGGAGATACGGGGAGGGCAGTTGTGGGGGCCGAGGGTCCTCGGCCTGCGGGGCACACCACGGCGTGAGCCCGTGCCCTCGCACATGACCGATGCGGAGGTCGCCGCCGCCCTGTGGGCCGCGAGCGCGGAGTGGGCCGACATCGACCCCGACCTCGGCTTCCGATAGGCGCGGAAGCCGAGGGACGGCCCTCTCGGGCTCGTACCGTCCGGCGGTCCGGCGGTGTCAGCGGGCCCGCAGGTGGTGGCGCTTGCGCCAGGCCACGGCCGCGCCCAGCAGGGCCGGGAGCGCGATGCACGCCATCGCGAGCAGGAAGGCCGGGGAGGTCGGGGCCGAGGCGCGGGCGCCCGCGACGGCGTAGGCGGCGGTGTTGGGGACGGAGCCGAGGGCCGTGGCCAGCAGGAACGGCAGATAGCCCATGCGGGAGACGGAGGCGCAGTAGTTCGCCGCCCAGAACGGCACCCCGGGGAAGAGGCGGGCCGCCAGCATCGAACGGAACCCGTGACGGCTGAGCTGACCGTCCGCCGACTTCAGCCAGCGGTGCCGCAGCAGCGGCCGCAACGCGTCCTGCCCGAGCATCCGGCCCAGCGCGAACGCGATCCCCGCCCCGAGGACCGTTCCCGCGAGCGCGGAGGCCAGCCCCAGCTGCGAGCCGAAAAGGGCACCCGCCGCGATGTTGAGGATCGGCCGGGGCACGAACGCCACCGTGCACAGCCCGTACGCCACCGCGAACACCACGGCCGCGGTGCCGCCGCTCAGCTGGGGCGGCCAGCCGTCGGCCAGCAGCCGCTGCGGCTCGAACAGAAGCACGGTCACCACGGCGCCGGCGAGCAGCGCCAGCAGCAGCGAGAACCGCGCCCACGGCGAGAGCAGCGCTCTGCCCCAGCGGGCGGCGCCGTCCGGCGAGACGGCGGGGACGGCTGCGGGAGCGGCGACGGCGAGCTCCGTGGCGGCGGTCCGGGGAAGGACCGAGGCGGTGCCCCCAGAGCGGGTGGTGGCATCGAGCATTCGTCGACGGTAACCGACCGATGTGTGTGTATGCCCTACGGAACGTCTCACCGCGGTCACAGGAACCGGAACGACAGCCCCCTCGGGCATCCGCCATCCGGCACCCGGCCGGGGACCGTGCACCGCGCGGCCTGCGTCTTCGGGAGCACGCGCACCGCCCGGCCCGCGTTCAGCCGGCCCCCGACCTGTGAAGCATCTCTCTTCGGCTGAAGCATCTCTCTCGCCCGGTCCCCGAACTCGCCCTCCCGGAAAACCATTCGACGCGGGCGGACGCGTCGGCGAGGATCGACCCATGTTCCGGTACGCCTTCGTTCTCGCAGCGTCCGCGGTAGACGCGGATGCGCCGAAGGCTGCCCTTCTGATCGTCATGGCCGCCGCAGACGGCGCCCGAAGCTGACCCTTCCCGGAGATTCCGGCGGACCCCGCAGGGGGAGGGTCGGCGCATTCTCGGGGTCCCCGTCCCGGCCACGCCCTCACGGCGCCGGGGCCATCACTCAGTACCGCTGAAGAGGCTTCGAGGTATCGCCATGTCCAAGACCGCTTACGTCCGCACGAAACCGCACCTCAACATCGGCACGATGGGCCACGTCGACCACGGCAAGACCACCCTGACCGCCGCCATCACCAAGGTCCTCGCCGAGCGCGGGTCCGGCACGTTCGTGCCGTTCGACCGTATCGACCGCGCCCCCGAGGAGGCGGCGCGCGGCATCACCATCAACATCGCGCACGTCGAGTACGAGACCGACACCCGGCACTACGCGCACGTCGACATGCCCGGCCACGCCGACTACGTCAAGAACATGGTCACCGGCGCCGCGCAGCTCGACGGGGCGATCCTCGTCGTCTCCGCGCTCGACGGGATCATGCCCCAGACCGCCGAGCACGTCCTGCTCGCCCGGCAGGTGGGCGTCGACCACATCGTGGTGGCGCTCAACAAGGCCGACGCGGGTGACGAGGAACTGACGGACCTCGTCGAGCTGGAGGTGCGCGAATTGCTCACCGCGCACGGCTACGGCGGCGACTCCGTCCCCGTCGTACGGGTCTCCGGGCTGAAGGCCCTCGAAGGGGACCCGCGCTGGACGGCGTCCGTCGAGGCGCTGCTGGACGCGGTGGACACCTATGTCCCGATGCCCGAGAGGTATCTGGACGCGCCGTTCCTGCTGTCCGTGGAGAACGTCCTGACGATCACCGGGCGGGGGACCGTCGTCACCGGTGCCGTCGAGCGGGGCACCGTCCGGGTCGGCGACCGGGTCGAGGTGCTCGGCGCGGACGTCGAGACGGTCGTCACCGGTCTGGAGACCTTCGGCAAGCCGATGGAGGAGGCGCAGGCCGGGGACAACGTGGCGCTGCTGCTGCGCGGGGTGGCGCGGGACACCGTCCGGCGCGGACACGTGGTGGCCGCGCCGGCAAGCGTCGTGCCGAGTCGGCACTTCACCGCGCAGGTGTATGTGCTGTCGGCGAAGGAGGGGGGCCGTACGACGCCGGTGTCCAGCGGGTACCGGCCGCAGTTCTACATCCGCACCGCGGACGTGGTCGGTGACGTCGACCTCGGGGAGGCGGCCGTCGCCCGGCCGGGCGACCGGGTCACGATGAGCGTGGAGCTGGGACGGGAGGTTCCGTTGGAGCCCGGTCTCGGGTTCGCGATCCGTGAGGGCGGCCGCACCGTGGGGGCGGGGACCGTCACGGCCGTCCGCTAGTCGGGGCAAGGAGCGTGGGGGACCGCGGGCCGTCCGGCCGGTCGCGTGGTTCCCCACACCCCCTTCCGGCGGCGCTCCTACGGTCGTTCGACCGGCTCCGCGCCCGGCAGAATGGTTTCCGTGAACGAAGCCATACCCGTCTCCCGTGCCATCGACCGGGGCACCGCCAAGCTCATGCCCGACGTCGACCGGGAGCGGGCCTGGCTGCTGACGGTCGACGGGGCCCCGCAGTCGTACGTCGACCTGGACGAGCCCACGCACCTGGAGTTCGAGTACGCGCGGCGACTCGGGCACGCGCTGGACACGGTGGCGGAGCCCGGGCGGCCGCTCGACGTGCTGCACCTCGGCGGGGGCGCGCTCACCCTGCCCCGCTATGTGGCCGCCACCCGCCCGGGGTCCCGGCAGGACGTCGTCGAGTACGACCGGGGGCTGCTGGACCTCGTCGTGGAGCAGCTGCCACTGCCGGTGGACGCCGGGATCACGCTGCACGGCGCCGACGCGAGGAAATGGCTCGAAGGCGCTCCCACGGGCTCCGCCGACGTCGTCGTCGCGGACGTCTTCGGCGGCTCGCGCGTGCCCGCGCATCTGACGACCGAGGGGTACGCGCGGGCCGCCGCACGGGTCCTGCGGGCGGACGGCGTCTACCTCGCGAACCTCGCCGACGCCGCGCCCTTCGCCTTCCTGCGGTCCCAACTGGCGACGCTGGGCACCGTGTTCGAGGAGCTGGTACTGATCGCCGAACCCGGGGTGCTGCGCGGCCGGAGGTTCGGCAACGCCGTGCTGCTCGCCTCCCACCGGCCCCTCGACGTCGCCGCCCTCGCCCGGCGCACCGCCGGTGACACCTTCCCCGCGCGGGTGGAACACGGGGCGGCGCTGCGCGCCTTCATCGGTGGTGCCGCGCCCGTCGGCGAGGAGGACGCGGTGCCGTCACCCGAGCCGCCCGACGGCGCCTTCGGCATCGGCTGAGCCGGGCTCGGTGCCCGGCTCGCCCTTGGCGACGGGCTGGGCGCTGCGCAGGGTCAGCGTCCGCACGTCCCGGATGCACAGCACCGCCGCCGTGGCCGCGACGCACAGCCCGGCGCAGCCCCACAGAGCCGCCGGACGGCCGAACGCGCTTTCCGCGGGCCCCGCCAGCGCGGCGGCCAGCGGCACCATCGAGACCGAGCCGAACCAGTCGTACGCAGAGACGCGCGACAGCTTCTCCTCGGGGATCTCCTGGTGCAGCGCCGTCATCCAGGAGACGCCGAACACCTCGATCGACATGCCGGCGACGAACATCGTCACGCACAGCACGACGACCGGCGCGGGCACGGCGAGCGCCGCGGACGGCAGGGCGAACGGGAAGACGCACAGCACACCCACGAGGAGCAGCCGGCGCGGTTTCCAACGGGTCATCAGCAGCGCCCCGACGGCGTTGCCGGCCCCGAACAGCGCCAGCGCCAGCCCCCAGGGGCCCGCACCGCCCAGATGGTCACGGGCCACCTGGGGGCCGTAGACCGCGTCGGCGGCGACGATGACCGCGTTGACGAGGGAGAACTGTACGACGATCGCCCACAGCCAGGGCCGGCCGACGAACTCCCGCCAGCCGTCGCGGAGATCGGCGAGCATGCCGTGGCCCGGCTCGCGGTCCGGTATGTGACTCACGTCGAGGAAGGCGCGCATGGCCCCGGCGATCGCGAACGCGGCCGCGTCGACGGCGAGCACCCAGCCGGGGCCGATCACCGCGACGAGCGCGCCCCCGACGGCCGCGCCGGTCATGGTCGCGCCCTGCGAGGCGAACCGGAACAGCGCGAAGGCCCGCCCGGCCTGCTCGGCGGTGACCGACGACAGCAGCATGCCCTCGGCCGCCGGGTTGAAGAACGCCTGGCCGGTGCCGCCGAGGGCGGACAGCATCATCATCTGCCACAGCCGCGCCTCCCCGGTGAGCACCAGCACCGCGAACACGGCCTGGGACACACAGTTGAGGGCGTTCGCGGCGACCATCACCCGGTGCCGCGGCAGCCGGTCCGCGACCGCGCCGCCGATCAGCAGGAACAGCACCAGCGGCAGGGTGCGCGCCGCCGCGACCAGACCCACGTCCCCGCCGTCGCCGCCCGACTCCAGGACCGCGAAGGCGGCCGCGATGAGGGCGCCGTGGCTGCCCAGGTTGGTGACGACCGCGGCGGCCGTCAGCATCGTGTAGTTGCGGCCCGCCCAGGCGGGCCGGCGGCGGAAGGCGGCGGGAGTGGTCACCGGCCGACTATCGCCGCCCCCGGCATTGCTTGCCAAACCGTTTCCGCATGGCGTATGGCCAGATCAGGCCACCGGCAGGGGGGTGGCTCGGCCGCCTCGGGGGGCCGGTAGCCGGGCGGGGCGCACGAGCCCGCCGCCGATGTCGGCGCCGCCCCGCGGGCAGCGGCGCGCAGGCGGCCGGGGCTAAGGCGCGGGTGCGTCGGCGGCACGCGCGGAGGGCGGCCGCGCCGCGCCGCCAGCGTCGGCGCCGCCGCCGACCGGGCGGTGCTCATCGCGCCGGGCGGACGCGCCGGTCGCCACCGGGCGGCGCCGAACCGCGGCGGCCGTGCCGCGCGCAGCCGCCGCCCCCGTACCCGGTGTCGCGCTCAGCCGCCCGTGGGCTCGCCGTACAGCCGTACCGTGCTGAGGATCTTCTGCACCGTCGCGTCCGGCACCTCGTCGTCGACGCCCTTGGCACCGTGGAATGTCCAGGAGACGTAGTCGTCCTTGGAGTTCTTGAAGGCGAACGTGGTCGCCTTGCCGTCGGTGTCGCACTTGCCCTTCTTGGGGACACCGGTCGAGGAGGTGGTCGCGACACTGCCCTCGACACCCGACGCCGTCGTGTACGGCTCCGGCTTGCCGACCTTCATCAGCTTCTTCGAGGAGTCCTTCTGGTCGGTGTAGCCGCCGAAGACCCACCACGCCGAGTCGTTGCGGGCGATGTCGTCGGTGTCCTTCGCGCCCTGCTGCCCCTTGGTGCCGACGGCGGCGAGGGACGTCTCCTCCTTGTAGCCGTCCTTGTTGGCGTCGGCGACACACCACTTCTCCTTGAGGATGGCGGGCGCCGACATGCCGATGATGACGGAGGTGTCGTCCTTCGAATTGTCGTCGAAGCCGATGAAGGTGCCGGGCGTCTTGACGTCCCAGTCCGGGGGCACGTCGAAGGCCGTGCCCCACTTCGGGTTGACGACGACCTTCCAGCCCTCGACGGTCGGCTGCGCGCCGGCGTCCTCACCGCGTGGGTTGTCCTGGCTCTCCGAGGCGGTCGGCGTGGGCGAGACCGACGGCTTGGGGTCGTCCTTCGCCTCGGTCTTGCCGTCCTCGTCACCGCCGAGGACCAGGAATCCGGTCACACCGGCGGCGACGACGACCGCCGTGGCCGCCACGATCGCGATGAGCTTGGTCCGGTTGCCGCCGCCTCCGCCCGGCGGTACCGGCGCGCCCACCGGGGACGGTGCACCCCACGGGGGCTGCTGCCCGTACTGCGGTTGCTGACCCGTCGACTGGTACCCGGGCTGCTGGTACGGGTTCGGCTGCTCGTACCCGGGCTGCTGGTACACGGGCTGTTGTTGTCCCGTCTGTCCCGGCTGGCCGTACCCGGGCTGCTGGTACGGGTTCGGTTGCTGCGGGTTCTGCTCGCCCCCGGGCGGCTGCTGCTGTCCTGGCCACATGGCTCGTAACCATAGATGTGCCGGAGGCGAGGGTGCCACGGAGCCCCCGCCCCACGGTCGTCAGCCGCCCGTCGGTTCGCCGTACAGCCGGACGGTGCGCAGGATCTTCTCGATGGTCGCGTCCGGGAGTTCGTCGTCGACACCGGTGGCACCGAACAGGCTCCACGCCACGTAGTCACCCGCGGAGTTCTTGAACCCGAAAGTCACGGCCTTGCCGTCGCTCGCGCACTTGCCCTTCTGCGGCGTGTCCTTGGAGCGGGCCCAGGCGACACTCCCCTCCACCCCGGAGGCCGTCGTATAGGGCTGCGCCTTCTTGTCGACGGTGAGGCTCTTGCGGTCGGGCTGCGTGTAGCCGCCGTACACGTACCAGGGCACCTGGTTGAGGGCGACCTCGTCGGTGTCCTTGGCGCCGTTCGCGCCCTTGGTGCCCGCGCCGGCGAGCTCGGTGTGGTCCTCGCGGCCGTCCTTGTCGTCGTCCGAGGTGCACCACTCGGACTTGAGGAACGCCGGTGCCGACATGGTGATGAGGGGCGGGTCCCCGGCCTCGCCCTTGGCGTCCTCGAAGCCGGTGACGGTGGTCGGCGACGCGACCTCCCAGTCCGCCGGGACGTCGAAGGCCGTGCCCCACTTGGGGTTGACGACGACCTTCCAGCCCTCGACGGTCGGCTCGGGACCGTCCGCGCCGCGGCCGTCGTCGGCCGATGCGGAGGGGCTCGGGTCCTGGGAGGCGCTCGCCGAGGCCTTCCCGCCCTTGCCGCCGCCCTTCGCCTCCTCGTCCTTGTCGCCGCCGAGGACGAGGAACCCGGTCACCCCGGCGGCCACGACCACGGCCGCGGCCGTCACGACGGCGATGAGCTTGGTCCGGTCGCCGCTCCTGCCGGGCGGCA
This sequence comes from Streptomyces ossamyceticus, assembly GCF_001418475.1. Classification (GTDB taxonomy): domain Bacteria; phylum Actinomycetota; class Actinomycetes; order Streptomycetales; family Streptomycetaceae; genus Streptomyces; species Streptomyces ossamyceticus. The sequence goes on along the minus strand of NZ_LIQX01000178.1, from coordinate 8,154 downwards.
CCGGCGCGCCCGACGGCGCCGGCGTGCCCCACTGCTGCCCGTACGGTCCCGGCGCGGCCGGCTGCTGATGGCCGGGCTGCTGATAGGGATTCGGCTGCTGGTACCCCGGCTGCTGGTACGGGTTCTGCTGCGGATTCTGCTCGCCCCCGGGCGGCTGCTGCTGTCCTGGCCACATGTCCGGCAACAGTAGTGAGCCCGTGCCACGGTTCCGTCACCGTGCGCCCCCAGGCATGTACTGGTCAGGTGGAGAGTTGGTGAGGGATCGGGGCGGGGTCGGATTCTGTTGCGCTGACCACACCGCGGCACCCCTGGTCAGAGGTTCCTACCCGCGGGTAACATCGCGGCATGAGCGCAGACCAGATGTCGATCGGCGAGATGCTCGCCGCCACGGTGCCGATGGCCAGGACGCTGAACCTGGAGTTCCTGGAGACCACGCCGGAGAAGGCCGTGGTGGCGCTGCCGGACCGGAGCGACTTCCACAACCACGTCGGGGGGCCGCACGCCGGCGCGATGTTCACGCTGGGCGAGTCGGCGAGCGGGGCGATCGTCCTCGCCGCCTTCGGTGACCAGCTCTCGCGCGCCGTGCCCCTCGCGGTCAGCGCCGAGATCGCGTACAGGAAGCTCGCCATGGGCGAGGTCACGGCCACCGCCACCCTCGGCCGTCCCGCTGCCGAGGTCGTCGCCGAGCTCGACGCCGGGGAGCGCCCCGAGTTCCCCGTCTCCGTCGCCATCCGACGCGCGGACGGCGCCGTCACCGGCGAGATGACCGTCGTCTGGACCCTGCGCCCCAACGGCTGACCCGGTCCACTCCCGTCACCCTCGCCGTCCGCCGTCCCGGCCGACCGGCGAGGGCTCCTTCGCGCAGCTCATTGACACGAGTCACTCGCGGCCCTAGGTTCCCCGCCGACACGCGCACCCGTGGTCCACCACGACGCCTGCACGAAGGAGTGAGGCTCATGCACGACACCGTGTCCCGGAGTTCCGCCCGCTTATGGCGCCTGGCGGTGGGAGCGACCGCTCTCGCCGCCACCCTCCTGGCACCCGCCCCGGCCCAGGCCGCGCCCCCCTCGGAACCGACCGTCGTCCGCACCGACGCCGGCTGGGTGCGCGGGCAGACCACGGCCGAGGGGCGGCAGTTCCTCGGCATCCCCTACGCCCGGCAGCCCGTCGGCGACCTCCGCTGGACCGAGCCCCGGCCGGTGCCCCCCTGGCAGGGGGTGCGCGAGGCCGGCGCGTTCGCCAACAGATGCGCCCAGACGGCCAGTTGGGACCCCGGCTACGAGCGGCCCAGCCACACCGAGGACTGCCTGGCCCTCAACGTCCACACACCGCAGGGCACCACCCGCCGCCCGGTCATGGTCTGGCTGCACGGCGGCGGCCTGACCGCCGGCGCCGGAGAGGACGTCGTACCGGACGCCTTCGCACGGCGTACCGGCACGGTCGTCGTGACCGTCAACTACCGCCTCGGCGCCATGGGGTTCCTCGCCACCGACGCCCTCGACAAAGAGGCGAGCGGCGGCGTCTCCGGCAACTTCGGCATGCTCGACCAGCAGGCCGCGCTGCGCTGGGTGCGGGCCAACATCGGCCGCTTCGGCGGCGATCCGGACCGCGTCACCATCGCGGGCGAGTCCGCGGGCGGCCGCTCCGTCTGCACCCAGCTGGCCTCACCCACCTCGCGCGGCCTGTTCCGCGCGGGCATCGTGCAGAGCGGCGCGTACGGCGACTGCTCGGCCCGCACGCACGAGTCGGCGGTCGCCCAGGGCAGGACCTTCATGACGCGACTCGGCTGCGCCGACACGGCGTGCCTGCGCGGGAAGACCGCCGCCGAGATCCTCGCCGCCCAGTCCGGCCTGAACTGGGGTCCCGTCACGGGCGGCGCCTTCCTGCCCGTCCAGCCCTTCGAGGCGTTCCGGAAGGGGGCGGCCGCCCGGGTGCCCGTCCTCAACGGCGCCAACCAGGACGAGGGCCGCCTCTTCGCCTTCGCCCGCTTCGACGCGGCCGGCACCCCGCTCACCGCGGAGCAGTACCCGTCCGTCATGCGGACCGCCTACGGCGACCGGGTCCTCGCCCGCTACCCGCTCACGGACCACCCCTCGCCGACCATCGCGTACGGCACCGCCCAGGGCGACCAGGGCTTCGCCTGCCCCGCGCTGCGACTGAACGAGGTCCTCGCCGGGCGCGGACCGGTGTACGCGTACGAGTTCGCCGACCGGACCTCCCCGCCCTTCGCCTCACTGCGCAACCTGGGCACCGACTTCGACTTCGGCGCGACCCACGTCAACGAGGTGCAGTACCTCTTCCGGCACTTCGGTCTGGACAGCCCGCTGGACGCCGGGCAGCGGGCCCTGGCACGCCAGATGACCGACTACTGGGGTTCCTTCATCCGCGACGGGGTGCCGAGGGCCGCCGGTCAGCCCGCCGTCCCGGCCGGAGGCGACCGGGTGCTGACCCTCAGGGCCGCCGCACAGGGCGGAAACGGGCTCAGCCGGACCGTGCGCGCGGAGCACGCGTGCGATCTGTGGGACAACCTGCCGGGCTCCGCCGCCGTCACAGTAAGCAGGTAGGCTGCCCCGGCGCGTGCTCCACCACGAGCGCGCGCCGCGGGTCCGAGAACCGGACGCATGGGAGGAAGCGGCTTTGCACGTCCAGGAGTGGCTCGAAACGGTGCCACCGCTCAGCATCTATCTGCTGGTGGGGCTGGTCATCGGTCTGGAGAGCCTGGGCATCCCCCTGCCGGGCGAGATCATCCTGGTCTCCTCCGCGCTGCTCGCGTCCCAGCACGGCGAGATCAACCCGGTCATCCTCGGCGCCTGTGCCACGGCCGGCGCGATCATCGGCGACTCGATCGGCTACGCCATCGGCCGCAAGGGCGGGCGTCCGCTGCTGGCCAAGCTCAGCCGGAGATTCCCCAAGCACTTCAGCGAGAGCAATATCGCGGTCGCCGAGCGGTCCTTCGACCGCTGGGGCATGTGGGCGGTCTTCTTCGGCCGCTTCATCGCCCTGCTGCGGATCTTCGCAGGCCCCCTCGCCGGTGTCCTGCAGATGCCGTACTGGCGCTTCCTCACCGCCAACGTCCTCGGCGGCATCCTCTGGGCCGGTGGCACCACCGCCGTCATCTACTACGTCGGCGTGGTGGCCGAGGCCTGGCTCAAGCGCTTCTCGTGGCTGGGCCTGGTGCTGGCCGTGCTGATCGGGGTGACGTCGATGCTGGTGATCAAGCGCAAGGCGAAGAAGGCGGCGGAGAAGGCCGAGGCCGGCGAGACGGAACTGGTCCCCGCCGCGGACTGAGGCCCCAAGCCCGAGCGAGCAGGGGCAGGGCACGGGCAGACACGCGGGCCGTGCCGACAGACAGGGGCCGCGCCGCCGACCGGTGGCGCGGCCCTTCTGCCGTCTCAGGCGCCGTACTCCTCCTGCGCGGCCCGGTGGGCCTTCGCCAACTCGGTGTAGTGCGTGCCGTTCAGCGTGACGCCCTCGCGCTCCTCCTCGGTGAGGGGGCGCTTGACCTTCGCCGGCACGCCCGCCACCAGCGAACCGGGCGGCACCCGCATCCCCTGCGGTACCAGCGCCTGCGCCGCGACGAGGGAGCCCGCTCCGATCACCGCGCCGTTCAGCACGGTGGCGCCCATCCCGATCAGGCAGTCGTCCTCGATGGTCGCCCCGTGCACGACGGCGTTGTGCCCGATCGAGACGCGCTCGCCGATCGAGACCGGGAAACCGGGGTCGACATGGAGCGTGCAGTTGTCCTGCACATTGCTCCCGGCCCCCACCACGATCGGTTCGAACTCGGCCCGCAGCACCGCGCCGTACCAGACGCTGGACCCGGCGCCCAGCGTGACGTCGCCGATCACCGCCGACGTGGGGGAGACGAACGCGGCGTCCTCCACGTCCGGCTTCTTGCCGCCGAACACCGTGATCAGGGCCCGCTGCCGATTCATTGCCGCCTCCTGGTGATGGATCAGTCTCCCTCCGCACCGTAAGCCATGGGCACGGCGTCGCGTGGGGTGAAGATCACAGTCGAGCGACACGGTCCGGAAGCCGACCGGTGAGTACGGTGAGCGGGTGCCCAGAAGCAGGAACACGTTCTCGTCATGGCGGCGTCGCGCGGTACAGCGCGCCGTCCACGCGGGCTGGGAGTGGGTGCAGCGCACGGGGGCGGTGACGGCCGAGCACCCCGGACGCTTCCGGTTCGGCGCGATGGGAACCGGTACCAGACTGGCCTTCCCGCTCGGCACGGTCTTCGGCGAGCCGTGGATCCACCTGGGCTCCCACTGCATCATCGGCGAACAGGTCACGCTGACCGCCGGGCTGATGCCCGACCTCGATCTCGGCGCGGAGCCGATCCTGCGCATCGGTGACGGCGTCGTCCTCGGCCGGGGCAGCCATGTCATCGCCGACACCAGCGTGACCATCGGCAGCGACTGCTACTTCGGGCCGTATGTGTATGTGACGTCCACGAACCACTCGTACGACGACCCGCACGAGCCGATCGGCAGGCAGTGGCCGCGGATGGACCCCGTGTCGATCGGGCCCGGCTGCTGGATCGGCACCGGCGCGGTGATCCTGCCGGGGGCGCGGATAGGGCGCAACGTGGTGGTGGCCGCCGGAGCGGTCGTCCGGGGCGAGGTTCCGGACCGCTCGGTGGTGGCGGGGGCGCCCGCGAAGGTCGTGCGGCGGTGGGACCCGGTGGAGGGCTGGCAGCCGCCGATCCGGACGCCCGCGCCCGTGCCGATTCCTGACGGGGTCACGCCGGAGCAGTTGCTGGCGTTGGCCGAGTGGGAGGCGGAGACGGAGGGCGCGGGAGAGACCGCCTGACAGCTCGGGTGGCCGCGGTGCGTTGGCGGCTGCGGGTTGTTGCGGCTTGTCGCGCGGTTCCCCGCGCCCCTGGAGCGGCGGTGGTGTGGGCCGGTGGTGGGTGCTCAGCCTGTTGCCAGGAGGAGGGTGCCTGCCAGGGCCAGGCCCGCGCCGGCCGCCTGGATGGGGCGCAGGCGTTCGCCGAGCGTGAAGCGGGCGGCCAGCGCGGTGATCACGGGGTACAGCGAGGCGAGGACGGCGGCGACGGTCACCGGGCCGTGCTGGGCGGCCAGGGAGTAGGTGCCGTTGGCGGCCACGTCCGCGAGGCCGACGAAGGCGAACGCCGGGAGCGAGCCGTACGGGAAGCCCTCGGGCGGGAGGGCCGGGGTGCCACGCCGCACCGAGACGTAGAGGGCGGCGCCGCCCGTGGCGGCGTTCGTGACCCTCTGGACGAACAGGGCCAGGAACAGGCCGGTGAGCGTCGTCGACGCCTCCGCGATCAGGGCCATCACCGCGCCGAAGCCGAAGGCCGCGACCAGGGTGAGGAGGATGGTCTGCCGCTGGACGGGGGCGCCCTTGATCTGCGGGCCGCCCGCGAGCACGACCCCGGCGACCGCCACCAGGATCCCGGCGATCTGCGGCAGGCCGGGGCGCTCGCCGAGGAAGAGCCCGATGCCCACCGGGACGGCCACGCTCAGCGAGCCGAGCGGGGAGACGACGCCCATGGGGCCGAGGGCGAGCGCCTTGTAGAAGGCGAGCATGGCGACCGGGCCCACCACGCCGGCGGCCACGGCGAACCACAGCCGGGGGCCGGCCTCGCTCCAGCCGCCGGTCGCGACGACCATCGCGCCCAGCACGACGGCTGCGATCGTCTGGGAGACGACGACCACGGTGAGCGCCGGGACGCGCCTGCTCAACAGCCCGCCGCCGAAGTCGGCCAGGCCCCACAGCAGGCTGGTGGCCAAGGCGAAGAGTGCGGTCATCGGGCAGCCTCGCAGTACAGTTCGGTGAACGAAGAGTGCACTTCACCGTAGTTTATTAAGCTGAACTCTGTCATTCAAAATATTGGACGGAATGTGTCGGACCTCGACCTGCTGACCCAGTCCCTGGCGCGGAACGTCAAACGCTGGCGCACGGAACGCGGCTTCACCCTGGACGCCCTCGCCGCCCGTGCCGGAGTCAGCCGCGGCATGCTCATCCAGATCGAGCAGGCCCGCACCAACCCCAGCATCGGCACCGTCGTCAAGATCGGCGACGCCCTCGGCATCAGCATCACCACCCTGCTCGACTACGAGCAGGGCCCCAGGGTCCGCGTCGTCCCGGCCGAGCAGGTGGTCCGTCTGTGGCACACCGACGCGGGCAGCTACAGCAGGCTCCTCGCCGGTACGGAGGCACCCGGTCCGCTGGAGATGTGGGACTGGCGGCTGATGCCGGGCGAGGGCAGCGGATCGGATCCGCACCCGACCGGCACCGTCGAGATCGCCCATGTCACCGCCGGCGAGCTGACGCTCACCGTCGAGGGCGCGGAGTACCGCGTCCCGGCCGGCTCCAGCGTCACCTTCGAGGCCAACACCACGCACCGGTACGCCAACGACGGTGACGTCCCGACCGAGATGGTGCTGACGGTTTCGGTGCCGCCCGTCCACTGAGACGTCGACTCGCCTCACCGGTGCTTTGTTAGCGTGCCGGTCATGCGCGCACCCATCGGAGACTTCGACCACGCCACCCCCGCCCCCGCATGCCTCGACCGGCTCGTCGGGCCGGTCGCCGACGCCGTACGCCACTGGGGCGGCGCCGTGCCCGCCGAACAGTTGCTGTACGTGGAGACGGACCCGCGGTGGGCCGACACCGCCGTGTTCGTCGAGCACTACGGGCGGGATCTGCTGGAGCGGTCCGCGAACTGCGTGGTCGTCGCGGGCAAGCGGGGCGGCGAGTCGAGCCTCGCGGCCTGCGTGGTGCTGTCCACGACCCGTGTCGACGTCAACGGTGCGGTCCGGCGGCAACTGGGCGCCCGCAAGGCGTCCTTCGCGTCGATGGACACGGCCACCGGGGAGACGGGCATGGAGTACGGCGGCATCACGCCCGTCGGGCTGCCGGCGGGGTGGCCGGTGCTGGTGGACTCCGCCGTGGTCGACCTGCCGTACGTCCTGGTCGGCAGCGGCCGGCGGCGCGGCAAGCTACTGGTGCCGGGCAAGGCGTTCGCCGAACTGCCCGACGCGGTCGTCCTGGAGGGGCTGGGTATCGCCTGACCGGCGGCGCGGTCTCCGGGGGAGCGCTGGGCTCGCCCGGCCGGTGCCGTGGTCGTCCTGGGGGACTGGGCATCGCCGGTGGGCGCGTATCCGGTGACCGGCCCCGGTCCGGGAACGGCGGCGCCGGGCCCCGGACCTCGCGGCCCGGAACCCGGCGGTGTACGGCCGTGTGCGACTCAGGCGGCCGCGGCGCCCGCCTGGGCGGTGAGCTGCTCGATGACGGCGGTGAGGCCGGTGACCACCTCGGCGTCGTCGGCCGGGTGGGTCTCGGCGAAGCGGACGACCGAGCCGGGGATGGAGAGCTTGGCGTCCTCCAGGACCGTGGCACCGGCGATGCCCACGGCCTTGCGGGTCTCGTCCTGCGCCCACACGCCGCCGAACTGGCCGAAGGCGGTGCCGACCACGGCGACCGGCTTGCCCGTGAAGGAACCGGCGCCGTACGGGCGGGACAGCCAGTCGATGGCGTTCTTCAGGACGGCCGGGATGGTGCCGTTGTACTCGGGGGAGAAGAGCAGGAAGCCGTCCGCCTGGCCGGCCGCCTCACGCAGACGCGCGGCGGTGGCCGGGAGGGCCTCCTCGGTGTCGATGTCCTCGTTGTAGAACGGGACGTCGGCCAGGCCCTCGTACAGCTCGATCTCGACGCCTTCGGGGGCGTGCTTCACGGCCGCCTCGGCGAGCTGACGGTTGTGCGAACCGGCGCGAAGGCTGCCGACGAGCGCGAGGATGCGTACGGACATGAGCTGACTCCTAGCAAGGGTGGAAGCAGAAGGCCGGAACCGGGGTTCAAACGGACCGGGGTCCGTTGAAATTTGTAGCACCTATCCGGACCGCGGTCCACTTCTCTGTGGTGAGCGTTACGCTCTTTTCATGAACGAGCCGCTGCCGCCCTTGGTCAGGCCCTCGGAAAGCGACCCTCTCGACGATCTGATCGACTTCGTTCCGCCCGCCGGTGACCAGCCGCGACTGCGGGCCGACGCCGCACGCAACCGTGCCCGGCTGCTGGAGGTCGCCGCCCGTCTGGCCGGGGAGTGCGGAGCGGGCAACCTGACGATGGAGGCCGTGGCGACCGCCGCGCAGGTCGGCAAGGGCACCGTCTTCCGGCGCTTCGGCGACC
>NZ_LIQX01000177.1 GCF_001418475.1 Streptomyces ossamyceticus | reverse complement strand
GCTGCCCACCGCCGGGCCCGCGTCCGCGACCACCTCCAGGCGGATCGGCGGGGAGAGGGTCAGCGGCGGGGCCTGGGTGAGGGACCTGGTGCGGGCGTCCCGCAGGGCGTGCGGGCCCGGGGGCGGGAAGCGCACCACCTCCACCTCCGGCTCCTGCGTCAGCTCCCACTCGTAGCGGCGGCTGTACCAGTGCGCCGGGGCCTGGCGCATCAGGATGCGGGGGTGCCGGTGGAGGGCCTCGGTGAACGCCTCCCGGAGGCGGTCGGGGTCGAGGTGGCCCGGCAGGTGGACCTCGATGTGGACGGTCTCGGGTTCCTCCTCCTGGAGGCAGTGACGGGACACCTCGTCGACGACCGGGAACGGGACGCGGACGGGGCCTCGGGCGGCGCCGTCGCGGGCCGGATGGTCCAGTGTGGTCATGTCCGCTCGCCCCTCCCGGTGACGCCGTCGTTGTCGTCCACGGCACCCGCACGACCTGCGGCATCCGCACGATCTGCGGCACCCGCACGACCTGCGGCGCTCGCACCCTCCGCGGCGCTCGGACCCCCCGCGCCGCCGGGGCCCCCGCCCGCAGGGGCCGTGTCGCCCCCGCCGTCCTCCGGTGCGGCGGCGCCGCGCTTCGGCTTGATGAGGGGGATGCGGCGGGTCGGCGTGTCCGCTTCCCGGTACGGGGCGCCGGGGCCGCGCGCGGAGATCGTCTGGCTCGCGGCGGGGCCGGTGGTCCGGTTCCGCCGCGGCAACGGCTCCGTCGGCTCCTCCGCACCCGGCGGTACCTGGAACTCCTGTGTGGAGCCGGGCCGGTCCGGGGACGGCTCGGCGCCCGGCCCCACGCTCACCAGCGCCGCGAACAGCCCCAGCAGGGCGAGGAGTTGGGCCACCGGCCCGAACGCGCCCTGGTCCGCCGCCACCGGCTCGCCCGCTCCGGCCGCCGCAGCGACGCCCGCCCCGGCGAGCGCGAGGAACGCGATCGGCACCAGCAGGGCGTGCCGCGTCCGGGCGAGGAGCGCCAGCAGCGGGACGAGGAGCGCGAGGAAGCCGGCGATCACGATGCCGACGAGGGTGAGGGCGACCGTGCCGAGCCACAGGCCGGGCGCCGGCGGCGTCGGCTGCGGCGCGTCCGGGTTGGGCTCCCGGCGCCGCCACAGCGCCAGCCCGACGAGGGCCGCGAGGCCCACCCCGGCGCCGATCAGCCCGGCCTCGTACGTCACGGACGGCTCGTAGGACAGCTTGACCGCGCCGCCCGACCCGCCGGGGATCCGCCAGCCCTGCTGCCAGCCGTCGAGCCGTACCGGGGTCAGCTCGCGGCCCTTCAGGGTGGCCTTCCAACCGTCGTTGTAGTTCTCGTACGTGGTGAGGTACGAGGCGGCGCCGTCGCCGACGGTCACCTCGCGGCGGTCGCCCAGCCAGTCCCGTATCCGCAGGTCGCGTCCGGTGGCGGCGGGTGCGGTGACCGTGCCGCGGGTGAGCGTGACCTCGGTGACGGCCAGGGCGCCCGAGTCGTCGGAGTCGACGGTGTGGCGCTCGTCGGCGCCCAGCTCCAACGCGGCGTCGGGGCGGTCGTTCTGGCAGAGCGTCAGGTCCAACGGGCGGCGCTCGGTGAGGTCCCGTACGGTCCCCTTCGCGCTCGTCTCGTACCGCTTGCCGTCGACCTCGACGACCGGGCCCTCGCCGCACGGGAGGTCGACGTCGAGGGTCGGGGCGGGCTGCTGGGTGCGGTAGGGGGCGAGCGCCGGGATGTACGCCTCGACCAGGCCGACCGGGAGGCGCAGGTCGTCACCGGCGACGGGGTTGTGGACGGTGAGCCGGGCCGTCTCGGTGACGGTGATGTCGAGGCGGTCGGTGGTGATCGGGTCGAAGCGGACCCAGCCGTTCTCGTCGACGGCGGCGATGGCCGCCCCGTCCGGGGAGCTGATCGCGACCTTGGTCGCCCGGGTGGACAGACCGCCCGCCGGGGCCAGCACCAGCGAGCCGATGGGCTGCTTGCCGTTCCAGCGCAGATGGAGCGTCGGGTCGTCGCCCGCGATCCACGCGGAGGTCAGGTCACCGTCGGTCAGATTGCGCGGCGACAGCCCGGCGCCGAGGGAGGCGGTGGAGTCGGCGGTCACCGTGATCCGGTTCTCCTGCTCCGGGGCGACCTCGTACAGCAGCTTGTCCAGCTCCTTGCCCGGCACGGGCACAGCGCTCGCCTTCACCTCGTACGTGCCCGCCGTGGTCGTGCCGAAGACACGGTGCAGGCCCGGTTCGGTGCCCGTCGGGGAGAGGCCGGTGGGGTCGGCGGCGCGGCGCAGCGAGACCACCTCGGCGGGGGCGCCCGTGTTGTCGGGGCCCTGGGCGTCCGTCGGCAGCCGCAGGGTCCGGGTCACCTGGACGCCGGGGATCTCGATCTCGGCGAAGCCCGCGCCGACCAGCCCGGTGTGCCGCTCAGCCGAGTCCAGGATCGTGACCTTCAGCCAGTTCGTCTCGCCGGGGCGGGCGTCGACCGTCTGGGTGGAGCCGTCGGCCTGGAGGTTCGTGGACCGCGAGCCCCGCTCGGTCTCCACCTTGATCCGGGTGGGCGCCGACCGCACCCCGTCCTGCGGCAGCGGGGTGACCTCGAACGTGGACGGGATGTCCTGCGCGTCCTCGAAGTCGATCCGCAGCCACTGCCCGTTCGCCGAACCCGGCGCACCCTCCGCCCAGGCCGTCGCCGGGTCGCCGTCGAAGGCGTTCACCGGGTCGAACTGGGGGAGGTGGAACAGCCAGTTGCCGGCCGTCGACGCGGTGACGGACCTCGCGCCGCGCAGCTCCGCCACCGTCTGATGGCCGAGCCCTTTCAGGGGGAGGATCTGCCGCGGTTTCCCGCCCGCGTCCTGCACACTCCCGCTCGGGTTCCGCTCGTCCGCCGTGTACGTGTACGACGTGTTGGCGTTGACCAGGCCGAAGCGGGTGTCCGCGCGCCGCAGCCCGTCGCCGACCACCTGCACGGCCGGGGTGCCGAGACCGGGGTGGTTGTCACCGTTCAGCACGGTCGCGCGGTCCCGCATCGACGGGTCGGCGGCCAGCGGCAGCAGCGACTCCGGGCCGCCGGACACCACGGCGGTGTCCGCGATCCCCTTCAGCCCGGCCTGCCCGGGACGCGGCACGTCCTCGGCCGGCCGGTAGATCTCCACGGCCCGCTGCCGCGTGTACAACCCCTCCACCTGCAACGGGGTGTTCTCGGCGATCACCCCGCCGGTCATCACCGGCCCGAGCCCCTTCACCCGCTCGTACCCGGACTGCTCCAGGGTCCGCTTCACGGTGGTGGTGGGCACGGATCCGATCTGGTCGGGGTCCAGGTCGTTGCGGACGACGACGTAGTACAGGCCGGCCCGGCTCAAGTAGTCGGCCAGACCCGGCACTTCGGCGCCCGTGAGCAGCGCCTGCTCGACGGCGTCCATCGCGCGCCGGTTGCCGGGCGTGCCGAAGGGGACGTAGTCGCGCTGCGCCCAGCGGGACTCGGCGAGCACGTCCAGCGGCTGGTCGATGGTGGAGCCCCAGGTGTGGATGCCGTGCGCGGTGGCGGGCACGACCAGGGCCCGTGAGTCCGGCGAGTACTTCTCCAGCCAGTCGGCCGTGGTCCGCCAGTACTTGGGGAGTTCCTGGAACGAACCGGGTTGCAGCACCGACCCGTTGAGGTACGGCCACAGCAGCCCCGGCAGTACCACCACGGCCACGACCAGCGGCGCGAACCCGCGCCCCCGCACCCGCCGGGCCCCGCGTTCCCGCGCGGCCACGCCCACCAGGTGCGCCAGCCCGAGGACCAGGGCGAGCGCAAGCCCGGTCTGGAACTTGTAGATGTTCCGGAAGGGCACGAGGGCCCCGTTCAGCAGGTCCTGGACCACCCCGTGGAAGGGCGCCCCGAACGATCCCGCGTACCCGGCGAGCGTGACCAGCGCGACCGTCAGCACCGTCAGCACCAGCCATCGCCGCTCGGGCATGTCGCGCCGGGCCAGCCCGGCCAGGCCCAGGCCCGCCGCGAGCGCCGACGACAGGATCACCAGCGCCGACGCGGCCACGGACCAGCCGGCCGGCAGCCATGCCTCACCGAAGTGCAGATAGCCCACCCAGTTCCCGGCGCCCCGGAGCGCCTCGGTGGCGGACATGGTGGCCGTCGTGGTCTGCGACGTCTCCACGTAGGGCAGGAAGTTCTCCCCGTAGAAGCCGAGGAGCAGCAGCGGGACCACCCACCACAGGGTCGCCAGGATCACCCCCGGCACCCACCAGACGATCAGTCTCCGCCGGCGTGGTCCCGGCGGCCGGCTGAGCAGGTACAGGCCCACGGGCAGCAGCGAGGCGAGGGTCGAGGCGGCGTTGACCCCGCCCATGAACGGGACGAACAGCGCCGACCGCAGCGCGGCCACCCGCGCGCTGTAACGCTCGTTCGTCAGCGGCAGCAGCACCCACGGCAGGAACGCCCCCGGCAGCGCGGCCGCCGACGTCGACCCGACGACGGTGGTGAACACCGGCCACAGCGCGTACGCGGCGGCCGCCACCAGCCTCGATGCCGGGCTCCCGATCCTCAGCCGCTCGGCCAGTCGCAGCGCGCCCCAGAAGGCCACCGACACGATCAGCGACATCCACAGCCGCTCCGCGAGCCACACGGGCAGCCCGACGAGGTCGCTGACCCCGTAGTAGGGCAGCATCGGCCACAGATAGCCGACGTACTGGTCCTGGATGCCGCCGAACCCGCCCCGGTCGTGCCACAACTGCCCGAGGTCGGACACGAACTGCCAGGGGTCGGTGGTCACCCCGAGCTTGGTGTCGAAGGTCTGCCGTCCGGGCCGCGCGACGACCAGCAGCACGAACACCACGGCCCAGAACCCCAGGAGCCAGCGGCGCGACCGACGTCCCTCGGGGGGCCGCCCCGTCGTGCCCGCCGGCCGCACCGGCGCGGGAGGTGGAGCCTGGACCGTGCTCGTCATGGTGCACACCGCCGGAGGATGAGAAGGAGGTTCCAGGTGGCGAACTCGCGGAGGCCCGGCGCCTTCACGACGGTCTCCGCGAGAAACGGCCAGTAGCGGGAGCGCGCCGACACGACCGTCACGTCGTCCCGCGCGCGCACCTGCCGCAGAGTGCGTCCGATGTGCACGGCGAACAGGTTCTCGCCGAGCGTGTGCTTGGCGTCCTTCCCGGTGCGGCGCCGATAGCGGGCCCGCGCCCGCTCCGCCCCCAGGTAGTGCCAGGGCGCCCACTCGTGGCCGCCCCACGGGGAGAGCCAGTTGGTGAACGACACATAGATCAGCCCGTCGGGCCGGGTCACCCGCACCAGCTCACTGAGGAACGTCGGCGGATCCGCCACGTGCTCCAGCACGTTGGACGAGAAGGTGACGTCCGCGACCCCGTCGGCCAGCGGCAGCAGATACCCGTCCGCGACCACGGCCCCGTCGGGCGGTTTCGCCCCCAGCTCGGCGAGGTCCGGCTCGAAGAGGTACGCGTGCGCCCCGCGGCGCCGGAACTCCTCCGTGAAGTAGCCGCTGCCCCCGCCGACATCGACGACCGTGCGGCCCTCCAGGGCCCCGCCGTACGCCGCGACCTGGTCGACGGCGTCCCGTGCGAGCAGCGCGTAGCAGGACGCGGGGTCGTCCTGCTCCCTCATGAAGGCCCGGAAGAGGGCGAGGGACCGCCGCAGGGACGGATCCTTCAGGGCACCCGGTCGCGCGTTCAAGAGCCCCCACCCCGCACCGCCTCCGCGGCGACCGCCCGGAACTGCCGCACCGTATGGCCCCACCGGAAGTGCGCCGCCCGTTCCCGCGCCGCCCTCCCCATCAGCTCCCGCCGGTCGGCCGACAGCGCGAGCGCGCACCAGGCCGCGGCGAACGACGACTCCCCCCGGGCCAGCACCCCGGTCTCCCCGTCCACGACGGAGTCCCGCAGCCCCGGCACGTCGAAGGCGACCGACGGGGTCTGCCGCACCGCGGCCTCGGTGACGACGAGCCCCCACCCCTCCACGGCGGACGGATGCAGCAGCAGCCAGGCCGCGCACAGCAGCCGGTGCTTCTCGGCCTCGGAGACATGCCCGGCGAACTCGACGCCGGGCCCGGCCAGCGCCTCCAGCCGCTGCCGCTCGGGCCCGTCGCCGACGATGACCAGCCGGCCGCCGGTGACGGGCCTGACCCGTTCCCACAGCCGCAGCAGCAGATCGATCCGCTTGTACTCGACCAGCCGCCCGACGGCGACGAACAGCGGCTCGGGTGACCGTTCGGCACGCGGTCCCGGCTCCTCGACGCCGTTGTGGACGACCCGGATCCGTTCGCCGTCCACACCGATCGCGCGGAGCGCCGTCGCCGTGGACGAGGAGACGGCGACCACGAGGTTGCCGCGCTGCGCGCCCGTCAGCGCCCAGTGTTCGAGGCTTCTGCCGAGCCGGGCCGCGGGCGCCAGCGCCCCGCCGAACCGCATCTGCCACAGATCGGTGTGCACATGGTTGACGAGGCACAGCGTCGGGCCGCGGTGCCACAGCGGTGTCAGGTACGGCATGCCGTTGCACACCTCGACGAGCAGGTCACAGTCGCCGACCTGACGGGCGAGGGTGCTTCTGGCCCGGAAGTGGTGGCTCAGGTCGCCGCCCGCCGACACGACCCGGTAGTCGCGCAGGGCCGCCGGGCCCCCGCAGAGCAGGGTGACCTGGTGGCCGAGTCTCGTCAGGCCCTCGGCGAGCCGGTGGACGAGGAGCTCGGAGCCCCCCGCCGCCGGATTACCGAGGTCACGGCGGGCGAGGAAAACGATCCGGCGTGGCGGTGGGGCGCCCGCCGGGGCGTGCCGGACGCCGCGCGGAAACGCGTCGACCAGCGAGAACGGCACGTGCTGGGGCATGGGTGCTCCAACTCGTCTCGGGGTGCGGAACTCAGCGGGGGAGAAGGAGGTTCGCTGTGAGGGTTGTTCCGGTGGGGCGTGTGGGGGGACGGTCCGGTCGCGGCGGGCAGGTCGTGGTGCGCGGGAGCGAGGTCGGGAGCGAGGTATGGGTGGGCTGTGCTCAGGTGGGGTGGATAGTTTTCGCCGAGAGTTTCGAAGCTGCTACTCACCGACGTGACAATTTCCGGGGTTTGTTGAACTGACGCTCTGTCATATCGTGATCGGATCCTGGGGCGACTCGGACGTTTCGGGACGCCGCCTGCCGCGCACCACCAAAACGGCACCCGTCACGGCGAGGACGAACCCCACCACAGTGGTACCGATCGGCAACGTCCGCCCCACCAGTCGCAGCAGTCCGCTGTCCCGCTCCGCCTGCTCGACCGCGAACTTCTGCGTCCCGGCGGTGAACGCCAGCTTCCGGCTGTCGAGCAGCACCGCGGCGTCCTCGGTGCCGCCGGGCGCCCGCAGGGTCCGGCGCGGCCCCGTCTGCGCGTAGAGCACGCGTCCCGTGGCCTGGTCGACGACGAGTTCGAGGCCGTGGTTGGCGTACCACTCCTCGGCCTGCACCTGCGGCCGGCCGGGCTCGCCGACGAGGGCGCCGGGCACCAGCCGCGTGCCCGTCCTCGTCGCTGGAACGGTCGCCGTGAAGCGCATCCCCTCATAGCCGCGGATCTTCTTGCGGCCCTCGTAGTGGAGTGTGACCGTCGCGCCGAGCGTGTTGTCCCACCAGCGGTAGGAGCGTTCCCGCACGTCGAAGGGGAACTTCAGGTACGCCTCGCCCTCGATGTACGGCTTCTCCTTGCAGCAGTGCACCGGCCGGTTGGTCCTCCGGTCGCTGACCCAGCGGTGCGGGGTGAAGTCCAGCGCGTCGTGCGGGTCGGCGGCGGGCAGCGACTTCTCCGTGTCGACGCTGGTGATCACGTCCCACACGGCCGCTCCGCTGCGTTCGCTTTCGGCCACATCGCCGCGCACCCGCTGGGTCACGGTGATCTTCTGGTCCGGTACGGTCCGCACCTGCTCCACGTCGAAGACGCTGCCCGTGCCGGTGTAGACGGCGGTCGTGTCGATGTCGATCGGGTTCACCGCGGCCCGTGGCTCCACGTACCAGGCCAGCAGGGGTGCGAGGACCAGCAGGAAGGTGCCGAGGCCCAGCAGGACCAGGGACAGGGGTGAGGCTGTACGGCGCATCCGGGCACTCCAGGGGCGTTGGAAGGTGCGACTCGGGTAGGCGTCTCGCAAGGGGCGACGCCAAGGGGGGAAGGTGCGCGTGACGTATGGGCCGGGAACCGTAGGCGGAGTCTTGACGCAGTGTCAATGCATTGCTGACACTGGGCCGGAGCCGGCGCCCGCGACGGACGACCGGCTGAGGGGCCGTCGACACGCCCCGGCGAGGTGGACGAGTACCGGGACCGTCAGGAGGTCCCGGGGTGCGGGGTGCCCTGGGTGGGGCCGACCTTTCGACCGAGAGGCTGACCCTGCGATGTCGCACGCCGAGACCACGCACCAGACGCCACCGGACCCGCCCTCCGCGCGGGCGACGGGACTTCCGCGGCGTGCCCTCGCCGCCGCGCTCACCATGGTGGCCGCCGCCGCGCTCGCCGTGGCGGCCGCGATCGGTGTCGTCGCGCTGCTGGAGGCGACCCCGGACCAGCCGAACACCCCGCTCATCACGTACGAGAACGCCGGTCGGGAGCGCTGAGGGGTGACCGGGCGCCCGGGAACCGTCTCAGTCCGCTCCGCCTGGCACGACGTACCGCGTGACCAGGTACGGGAGTTCGCCGCGATCGCCATGGCCGAGGCACCCGCCCTCGCCGAGGAGATCCTGGGCGAGATCCGCCGTGAGTACCCCCATCTGCCGGTCGTCCTCGACGACTCCGGCGAGCCGATGGCCCTCATCGGTATCCGCCGCGCCATCGAGGTCTTCGTCCAGCACCTCCAGACCGCGGAGGGCCGCCCGCGGGTGCCTCCCGGTGTGTTCCAGGAGTTCGGCCGGGGCGAGGGTCTGCACGGCCGCAGCCTGGACTCCCTCCAGGCGATCTACCGCCTCGGCGTACGCCTCGCCTGGCGCCGCTTCGCCGAGATCGGCCAGCGTGTGGAGATCCCGCCGCCCGCGATGTACGAGCTCGTCGACGCCGGATACGAGTACCTGGACGGGCTGGTGGACCAGTCGGTGCGCGGCTACGCGGAGGCGGCGGCCCGGCAGGCCGGCGAACGGCTCCGGCTCCAGCGGCGCCTCATGGAGCTGCTCCTCGTCGAGCACCACCGGGGCGACCCGGCGGACG
This sequence comes from Streptomyces ossamyceticus, assembly GCF_001418475.1. Lineage (GTDB taxonomy): Bacteria > Actinomycetota > Actinomycetes > Streptomycetales > Streptomycetaceae > Streptomyces > Streptomyces ossamyceticus. The sequence goes on along the minus strand of NZ_LIQX01000177.1, from coordinate 856 downwards.
CGCTCACCGAACGCGCCGCCCGGATCGGCTGGACCCTGCCCGAGAAGGTCGCCGTCGGTGTCCTCCTGCGGCCCGCCCGCGAGGCCATGGCCCCGGCCGTCGGCCAGGGCGTCCTGCTCGACATGGAGTACGAGCAGCCCCGCATGGTCGTGCCCGAACCGGACGCCGCCGGGCGCCCCGAACTCCTCCACCGGGCCCTCGCCGGGTGGTCCGGCGCGATCGGACCGCCGGTGCCGCTGGCGGAGGCGGCGAAGTCGCTGCGCTGGGCGGAGGCCGCGGTGAGCCTGATGGAACGCCGGCTGCTGCCCGCGGGGGAGGTGCTGCACTGCACCGAGCACACCGAGGCCCTGGTCCTCCTCCAGCCGGAGGAACTCATCGACGACCTGGCCCTACGCTGCCTGGCGCCCCTCGCGCACTGCGGCCCCACCCACGGGCGCCGCCTCGCCGAGACCCTGCTGGCCTGGCTGGAGACCAGGGGCGGCGCCCCCGAGGTCGCCACCCGTCTCGGCGTCCACCCCCAGACCGTCCGCTACCGCCTGCGCCAGATCCGGGAACTGTGGGGCGATGAGATCGACGACCCCGACCGCCGCTTCGAGCTGGAACTGGTCCTCAGGGCACAGCGGCTCCGGGGGGAGCTGGGCGACCCGCGCGGCCGACGCTGACGGGCGCGCGGCGGCGGAAGCGCAGCCTCGCCGCCCAGCGCGGGGAACGCGCCCGCGTCCGCGGCGAGAAGGGCGTCCGGTGGGGCGGACGCCTTCTCGCCACCGCGGCCGTAACTCCGGTGGGCGCTCGGGTCACCTTCGCCAGAACAGATGGTGCGTCACGCCGCTCGGGCTGGGGACCACCTCCAGGTGGA
>NZ_LIQX01000176.1 GCF_001418475.1 Streptomyces ossamyceticus | reverse complement strand
CGACGAGACCCCGTCAGGCGGCGTCCCGTCCAGCTGGTTCCCGTCCAGCTGGTTCCCGTCGAGCGGTGTCCCGTCCAGCGGCTTCCCGTCGGACGGCGTCCCGTCCGGCTGGGCCGGAGTCGTGTCGGCCGTCCACCGGACCGCGCTGAGGGTCGCGCCGGCCTCGACCGCGGCGGGCGTCGCCGCGAGCAGGGCGCGGGTGTACGGGTGGGTGACCGTCCCCCGGCGCAGGTCGGCGCCCGTCGTACGGTCGACGACCCGGCCGCCGTGGAGCACCAGGACGGTGTCGCAGAGCACGCCGACCACGCCGATGTCGTGCGAGATGAACAGCATCGCCGTGCCGTGCTCGCGGTTGATGCGGCGGAACTGCCGCAGCACCTCCGCCTGGACGGTGACGTCGAGTGCCGTGGTCGGCTCGTCGGCGATGAGGAGCCGCGGGTTCGTCGTCATCGCGGAGGCGATCGAGGCACGCTGGAGCATGCCGCCGCTCAGCTCGTGCGGGTGCTGGCGCAGCCGCCGCTCGGGCTCGGTGACATGGATGTCGGCGAGGGCGCGGGCCATGTCCCGCCGGGCCTGACGCCGCGACGTCCCCAGATGCGTGCGGGCCACCTCGGTGAGCTGGGCGCCGAGCCGCAGCGCGGGGTTGAACGTGCCGATCGGGTCCTGGTAGACGATGCCGATCTCGGTGGCGAGGCGCCGGCCCGGCGGTGTCCCGAGCAGGTCGAGGTCGCCGAGGGCGAGGCGCGACGCGTGCGCCCGGACCCCCTCGGGGAGCAGGCCCGCGACCGCCATGGCGATGGTGGACTTGCCCGAGCCGGACTCCCCGACGAGGCCGACGATCCGGCCGGCCCCGATGGTGAACGACACGTCGTCGACGAGTGTCCGGTCACCGGCCCGCACGGTCAGCCCGTCGACGGTCAGCAGACCGTCCGGCTCCGTGCCGGTCGTGGCCCCCGCACCGTCCGGTGCCCGGACCGCGCGGGACTCCTTCGCCGGGGTGGCCGGTGCCGCCGCGTCCGCCGCCCCGGTCGCCGCGGGCGCCGTACCGCGGGTGCGCGGGTCGACGAGCGAGGCCACGCCGTCCCCGAGGAGCATGGCGCCCACACCGGTGACGATGAGCATGATCGACGGAGCGAGGACGACCGACGGCTGGGCGAAGATCGACGGCAGCGCCTCGTTGAGCAGCCGTCCCCAGTCGTACTGGGGGCTCTGCACGCCGAGGCCGACGAAGGACAGGCTGCTGATGTCGAGCAGGGACAGGGTGAAGCTGGAGCTGAGGAGCACCAGCAGCGGCCCGCTGATGTTCGGCAGGACGTGCCGGGTCAGGATGCGCGGGCCGGGAACGCCGAGCAGCCGCGCGGTGAGCACGTAGTCCTTGTCCGCGACGGTCGCGGCGAGGTTCGCCGTCAGCCGGGCGAACCCGGGGACGCCGGCGACGGCGATCGCGACGATCGCGGACCCCGTCCCCGGTCCGAGCACCGCCGCGATGACGAGGGCGAGCACGAGCGAGGGGAACGCCACCGCCGAGTCGATGAGCCGCAGACAGGTCTCGCGCAGCCACCTGGGGGCCAGGTGGACGAGCGCGCCGATCGCGACGCCGACGACGAACGAGGCGGCGGTGGCGGCGGCGGCCATGAGCAGGGTGAGGCGGGTCGCGACGAGGGCCCGGGCGAGGACGTCACGGCCGAACGCGTCGGTGCCGAGGAGATGCTCGGCACCGGGCCCCAGCCGGGCGTCGTCGGTGAGGGTCTCGGCGGAGCCGCTCAGCAGCGGCGGGGCCACGAGGGCCACGACGACGAGCAGTCCGAGGATCACGGCGCCGGCCAGCAGCGACGGGTTGCGGCGCCACCGGCGCACGGTCGTGTCAGTGGCCACGCCGGCCTCCGTCGAGAGTGCGGGGGTCGACGATCCCGAGGACCACGTCGACGAGGAGGTTGACGAGCAGGGCCAGCATGCCGACGACGAGGATGATGCCCTGGATCACCGGATAGTCCTTGTAGATGATCGCCTGGACGACCTCGGTGCCGAGCCCCGGATAGGTGAAGACGTTCTCCAGGATGATCGTGCCGCCGAGCAGCGACGTGAGGACGAGCCCGCTCAGGGTGAGCACGCTCGTCACCAGGTTGGGCAGCGCGTGGCGCAGATGGAGGCGCACGGATCCGAGGCGGTGGCCGCGGGCGGTCCTCATGTAGTCCTGGGCGAGGACGGAGGCCGTCTCCTGCCGGACGACCCGGGCGATGGCGAAGGCCGGGCCGATGCACAGCGCGGTGATCGGCAGGACGAGCGCGCTCGGTGTCGTGGCACCACCGGACGGCAGCAGGCCGAGGCTGATCGAGAACAGCACGATGAGGAGGGTCGCGACGACGTAGACCGGCGCCGACGCGAGGAGTCCGGCGACCGTGCCGAAGGCGACGCCGAGCCTGCGGCGGCGTCCGTCGCGGGTGAGGACGCCGACGGCCATGCCCAGCGGGACGGCGATGAGCAGGGAGAGCAGCACGGCCGGGATGACGAGCTGGACGGTGTACGGCAGCCGGGTCGAGACGATGTCCGCGACGGGGGTGTCGAACCGGAACGAGGTACCGAGACGCCCGGACATGATGTCGCCGAGGTAGTGGACGAACCGCGTCGTCATCGGCTCGTCGAGGCCCAGTCGTTCGCGTATCGCCGCGAGCGTGGCCGGGGACGAGTTGGTGCCGGCGATCGCGCGGGCCGGGTCGCCCGGCAGCAGGGGCACGATGAGGAACGTCACGACGACGAGCAGCAGCATCGACATCAGCAGTCCGCCCGCCCGGCGGACGGCGAACCCCGCCCATCCGCCGCCCAGTCGCAGACCGGGAGCCCGCTTGACGGCCGCGGCGGGCAGCGGCCCGGCCGGGACCACGGGCCCGGCACTCACAGCGCCCCCGCGAGGACCGCGTCGTCCGGACGCCGCTCGTGCCAGCGGAACCGCGGTTCGAGCTGGGCGGACAGCCGCAGCAGCGTCGCCTCGTCGTAGGGTGCGCCGATGAGCTGGGCGCCGACCGGGAGGCCGTCGGCGGTCGTGTGGACGGGCAGCGAGATGGCGGGCAGCCCGGCGATGTTGACGAACGCGGTGAACGAGACCATCCGGGTCTCGGTGGCCCGCGGACCGTCCGGGTCGGAGTTCGCCTCGTCGTACACGGGGCCGACCGGCGGCGCCACGACCGCGGTGGTCGGGGTGAGGAGAACGTCGAAGTCCCGGCCCCACTGGGCGACCACGTCGCGTGACTCGGCCTGCAGGCGCGCCGCCGTCCGTGCGTAGTCGCCGGCGGTGACCTCCAGTGCGGTCTCCCGGCGGCGCCGGATGTAGGGGTCCACCGCGTCGGGGTCGTCGACGTCGATGGCGTAGGTGGAGGCGCTGATGATCGTCCAGGTGAAGCCCATGATCGCCTCGTAGGAGAACATCTTCGGGCGGGCCTCGACGACGTCGTGCCCGAGGTCGCGCAGGGCCTGCGCGGCCGTCAGCGCCGCGGTGCGGCACTCCTCGTCGACGGGCAGCCCGGTGGGTGCGTCGAGGAGCAGACCGATCCGCAGCCGCCCGGGGTCGGCACCGACCTCGTCGAGGTAGGGGCGCGCCGGGTCGGGCGCGCTGTACCAGGAGAGCCGGTCGGAACGGCCCATGACGTCGAGCAGGAGGGCCGTGTCGCCGACGGTGCGGGTGATGGCGCCCTCGGTCGTCGAGTGCTCCCAGGCCCGGACGAACGCGGGCACGCGGCCCCGGCTGGGCTTGAGCCCGATGAGGCCGGTGACGGAGGCCGGGACCCGGATCGATCCGCCGCCGTCGCCGGCGTGCGCCACCGGGGCGAGCCCGGCCGCGACGGCCGCCGACGCGCCGCCGCTCGAACCGCCGGAGGTGTGCGCCGGGTTCCACGGGTTGCGGGTCTTGCCGTGCCGGGCGTTCTCGGAGACGGTCAGGGCGCCGAACTCGGGCGAGTTGGTCCGGCCGAGCGGGATCGCGCCGGCGTCGAGGAGGAGTTGGACGTCGGGGTCCGTGACCGTCTGCGGGGTGTCCCGGATCGCCAGCGAGGACATGGTGTTGGGCTGTCCGGCGACGGAGCTGAGGTCCTTGATGGGGACGGGGACGCCGTGCAGCGGGCCGAGCGGCTCGCCGCGCAGCACCGCCCGCTCGGCCCGGACGGCCGCCGCGCGCACGGCGTCGGTGTCGAGCCAGACGACGGCGTTGACGGCGGGGTTGATCCGCTCGATGCGGTCGAGGTAGGTCTCGGCCACCTCCACCGGGCTGACCTCTTTGGTGCGGATGAGGTCGGCGATCTGCTGGGCGGTGCTGTAAGGGTCGATCACCAGGGAGCTCCTGTGTCGGAAACGGTGCGAGGGGGTGCGGAGGACGGGTCCGTCAGCCGGTGATGCGCAGGATCGGGTCGTCGAGCGAGCCGCCGAGCATCTGTGCGCTGAAGCCCTCGCGCAGTGCGTAGATGAACGGGTCGTTGACCAGCGGCACCGCGTCCACGTTCGAGATCAGGGCCTTGGCTGCCTTCTGGTAGGCGGCGCAGCGGGCCCCCTCGTTGGTCGCCTCGGCACCCTGGGCGAAGGCCTTGTTCAGGGTGGGGTTCTTCACCGCGCCGAGGTTGCCGCCGCCCTCGGGCACGGTCGGGCCGACGAAGTGGCCGAGCGGGTTGGCGAGGGTGCCGAGGAAGTTTAGGTCGGCGAAGACCGTGAGGTCCCAGGCGTCGGGCTTGCCGAACACGGTCCCGACCCAGGCACCGACGTCGACGTTGGCGAGGGTGACGTCCGCGCCCGCGGCCCGCAGCGCCTCCTGGATGTACTGGTTCCCGGCGCCGGCGGGCCCGACGACCTGGGGGCCGACGAGGCGGATCTTCTTGCCCTTGAGCACGGCGGACGCCGCGGCCTTGTCCTTCGGCACGAGGGACGAGGAGTCGGGGTCGTTGCAGGGGATGGCCTTCTGCACGAACATCGTCGACGGCTCACCCGTGTCCTTGGAGACGACCTTGGTGAAGGCGGCGCGGTCGACGGCCTGGGCGACCGCCCGGCGGGTGGCGACGTCCGCGAAGACGGTGCCGGGGCGTTCGTTGAACAGCAGGTAGAAGTCGGAGAACCGGCTGATGCTGACGCTGTGGCCGTTCACGCCGTCGAAGCGCGGGATGCCCGAGGCGTCGATCTTGCCGATGTCGAGCTGGCCGCTGGTCACGAGGTTGCCGGTCGCGGTCGGGTCGGGCGAGACCAGGTACTCCATGGTCGTGGCGACCTTGCCGGGGATCTTCGTGCGCCAGGCCGGCCACGCCTTGTACTCGGGGCGCAGCGCGTAGGAGTACGAGACGCCGGACTGGGACTTGCGCAGGAGGTAGGGGCCGGACTGCGAGCCCTTGGCCTTTCCGGCGGCGAGGGCCTTGACGTCCTTGAGTCCCGCCGGGCAGACGATGCCCGTGCTCGCGACCGACAGGCCGGTGACCATGTCGCCCCACGGCCTGGTGAGCGCGATCTCCACCTTGTTCGCCGCGTCGTCGGCGGTCACCTTCACCTTGTTGCCGGGGCCGAAGACCGTGGGGAGGTCGGGCGCAGCCGTCTTGGGGTCGGCGAAGCGGTCGAGGGACGCCTTGACGATCTTCGGCGTGATCGGCGTCCCGTCGGCGCACGTGGCGTCGGTGCGCAGGGTGAACGTCGCCGAGGTCGGTGTGGCTTTCCACTTGGTGGCCAGACCGCCGACGAGCCCGCCGTCGTCCTTGCGCACGAGGGTGTCGTAGCTGTTCCGGGCCAGCACGTAGTCGGGCAGGGACAGAGCCTTGACCGGGTCGAAGCTGGCCGGCACGTCGATCGTCGTCCGGATCTTCGTCGCGCCGGCGGCGTCGCCGCCGCCCGGATCCGAGGACGTGGCGCCCGTGGTGGTGCAACCGGCGAGGACGGCCGTCATGGCTACGGCCGCGGTCACGGGGACCGTGCGGGTACGGGTGTGGCGCATGAGTGCTCCTGGAGAGGGGTGTCGCGCTCTGCGCGGGTCGCACGGGATCGGCGGGACGAGCGCGAGCAAGTTCGAGGCGTAAGCGGAGGCGGTGCGCGTGGCGCTCGGCGGACGCTGCGAGGGAGCGTCCGTGGAGCTCTCGGTGGGGAGAGAATGCCGCCTAGTTAACGGCGTAGTCAATAGCGTTAACTATCTTTGGCCGTGGAGTGGCGGAACGCCTGCCGGCCGGCGGCGGTGCAGTCCTGCGGGTGGCGCGTGTCAGTCGCGCGGGTGGCGCGCGTCAGTCACGCGGGAGAGTCGCCGCCTCCGCCTGGAGGGCGGTGAGGAGGATGTCCATCTGCCGGTGGAAGACGTCCGTCATGTCGAGGCTGCGCAGGTGTTCCTTGGCCGCCTCGGCGTAGGGGTACGTGGCGGGGTCGGTCGGCTGGTACTCCTGCACCCAGTTGACCTCGGCGCCGAACCGTTGGTTGACCAGCCGCCAGGCGTTGTTGCTCGCCATGGCGAGGGCGAAGTTCGAGAACGCCTGGTAGTGCAGGACGGCTGCCTGGCCGCGCCAGCCGCCGCGGTGGAACGCCTCCAGGACGGCGTCGACGGCACGCAACTCGTGAAGGCCGCGGGTGACCCGCCCCATGCAGAGCGCGGCGGCCGCCGGGTGCTCCATGGCGGTGTTCCAGGCACGGATCGCCAGGTCCCTCAGCGACTCGGTCCATGACTCGTGGGGCTCGTACCCCTCCAGGCACAGCCTGTCGATCTCCTCCGCCACGGCGACCATGATGTGGTCGCGACTCGCGAAGTGCCGGTAGACCGCGGTCGCGGAGGAGGACAGTTCCTTGCCGAGCCGCTGGAAGGTCAGCGCGTCCGGCCCGTCCTCGTCGAGGATCCGCAGCGCGGTCGCCACGATGAGCCCCTGGGAGAGCGTCCCCCGTTGGAGCCGCTTCGTCGACCCGCCCCCAGACACTGCCACTCGAACGCCTCCCTAGGGTCTGTCGTCAAACTCCCGCCTGCCCCGCGACGCCTTGACGACAGCCCCTAGGACGGGCGGCGGGCCCACGCCGCCGTGGCCTGCGCCTCTTCACCGGCGACACCGGCACCAGCCTATGCGACCGATTTCGAGCGGGTCACCCTGGACCGGGCGCCCCGGACCGGGCAGCGCGCCGACGGCCGACGAGGCGGCGCCCCCTCCGGCGGGGCCGCCGAGTGCCGGTCCGGTCCGGCCCACCGCATCAGCCTTTTGGGAACGGGACCGGAAACAGCCTCGCGGCCGACGTGCCCGGACCTGCCTCCGTGGGCCCCTGCCGCGAACGCGAGAGAAGTCCCGTTGCACGCGCGGTATGTGAGGTTCCTGCCGCCTCTCTGTGCGGAAGCTGTCCGTGTGCCGTGAGTCCAGCCATGTGACTTGTTTTGTCAGTGACGCAGACCACGTTGAACGTTGAAACTACTGGAGCCGCCACCGCACTTCGGTGTTGCCGCTCTGCACCTCCGCACGATGCTCGACATTTCCACATGATCGAGGCACGTCAGCGTTCAGTAGCCCGAGGCATCTTCTCCCCACACAGCCAGGAGGTCTGTGAGGCATGCCCCTGAGCCATCTGTCCCCCCGAGACAGGGCCCTGTTCCGGCAGTTCGGCCAAGGCCCTGAAGTACTCGTCCCCAACCCCCTCGTCCATCAGGCCGTCGAACGGCGGGCCCTCGCCGCGCCGCACGCGGTCGCCGCCGAGCACCAGGACACGACGATCACGTACGGCGAGCTCAACCGTCGTGCCGACCGGCTCGCGGCCAGACTCGTACGGGCGGGCGTACGGCCCGGCGACCACGTCGGCCTCTTCGTACGCCGCTCCGTCCCGATGCTCGTCGGACTGCTCGGCACGCTGAAGGCCGGCGCCGCGTACGTCCCACAGGACATCGGACTCACTCCCGCCGCCCAGCTGCGGCATGTCATCCGCACCGCCGGGATCCGGGTCGTCCTCACTCAGTCGGAGCACACGCTGCGGGTGCCTCCGGCTGACGCGGGACAGCGCCTGATCACCCTCGACGACGACCTCACCGACCTCACCGACCTCACCGACCTCACCGCGGAAGGCCCGGTCCGCCTCGAACGACCCGTCCGCCCGGACGACGGGTGCTACGTCCTGTTCACGTCCGGCACGACCGGCAAGCCCAACGGCGTGAAGGTCACCCACCGCAACGTCGCGAACATCCTCCTCACGGCCCCCGGTGATCTGGGCATCCGCCCCGGTGACCGGGTCGCTCAGCTCCTCAACATCGCCTTCGACATGGCCGCCTGGGAGATCCTCGGCTGTCTCGCGCACGGCGGCACGCTCGTCGTCCGGGGCAAGGACGTCGCGGCCGCGGCCCGTACGGCGGACGTGCTGATCGCGACGCCGACGGTGCTGTCGGGGATCGACCCGGCGGACTGCCCCCGGGTGCGGACGGTGGCCGTCGCGGGCGAGCCGTGCCCTCGCCCGCTCGCGGACGCCTGGGCCCGGCGGTCCGCCTTCCACAACTCCTGCGGGCCCACGGAGACGACGATCGTCAACACGATGCGCCGCCACCGCGTGGACGACGCCCTGCTCACCATCGGCCGCCCCACCCCCAACAACACGGTGTACGTCCTCGACGAGCACCGGCGCGCGCTGCCCATCGGGGAGGTCGGCGAGATGTGGGCCGGCGGCGACTGCGTCTCGGCGGGCTACCTGAACAACGAGGCGCTGAACGCCGAGCGGTACGCCCCCGACCCCTTCCTCGGCGGCGGACGCCGTATGTTCCGCACCCGCGACCTCGGCCGCTGGACACCTGACGGCGAACTAGAGCACCTGGGCCGTACCGACGACCAGGTCAAGGTCCGCGGCTTCCGCGTGGAACTCGACTCCGTCTCCTCGGTGCTGGAGTCGGTGGCGGGCTGCGCCCGCGCCGTCACGCTCAAGCGGGACGCCCGCAGCCTGATCTCCTTCGTCTGCCCGGCCGACGTCGACCCGGACACGGCCCGGCGCGCGGTGGCCGACGCCCTGCCCTACTACTGCGTGCCGGCCACGGTCCTCCCGGTGGCCGCGCTACCGGAGACGGACCGGGGCAAGGTCGACCGGGGCGCACTGCTGCGGCTGGCGGCGGAACGGGAGGAGGCCGCGCGGGCGGTGCCGGTTCCCGGCGAGGGAGCCTCCCTGCTGCCGGTGGCCGCGGTACGAGAGGGGGCGGCCCGATGACGTCGTCCATCGAGACCACGTCCACCGAGACGGAAGGCTCCCGGCAGGCATCGCCTCCCGCACCTCCCACACCCGCCACACCTCCCGCCGCGCTCGCCGAACTCCCTCCGCTCACGTCCGCGCCCCGTCGCCTCCTCAAGCACCCCCGCCTGATGCACTACAACCGCCTGGCGGCCTTGGTGATACTGGCCAACATCGGAGTGCTGGCGGCGGCGAGTTGGGCACCTGACGCCGAGACCATGGGCTACGCGGCCCTCGGGAACCTCGCGCTGGCCGTGGTCGTACGGCAGCAGTACGTCATCAACCTCTTCTTCCGGCTGGCGACCCGGGCTCCGACGAGCTGGCCGCTGAAGGCGCGGTGGACGCTCGGGAAGGTGTACCACTTCGGCGGGCTGCACGTGGGCGGGGCGCTGGCCGGAGCGGTGTGGTTCCTCGCCGGGACGGTCGCGTCGACCCTCGACGGCGCCAACCGGCCACTCATCACGGTGGGTTGGACCCTGGTCGCCCTGCTCGCCGTCATCGTCGCCACCGCCGTGCCGCCCTTCCGCTCCCGCTTCCACGACCACTTCGAGAAGATCCACCGCTTCGGCGGCTGGAGCGCCCTCGCACTGTTCTGGACGCATACGCTGCTGGGCGGCCAGGGGCCGGTCGCCCTCGGGGTGCTCGCCGTGGTCACCTTCAGCGTCGCCCTGCCCTGGCTGCGGCTGCGCAAGGTGGACGTACGGATCGAGAGGCCCTCCGCGCATGTCGCGCTGGCCCGTTTCGACCACGGCGTGACCCCGTTCGCGGGGTCCTCCACCGCCATCAGCCGCAGCCCGCTCACCGAGTGGCACTCCTTCGCCAATGTGCCCTCACCCGGCGAACCCGGCTTTCGGCTGACCATCTCCCGAGCGGGCGACTGGACGGGCTCGTTCATCGACGACGCGCCACCGAAGGTCTGGGTCAAGGGCATCACCACGGCCGGGGTCGCCAATATCGAGACGCTGTTCAGCAAGGTGATCTATGTGGCCACCGGCAGCGGCATCGGCCCCTGCCTGCCGCATCTGCTGGCCGCCGAGGTGCCCTCACGGCTCGTGTGGGCGACACGTGATCCCCGCAGGACCTATGGGGACGACCTGGTCGACGAGATCCTCGCCGTCCAGCCGAACGCGCTGGTCTGGGACACCGCGCAGCACGGCAAACCGGACATGGTGCGGCTCGCGTACACCGCGTACCGCGACTTCGGCGCCGAAGCCGTCATCTGCATCTCCAACAAGAAGCTGACCTGGCAGGTCGTCCACGGTCTGGAGCGGCGCGGGATACCCGCGTACGGCGCGATCTGGGACTCATGACGAACCGTCAGGATCAAGGGGAACGGAGAGGGACAGTCGATGAACACCCTCAAGATCGAACGTCATGACCGCGTCGTCACGGTACGACTCCACCGACCGCACGCCCTGAACGCCCTCAGCGGTGAGCTGCTGGCCGAACTCCTCGATGCGCTGCGTCCGTTGGACCGCGATCCGGATGTCGGCTGCTTCGTGGTCACCGGTTCGGAGAAGGTCTTCGCGGCCGGCGCGGACATCAAGGAGATGGCCGGGAAGTCGGCCGTGGACATGGCCGCGGAGGACTACTTCGCGGACTGGGAGGAGTTCGCGGCGTTGCGGACGCCGAAGATCGCGGCGGTCAACGGCTATGCGCTGGGCGGTGGTTGCGAGCTCGCGATGATGTGCGACCTGATCATCGCGGGCGAGTCGGCGGTCTTCGGCCAGCCGGAGATCAAGCTCGGCGTGATCCCCGGCATCGGCGGCACCCAGCGGCTCACCCGCCTGGTGGGCCGGGCCAAGGCCATGGACCTGATCCTCACCGGCCGCACGATGAACGCCCGTGAGGCGGAAGCCGCGGGCCTGGTGTCGCGGGTGGTCCCGGACGACCGCGTCCTCCCCGAGGCCACGGAAGCCGCCGCGACCATCGCCTCCTACGGCCGCCCGGCCGTCCGGGCGGCCCGCGAGTCGGTCGACCGAGCCCTGGAGACCGGCCTGCGCGACGGGCTTCTCTTCGAACGCCGCGTGTTCCACGCGCTGTTCGCTACAGAGGACCAGAAGGAGGGGATGAGCGCGTTCAAGGAGAAGAGGACGCCCGTCTTCAAGGGCCGCTGACCGACTGACCCGACCCACCGAGCGGGGCGGCGGACCGGCATCCCGGCCCGCCGCCCCCACTACGCAGGTTCGGTGAACTGGTCGAACACCGTTACGGCGGCGCGGGTGGCGAGGGACCAGCGGTCCTCTCCCTCCGGGTCCTCCAGGTTGGGGTGTCCGGCGATCCAGCGCATGTGGAAGCCGTCGAGCAGGGCGGCGATGGTGGTGGCGAGGTGTTCGACCGTGTAGGGCGCGCGCATGCGCAGCCCGTAGGCGTCCAGCAGTGCCTGGTACGCCTCGCAGGCGACCTCGGTGAACGACTCCCCGTAGTGTCCGAGGGCTTCGCGGACGCGCGGGTTGGCGGCACTGGCGTAGAAGCCGAGCAGCACACGGTAGTTGGGGTCGACGCGGTGGTTCTCGTGGTTGTCCGTCAGGACGTCGTTGAGAGCCTCCTGCCAGGTCGTGCCGCGGTCGACGGCCTCCTTGAAACGGCGGATGCTCTCCGGTAGCCCCGGGACCAGTTCGGCCTGTCGGCTGGTGAGGTGGAAGAGGAGATCCGCCTGGAAGTCGGCCTGGGCGGGCCAGATCTGGTAGATGGATCCGGTCGTGATCGCCGGTGCCGTGTCGTCGCCCAGCCGCTCCCGCATGATGCGGGTGGCCTCCTCGGTGACCCGTTTGACACGGACATGAGCAAGGGCCGCGGAGACCGCCGCCTCGCTCGTGTCGGAGGTGCCGGCGCAGACGAGCCGGGTGGCCGCCTCCAGCATGAGGGCCCGGGTCTCTTCGGGTGAGCGCCGAGGGAGTCTGCGTCTCGCGGCGGGCTCCGTCATGTCCTTCCCTCCCATTGCATGATCGTTAATTCGGCGTGAACCGGGGCGTTGACAGGGCGCCAGCGTACACCTAGATTCCCGATCCGTAAGAAAGTTACGGAACTCGGAAGCGCCGGTCACCTGGCCTTTCGAAGACCCTCGGGCCGGTCCGAGGCATCGGTCACCCCGGTGCGCCCTCCTGCCTTCCTCCGCCTTCCGCGCTCTCCTCGCCTTCCCTGCTCTCCCCGTATTCCGTGCTCTCCCCGTCTTCCGTGCTTTCTCCGTCTTCCGTGCTCTCCCGCATGCCGTGCCGGGCGCCGCCCTGCCGTTTTCCGATCCTGGAGGATCCCGCATGCCCTCGATCTCACGCCCTCTCAGACTCGGCCTCGTCTCCGCCGCCATGGCGCCCCTGCTGGGGGTCGCCGCATGCAGCGGATCGGGCGCCGGCACGTCCTCGTCGTCCGGCGCTTCCGGCGGCGGTTCCACCGCGACCGCGGACTCCCGCTCGGCGAGTGACGTCGTGACCGACTACCTCGGTTACGTCGGCGGAAAGGCGGGCAAGGCCGACGCCGGCCTCGACCCGGTCACCCTGGGCTGGGTGAACGTCGAAGGCGGCCCCGGCGGCAACCCCGAAGCCACCCTGGGTGCCCGCCGATGCCGCCCAGCTTGTCGTTGACGTACTTCACGGCGGCACGGGCACCCAGGGTGGCTTCG
>NZ_LIQX01000175.1 GCF_001418475.1 Streptomyces ossamyceticus | reverse complement strand
GTGGCGTACCGCCTGGGGGAGGGGCGGGGGTGCCGTCCGGGCAGATGTCCATCCGAGGCATGGAGGGTGCCCGGATCGTGCCCGAAGAGAAGCGGAATGAGGGTCAGCCGATGACCGCGGTCATGGAAGTGAAGCCTCCGCTTGGATGCGGGTGAAACCCCGCACCCCGTGTTGCGGACCATTCCTCCGATGTATCTCGGTCGTCGAGGACGTTACGACGACGTTGCCGAGATTGACAAGAGTTCACGGCCAGTGATTTGCGGGATATCGCGCCGCGAGACGTCGAGGTGCTGTCCTGGCTTCGGGGACTGCGCGTCGTCACCTCGTCTGACCTGAGGTTTCATGGTCCCGCGAGTTACGGGGAACCCTTGGCGGCATCTCACGATTCGGCAACGGCGTCGCCCGAACTGGCGGGTGACAGGGCGGGGTGGCCGACGCGGAGAGCCGTGTTCCCCCGTGTCCCGACTGGCGGCGGCGTTGATCTTGCTGTCATCAGCGGAGATAGCTGACGGCCGCGGCTTAGGATTCATCGGATGGCGAGTCGCGTGCCGCCCTCACGACCTCGCGCGACCATGGGAGATGTGCCCCAGTGTGGGTGCTTGGCCGGCAGGGGCGAGGAAATACATCCGAGGAATCCATTGTCATGTGCGGCTTCCGGGATCTAAGGTCGCTGCGTCGCCATACATCCGATGAATGTGCCCTCGATGTGGGAAGCCCAACGGAACGGTCCGGCTGGGACACAGGCGGCTTGGCCCTATCACGGCCGATCACCCCTCAGATGAATCCCGTACGGCAAGGGAGCTGCCAGTGAAACTGCTACGAGTCGGCGCCCCAGGACAGGAGCGGCCAGCCGTCCGTACCGACGAAGGCCGGCTGCTGGACCTGCGCTCAGTGACCCTGGACATCGACGGCGCCTTCCTCGCCTCCGGGGGAGTCGACCGGGCCCGCGTGGCCGTCGAGGCGGGAGAACTGCCCGAGCTGGACCCGGAGGGCCTGCGCATCGGCGCACCCCTCGCCCGCCCCGGCAAGATCGTCTGCGTCGGTCTGAACTACCGCGACCACGCCGCCGAAACCGGCCTGCCGATCCCGCCGCGTCCGGTGGTCTTCATGAAGGACCCGGGCACGGTCGTCGGCCCGTACGACGAGGTACTGATCCCCCGCGGGTCGGTGAAGACCGACTGGGAGGTCGAACTCGCGGTCGTCATCGGACAGCGGGCCCGCTACCTCGACGGACCGCAGGCCGCGCGGGACGTGATCGCGGGATACGCGATCAGCCATGACGTCTCGGAGCGTGAGTTCCAGCTGGAGTACTCGCCGCAGTGGGACCTGGGCAAGTCCTGCGAGACCTTCAACCCGCTCGGCCCGTGGCTGGTCACCGCCGACGAGGCCGGTGACCCGCAGAACCTCGGCCTGCACCTGAGCGTCAACGGCGTGAAGCGGCAGGACGGCCACACCAGCGACATGATCTTCCAGGTCGACCACATCGTGTCCTACCTGAGCCAGTACATGGTTCTGGAACCGGGTGACGTGATCAACACCGGTACGCCCGCAGGCGTGGCCCTGGGCCTTCCCGGCACTCCCTTCCTGCGCCCCGGCGACACCGTCGAGCTTTCTGTCGACGGCCTTGGCAGCCAGCGCCAGACCTTCGCCCAAGCGTGAAAGGCAGCATCACCTTGACTGCAACCTCCGCCCGGATCACCGCCGTCGACACCTACGACGTCCGCTTCCCCACCTCGCGGGAACTGGACGGCTCCGACGCGATGAACCCGGACCCCGACTACTCCGCCGCCTATGTCGTGCTGCGCACCGACGCCGGCGACGGATACGAAGGCCACGGCTTCACCTTCACGATCGGACGCGGCAACGATGTCCAGGTCGCCGCGATCGGCGCACTGCGGCACCACATCGTGGGCCGCTCAGTGGAGGAGCTGTGCGCCGACCCGGGCTCGGTCAACCGCGACCTGATCGGGGACAGCCAGCTGCGCTGGCTGGGTCCCGAGAAGGGCGTGATGCACATGGCGATCGGCGCGGTCGTCAATGCCGTGTGGGACCTGGCCGCCAAGCGCGCCGGGCAGCCGCTGTGGCGGCTGCTCGCCCACGCCGACCCCGAGTGGCTCGTCTCCCAGGTCGACTTCCGCTACATCGCCGACGCCCTCACACCCGAGGACGCCCTCCAACTGCTGCGCGAGGGCCGCACCGGGCTCGCGGAGCGGGAGTCCGTCCTGCTGGAGCGCGGCTACCCCGGCTACACCACCTCGCCCGGCTGGCTCGGCTACTCCGACGACAAGCTCACGCGGCTGGCCAAGCAGGCCGTCGCCGACGGCTTCACCCAGATCAAGCTGAAGGTGGGCGCCGACCTCGACGACGACGTCCGCCGCATGCGAGCCGCCCGCGCCGCCGTTGGCGAGGGGATCCGCATCGCCATAGACGCCAACCAGCGCTGGAACGTCGATGAGGCCGTCGAGTGGACCAACGCGCTCGCCGAGTTCGACCCGTACTGGATCGAGGAGCCCACCAGCCCCGACGACATCCTCGGCCACGCCACCGTTCGCAGGGGCGTCGCCCCGGTGAAGGTGGCCACCGGCGAACACGTGCAGAACCGCATCGTCTTCAAGCAGCTCCTCCAGGCCGGCGCCATCGACGTGCTCCAGATCGACGCGGCCCGGGTGGGAGGTGTCAACGAGAACCTCGCGATCCTGCTGCTCGCCGCGAAGTTCGGGGTGCCCGTCTGCCCGCACGCCGGTGGAGTGGGGCTGTGCGAGCTGGTGCAGCACCTGTCGATGTTCGACTACCTGGCACTGTCCGGCACCACCGACAACCGCGTCATCGAATTCGTCGACCACCTCCATGAGCACTTCACGGCGCCCGTGGTGATGCGCGACGGCCACTACACCGCGCCGCTGACCCCGGGCTTCTCCGCCACCATGCACGCCGAATCTCTCGCTGAATACCGTTACCCGGACGGCACCTTCTGGGCCGCCGACCTCGCTGGACCGGAGGAGGTGGCATGACCGGTCTGTCAGGACTCAGGGCCGTCGTCACCGGGGGCGCGTCCGGCATCGGGTTGGCCACGGCACGCTCACTCGCGGCGCAGGGCGCGGCAGTGGCCGTGCTCGACCTCGATCCCGGCGGCGTCAGCGAACCGCTGGTCGGTCTCCGGGCCGACGTGAGCGACGACGCCTCCGTGCGCGCCGCCGTGGAACAGGCCGTCGAGCGGCTCGGTGGGCTGGACATTCTCGTGAACAACGCAGGCATCGGCGCGGTGGGCAGCATCGAGGACAACCCGGACGAGCAGTGGC
The DNA here is from genome assembly GCF_001418475.1 of Streptomyces ossamyceticus. Classification (GTDB taxonomy): domain Bacteria; phylum Actinomycetota; class Actinomycetes; order Streptomycetales; family Streptomycetaceae; genus Streptomyces; species Streptomyces ossamyceticus. The sequence goes on along the minus strand of NZ_LIQX01000175.1, from coordinate 26,793 downwards.
ACCGGGTGATGGACGTCAACGTTCTCGGCATCGTGCGTGCTACGCGTGCCGCCCTGCCCCACCTGCGCCGCTCCGTGCACGCGGCGGTGGTCAACACATGCTCGATCGGCGCCACCGCGGGCCTGCCTCAGCGTGCCCTGTACTGCGCCAGCAAGGGCGCGGTCCTCTCACTGACTCTCGCCATGGCCGCCGACCACGTCCGCGAGGGCATCCGCGTCAACTGCGTCAACCCCGGGACCGCCGACACGCCATGGGTCGGCCGGCTGCTGGACGCGGCCGAAGACCCCGAGGCCGAGCGCGCGGCCCTCAACGCCCGCCAGCCCCTGGGCCGCCTGGTGACGGCCGACGAGGTCGCGGCCGCCATCGTCTACCTGGCCAGTCCCGCCGCGGCGTCCGTCACCGGCACCGCGCTCGCGGTGGACGGCGGCATGCAGGGCTTGCGGCTGCGCCCGGTGGAGCGATCGTGAGGACCACTACGCTGGGTGGCAGTTCGGTACCGGTCACGGAACTGGCGCTGGGCTGTGCCGCCCTTGGCAACCTCTTCCAGCCGGTCACCGACGAGGCCGCCCACGCCACGGTGGAGGCGGCCTGGGACGCAGGTATCCGGACCTTCGACACCGCGCCCCACTACGGTCTCGGCCTGTCGGAACGGCGGCTCGGCGGCGCGCTGCGCGACCGCCCCCGTGACACCTACACCCTCTCCACCAAGGTGGGCCGGCTTCTCGTGCCGAGCCCGGACGGCGGCGTGGGCGACGACCTTGCCCACGGCTTCGCCGTACCGGCCGCCCACCGCAGGGTCTGGGACTTCAGCGCCGACGGAGTCCTGCGCTCCCTGGAGGCCAGTCTCGAACGCCTGGGCCTCGACCACGTCGACGTGGTCCTGCTGCACGACCCCGATGACCACGCCGACCAGGCGCTGGACGAGGCCTACCCGGCCCTGGAGCGGCTGCGTACCGAAGGTGTGATCGGAGCGATCGGCGTCGGGATGAACCAGTCCGCGCTGCCCGCCCGGTTCATGCGCGAGACCGACATCGACGTGGTGCTGCTCGCCGGCCGCTACACCCTCCTCGAACAGGACGGGCTCACCGAACTGCTCCCGGAGGCGGCCGCCCGCGGCCGGAGCGTGGTGATCGGCGGGGTGTTCAACTCCGGGCTGCTGACGGCCCCCCGGCCCGACGCCACATACGACTACGCACCCGCTCCGCAGCCGGTCCTCGACCGGGCGCTGCGGCTCCTCGAGGTCTGCGAACACCACGGCGTGCCGCTGCGGGCCGCCGCGCTGCGCTTCCCGTTCGGCCATCGAGCGGTCGCGAGCGTCCTGACCGGCGCGCGCTCCCCCCAGGAGGTGCGCGACACGGTGGAGCAACTGCGGCGCCCCCTCCCGCACGCCCTGTGGGACGAACTGCGCGCCGAGGGACTGCTGGACCCGGACACCCCCGTCCCCGTGGCCGCGCCGACCGGGAAAGCCGTGCCGATCCGGGAAGCCACGCCGTCGAAGGAGCCGTCGTGAGGGTCGCCCTGCACACCAAGGTCCGCACTGACCGCGTCGAGGAGTACGAGGCCGCGCACCGGGAGGTGCCACAGGAACTCACCGCCGCGATCGGCGCCGCCGGGGTGAGCGAGTGGACGATCTGGCGCAGCGGGACGGACTTGTTCCACGTGCTGGAGGTCGAGGACTACCAGGCGATGATCGCCGAACTCGACAAGCTGCCCGTCAACATCGCCTGGCAGGCCCGGATGGCCGAACTGCTCGACGTCGTCCACGACTACTCCGCGCAGGGCGCGCACGCCTCACTCCCGGTGGTGTGGGAACTGTGACCGGTCCAAAGACCGTGCCCGGCATCGTGGACGCCCACCATCATGTGTGGGACCTGTCCGTCCGCGACCAGGACTGGATCAGCGGAGACGCACTCGCCCCGCTGCGACGCGACTTCACCCTCGCCGACCTGGCGCCTCAGGCCCGCGCGGCCGGTGTCACTGCCACCGTGCTGGTGCAGACGATCACCGTGCCGCAGGAGACCCCGGAGTTCCTGGCCCTGGCCGCCGACAGCGACCTGGTCGCCGGGGTCGTCGGCTGGACCGACCTGACCGCCCCCGACATCGCCGAGACCCTCGCGGGGCTGCGCGCGGGCCCCGGAGGTGAGTACCTGGTGGGTATCCGCCACCAGGTGCAGAGCGAGCCCGATCCACGCTGGCTCGTACGCCCCGACGTACTCCACGGCCTTTCCGCGGTCGCCGAGGCGGGACTCGTCTACGACCTCGTGGTGAAGCCCCAGCAGCTCGCGGCAGCCGCCGCGGCTGCGGAGCGCCTGCCAGACCTGACCTTCGTCCTCGACCACATCGGCAAGCCGCCCATCGCGTCCGGCTCCCTCGACCCCTGGGCCGAGGAGACCCGACGGCTGGCCACCCTCCCCAACACTCGCTGCAAACTCTCCGGCCTGGTCACCGAAGCCGACTGGGGTTCTTGGACCACACAGGATCTCAAGCCGTACGCCGACACCGTCCTCGACGCCTTCGGCCCGGACCGTCTGATGTTCGGCTCCGACTGGCCCGTCTGCAAGCTCGCCGCCGACTACGCCGAAGTCATCGCAGCAGCAGGTGAGTTGACGGCCCGGCTCACCCCCGCGGAACGCCACGAGGTCTTCACCGGCACCGCCGCGCGGACCTACGGCCTGACCGTCACCGGATCCCCCGGCCCACCCCAGGAAACACCATGCGCATAGCTCTCTTCATCACCTGCTTCAATGACACCATGTTCCCCCGCACCGGCCGCGCGGTGACCGAACTGCTGGAACGGCTCGGCCACACGGTGGAGTTCCCGCAGGCCCAGACCTGCTGCGGCCAGATGCACTTCAACACCGGCTACCGCCCCGAGACCCTCCCCATGGTCCGCCGCTTCGCCGAGGTCTTCGCGGGCTACGACGCCGTCGTCGCCCCCTCCGGCTCCTGCGCCGGCATGGTGCGCGACCACCACCGGGTGGTCGCCGCCCAGTACGGGGACACCGCCCTCACCGAGGCGGTCGACCAGGTGGCACCGACGGTGTACGAGCTGTCGGAACTCCTCGTCGACGTCCTCGGCGTCACCGACGTGGGCGCCTACTTCCCGCACCGGGTCACCTACCACCCGACCTGCCACTCGCTGCGCATGCTGCGGGTCGGCGACCGGCCGCTCAGGCTGCTGCGCGCGGTGAAGGGCATCGACCTCGTCGAGCTGCCCGCCGCCGACTCCTGCTGCGGCTTCGGCGGCACCTTCGCGCTGAAGAACGCGGACGTGTCCAACGCCATGCTGGCCGACAAGATGCGCCATGTCCTGGACACCGGCGCCGAATACCTGTGCGCGGGCGACAACTCCTGCCTCACGCACATCGGCGGCGGGCTGTCCCGGCTGCGCACCGGCGTCGGCACGATGCACCTGGCCGAGATCCTGGCCTCCACGGAAGGGGACACACGGTGAGCGACCGCGACAACGTCGTATGGCTGGGCACTCCGGCCTTTCCCGAGGCGGCGCGCGCCGCGCTGGCCGACACCCGGCTGCGCGCGAACCTGCGCCGTGCCACCGCAACCATCCGCGACAAGCGGCTGGCGGTCACCGCCGAACTCGACGACTGGGAGGAACTGCGCGAGCGGGCGGCGGCCGTCAAGCGCCACACCCTGCGCCACCTCGACCACCATCTGCTGCGGCTGGAGGAGGCGGTGACCGCCGCCGGCGGCACGGTCCACTGGGCCGCAGACGCCGCCGAGGCGAACGCCATCGTCACGCGGCTGGTCCAGGCGACCGGCGAGAGCGAGGTCGTCAAGGTCAAGTCGATGGCCACCCAGGAGATCGGCCTCAACGAGGCGCTCGCGGACGCGGGCATCCGCGCCTACGAGACCGATCTCGCCGAGCTCATCGTGCAGTTGGGCGGTGACCGCCCGTCCCACATCCTCGTACCCGCCATCCACCGGGGCCGCTCAGAGATCCGCGAGATCTTCCTTCGGGAGATGGGGGACTGGGGCAGACCGGCCCCCGACGGCCTCGGCGACGATCCACGCGATCTCGCCGAAGCCGCCCGGCTGCATCTGCGCGAGAAGTTCCTGCGGTGCAAGGTCGCCGTCTCCGGCGCCAACTTCGCGGCCGCCGACACCGGCACGGTGGTGGTCGTGGAGTCGGAGGGCAACGGACGGATGTGCCTGACCCTGCCGGACACCCTCATCACCGTCATGGGCATCGAGAAGGTTCTGCCCGCCTTCGCCGACCTGGACGTCTTCCTCCAACTGCTGCCACGGTCCTCGACCGGCGAGCGGATGAACCCGTACACCTCGCTGTGGACCGGCGTCACGGAGGGAGACGGGCCGCAGGACTTCCATCTGGTGCTGCTCGACAACGGCCGCACCGCCACCCTGGCCGACGAGGTGGGCCGGCAGGCCCTGTCCTGCATCCGCTGCTCGGCCTGCCTGAACGTCTGCCCGGTGTACGAGCGCACCGGCGGCCACGCCTACGGATCCGTGTACCCCGGACCGATCGGAGCCGTACTGACCCCGCAGCTCGTCGGAGTGGAGAACACGGCCTCACTGCCCTTCGCCTCGACCCTGTGCGGCGCCTGCTACGACGCCTGCCCCGTGAAGATCAACATTCCGGAGGTGCTGGTCCATCTGCGTGCCGAGGCCGTGGAGGCCAAACGCCGCAGCCGGCTCCTGCCCACGGCCGAGGCGCTGGCCATGAAGGCAGCCGGATGGGTCATGTCCTCTCCGAAGGGGCTCGCGGCAGCCCACCGGCTGGCCGCGCTCGGCGCCCGCCTCGTCGCCCGCGACGGCCTGATCGGCTCCCTGCCGGGTCCGCCGGCCCGCTGGACCGGCACCCGGGACACGCCGGCACCAGCCCAGGAGTCCCTGCGCGCGTGGTGGCGCCGCACCAAAGCCGTGAACGAAACACAAGGCCGTACGACGGCGGAAGAAGAGGGACGCCGATGAGCGGCCGCGACACCGTACTGCGGGCGGTCAGGAAAGCACTGACCGACGTACCCCGCTTCGAGAACCCCGGCGGCCCACGACCCCCACACGGTCACCCCACCGACCACACGGGGCCGGACATCGTCCAACTCTTCAGCGAACGCACCGCCGAATACCGCGCCACGGTGGTCCGCGTTCCGGCGGCACGTGCCGCTGCCGCGGTCGGGGACGCGCTGGCACGAACCGGAGCACGTGCGCTGGTCGTACCGCCGGGCCTGCCCGCCGATGTGATCCCCGAGGGACCCTGGACGCTGCTGGACGACACTTTGCCGCTGACGCCAGGACAGCTCGACGCGGCGGACGCGGTGCTCACCACCAGCGCGGCCGCCATCGCCGTCACTGGGACCGTCATCCTCGACCACGGCCCCGGCCAGGGCCGCCGGGCCCTGACCCTCCTGCCGGACCAGCACATCTGCCTGGTCCGCGAGGACCAGATCGCCCCCGACGTGCCCGAGGCGCTGAGCCGACTCGATCCGTACCGGCCCCTGACGCTGGTGTCCGGTCCCTCGGCGACCAGTGACATCGAGCTCGACCGGGTCGAGGGTGTGCACGGCCCGCGGACGCTGGACATCATCGTCGTCGCGGCCACGTAGCGGGCCTGATCGCCTGCCACGTCCCCGTCCTGGGGCCGGTGGGGTGCTGCTGATGGTGCCGGTGCCGTCGCCGACCTTGCCTCGCATGTGCCCGGCTGTCGCTGGGGCGGGCGCCGGGAGCCGCCCGTTCCCGTGGTCCCGGAACGGGCGGCTTACTGATCGTTTCAGAATGAGGCTCGTAGGCGGCGGAGACAGCTGAGGCTGCCAGCTGGTTCGAGCGGGACCGTGGACGCCTGGGGCCTAACGCAGCGCGGCGGCGACCAGTCCTTCGAGGGCCTCGCGCGGTACTTCGCCGCCGTTCACCAGTCGGTCGAAGACCAGTCCGTCGATGCAGGTCAGCAGAGTGTGAGTGCGGTTCTCGACGTCGGTCACGCCGTGCTTGGCGAGGAACAGCCGGATGGCCTCGCGGCCGGCGTTCTCGCGGGGCACGAGGATCGCGCGCAGCTCTTTGTCGCGCACGCTCTCGACGGCGCAAGCATGGCGGGCGAGCGAGCGCCGGCGGCCCTCGCCGGTGAGTCGCTGTCGGGTGAGCGTCACCATGCCGTCCACCAGTTCCTCGACGGTACGCAGGGGTGGAAGCTCGTCGGCCGTCGTTTGAAGTTCCGCCTGGTCGAGTTGGACCAAGTGGGCGACGAGTCCGGTCAGCAGCGCGGCGCGGGTGCGGAAGTAGGCCGAGGTGGTGCCGGGCGGCATGGCTGCTCTGCGGTCGACCGCGCGGTGGGTCAGGCCGCGCATCCCTTCGTCGGCGAGGACGTCGAGAGCTGCGTCTGCAAGGAGGGTGCGCCGATCCGAAGCCATAGCCCCTTTCTACACCCGTAGAGACTCAGGATAGAGTCGGCTTCTACAAATGTAGAAGAAGGGGGCTCCGGCATGGGGAACACGGCAGTGGTGGTCGGAGGAGGCATAGGCGGGCTAGCCGCCGCAATCGGCCTGCACCGGATCGGTTGGGACGTGACGGTCCTCGAGCGTTCGTCCATGCTTGAGGACGCGGGGGCAGGCATTTCATTGGCTGCCAACGGCCTGCGGGCACTGGACGAACTCGGCGTCGGCGGGGCGGTTCGGGACGCGTCGCGAGGCCAGTACAGCGGCGGCACTCGGACGCCCCGGGGTGGCTGGCTGGCCCGGATGGACGGCTCGGCACTGGAGAAGGCAGTGGGCACACCGATCATGGGCATCCCCCGTTCGACCTTGCACCGACTGCTACGCGAGGGCTTGCCGGCCGGGTCACTGGCGATCGGCTCCGAGGCGGCAACGGTCGAGCAGGTCGGCCCGGGGACGGTTCGCGTCGGCTACAGCACCACGGCTCTGGAGGCCGATCTGGTAGTGGCGGCCGACGGTATCGGCAGCAAAGTCCGCGGCCAACTCTTCCCAGACCACCCCGGCCCGGTCCACAGCGGCTCGACGGTGCTGCGCGCGATCACCGAGCACGCGGTCGATCTGCGTACCGACTTCGAGCTGACCTGGGGCCGCGGCGCGGAGTTCGGACACATCGCTTTCCTGGACGGGAAGGCCGAGTGGCACGCCGTCCTCAGCCTCCCCGCCGGAACGCGGTTCGCCGACCCACTGACCGAACTGCGCCGACGATTCCACACCTGGCACGACCCGATCCCCGTTCTGCTCGACGCGACCCGGCCCGAGGCCGTGTTGCATCACGACGTGAACGAGCTTCGCACGCCTCTCCCCTCATACACGGTCGGGCGGATCGCGCTGCTCGGCGACGCGGCCCATGCGATGACCCCCAACCTGGGACAGGGCGCCTGCCAGGCACTGGAGGACGCGGTCACCCTGGCCGCCGCCCTCGGTGCCACGTCCACCGTCGAGGCCGCGCTCGCCCGCTACGACGCTGAGCGCCGGCCGCGGAGCCAGGCCGTCGCAGGGGCCGCCCGGCAGGCCGGGAGAATGGGCCAGCAACTGTCCCACCCGCTGGCCGTCACCCTGCGGAACGCGGCGATGCGACTGACACCGTCCAGGGCCACCACACGTATGATCCTGCGTCACCACGCCTGGGTCCCGCCGTCGCTGAACTGATCCAGCTCACGCCCGCCACCTCACTACCAGGCACTTTCTGGGCCAAGTCAGGCTGCGGGTCTTGCCGTTGGCGGTCGCGGTGGGCAAGGTGTCCGGGTGCGTACTGATCTTGTTCCGGACGATCTGTGGGAGCGCGTGGCCCCGCTGCTGCCGCCCACTCCCGCACGACGCCGTCGCCACCCCGGGAGCCTGCGCGTTCCCGACCGAGGGGCACTCGCTGGCGTGATGTACGTGCTGCGAACCGGTGTCGCCCGGCGCGACGTTCCGACGGAATCCGTGGGCTGCTCCGGTGTGACGGCTTGGCGTCGGCTGCGGAACTGGACCGAGGCTGGTGTCTGGCCACGCCTGCACGTCGCGCTGCTGGCCGAGCTTCGACGCGGGGGCCTGCTGGAGATGGACGACTGCTCCGCGGACGGATCGCACATCCGAGCTCTCAAAGGGGGGCTCATGTCGGCCCCTCACCGGTCGACCGCGCCCGTCCTGGCTCCAAGCACCACCTGATCGTCGACCGCCAGGGAACCCCACTCGCCGTTACGCTCACTGGCGGCAACCGAAACGACGTCACCCAGCTCCTGCCGCTGCTGGATGCCATCCCAACGATTCGGGGGCTCAGGGGACGCCCCGCCGCAAACCCCGACGGTTGTATGCCGACCGGGGCTACGACTTCGACAAGTATCGCCGCTTGCTGTGGAAACGCGGCATCAAACCCATGATCGCCCGACGCGGCGTCGCCCACGGTTCCGGTTTAGGCAAAGTGCGCTGGGTGGTCGAGCGCGCCTTCGCCTGGCTGCACCAGTTCAAACGACTACGCATCCGCTACGAACGACGCGCCGACCTCCACCAGGGCCTGCTCGAACTGGCCTGCAGCCTCATCTGCCTCCGCCGCCTACGAACGTCATTCTGAAACGATCAGTTAGGTGCAGCCGGCGAAGCGTCGACGTGTCATTTTGTGGTCCGGCGTCGAACGGATACCGCTCGACCACCAGGTTCTCGGGATTTCGACGCCGGAGGCCTGGGCGACCTTGAACCGGCCGGGGATGCCGTTCCGCCGCCCTGGAGAAGGGTTAACGTTGCGGGTCCGAATGAGTACGTGGGGGAGGAACCCGGATGAGCGAGAGCAGTGGTCCGCGAAACCGTGCCCGGCAGGGATCGCGCGCACCCTTGTCGCGCGAGGAGGTGGTGGACGCTGCTGTGCGGTATGCGGACGAACATGGGCTGGAAGCGCTGACCATGCGGGCGCTTGCCAAGGAGATGGGTGTCTATCCGACGGCGCTTTACTGGCACGTCGGCTCCAAGCCGCAGTTGGTGGCGGCGGCGTCTGCGCGAGTCCTGGATGGCATCGTTCTGCCGTCTGTGCACGGGGTGAACTGGGATGTCTGGCTGGGGGAGGTGGCCCGACTGTGCCGGGCCGCCATGCACCGGCATCCGAATCTGGTTCCGATCATGGGGTCGCAGCTTGCGGTGTCGACGACGGCGGTCCCGTTCGTGGAGCGGATAGTCGGTGTGCTGGAGGGAGCAGGATTCACCGGGAACGACCTGGTCGACGTCTACAACACGGTGATCGGGTTCGTCCTGGGCTGGGTGACTCTGGAATTGTCCGCGCCCCCCTCGGACGCCGAGGCCGGCTGGCAGAAGGGCTTCGCGGCAGAGCTGCGTGGGATCGATCCGAATACGTTCCCGGTGCTCACCCGAAACCTGCCGCTGCTGGAGAACAACGCGTTCCTGACCAGGTGGGAGTCGGGACGGGACAGGCCCATGGACCGTAGCTTCGATGTGGCGCTGGATGTGCTGGTCAGAGGGCTGCACTCCAAGATCATCTGACGTCCTGAGGGGCGGCTGGCCGCCCCCGGGCCTTCGTCTGGGAAACGAAGGTTTACCCATACCCCTTGCTCTTGTCCCACGTACAAGACATCCTGGACGACGTACAAGCGATTCCGTCGCTTTGTCGGCCTTTCGGCCTGTACATACGCACCGCCGCTTGCGAGCCCGCCTGGCACGCTTGCGCGAACTCCAGGAGTCACCGGTATGGACCATGCGCTGTCCGCATCTCGCGTCGCGATGCAGCCCGACGGCAGTCGGCTGATCAAGTTCTTCTTCGGCGAAGAGTTGCCGTTCGTCAGTCACGGGAGCGGGGTGTTCGTCTACGACGCAGACGGACGCCGTTACCTGGACGGCTGCTCCGGAGCGGTGACGGCGAATCTCGGACACGCGGACCCGGAGATCCTGCAGGTCATGGCCGAGCAGGCTGAGCGGATCACCTTCGCGCACCGCGGAACGTTCCATAGCGAGCAGTCGGAGAAGCTTGCTGAGCGGCTGGGCGCGATGACCGGCTACCCGTACGTCTTTTTGTGCAACAGCGGTTCCGAGGCGGTGGAAACGGCGCTGCGGCTGACCCTGCAGTACTGGCGGGAGCGGGGCGAGCCGGACCGGGCGCGGTTCCTCTCCCACGCGGTGAGCTACCACGGTGCCACGCTGGGTGGTCTGTCCTTGTCGGGGCATCCTCAGCGCCGCTGGGTCGCCGAGGCGCTGCTGCACGGGTTCAACGAGCTGATTCCCCCCTACGCCTACCGGTTCGCCGAAGGCCGAGACGATGCAGCGTTCACTGCCTTCCTCACCAAGAGGGCCGCCGAGGCGCTGGACTCTCACGGCTTGGGTGCGGCCGGCGTGGTGGTCGAGCCGGTCGGCGGCGCGGCGGGAGGCGCCATCACGCCGCCCGACGGCTATCTGCCTGCTCTTGCTGAGCTGTGCCGGGAGAGGGGCCTGCCGCTGATCGCGGACGAGGTCATGACGGGCCTGGGCCGCACCGGCACCATGCTGGCCTCGCAGCACTGGGACGTACGCCCGGACCTGGTGGTACTCGGCAAGGGGATGGGGGCTGGATACACGCCAGTGTCCGCCGTGTTGGTCAGTGAGCACGTCGTCGATGCCATCGCCGCCGGGACCGCGTCGGTCACCAATGGGCACACCTACGGCGGAAACCCGCTCGGCAGCGCCGTCGCCCTGGCCGTGCTGGAGGCCGTGGAGTCCCGGAATCTGGTGGCGAACGCTGCGGAGCGGGGCAAGCAGCTACGGGCGGGTCTGGAGGAGCTGGCCGCACGACATGAGGTCATCGGCGAGGTCCGCGGCCTTGGTCTGCTTCAGGGACTGGAACTCGTCAGCGACCGCGTGACCCGAAGCCCCGGCGACCCCGTCGGCTCCCTCACCCGGTCAGCCGTCCTGGCCGCCCGCGAGCGGGGGCTGCTGGTCTACCCGGCAACCGGCGGCATCAACGACGCGATCCTCGTTGCTCCTCCGCTCACGGTCACCGCCGAGGAGACCGATCTCCTGCTCGCACTCCTCGACGACGCCCTGAGCGCGATGAGTCAGTACACAAGAGCCAGGGCATGAACGCGCTGCCTGCCAGCCGCCAGGACCAGGAGCGGAGCGCGGCCGTGCCGGAGACTCTGCTTCACGAGTACCGCGCCCGCACTCCGCGATCAGCAGCCGCCTTCCAGCGGGCTGCCGCGGTGCTGCCCGGTGGAGAGACCCGGTTCATCACGTACTACCCGCCCTACCCGGTCATTCTCGCCGAGGGCCACGGCTCGCGGCTGTACGACGTCGACGGCATCGAGTACCTGGACCTGGTCAACAACTACACCTCGCTCGTCCACGGCAACGCATACGGGCCCGCCATGCAGGCAGCCGCGGCAGTGCTGTCCTCAGGGCCGGTCTTTCCCAGTCCGCACGAACTGCAGTGGCACCTTGCCGAGTTGCTCGTCTCCCGCATCCCGTCCGTGCAGCGGGTGCGGTTCACGAACTCGGGGAACGAGGCGTCGGTGCTCGCCGCGCGCCTCGCCCGGCGAGCCACCCGCCGGGCGCGGCTGCTGCTGTTCGACGGCGCCTACCATGGCAGCGCGCCCCCGCTGCTGGCCGGTGATCCCGACGTGGTGACCGTCCCCTACAACGATCTCGACGCCACAGCAAAGGCGCTCACTGCCGACATCGCCGCGGTGTTCGCCGAGCCGTTCCTCGGTGCCGCGGGAGTGATCCCTGCACAGCCGGGTTTCCTGTCAGCCGCGGCCGACCTGGCGCGCAAGCGCGGGACGCTGTTCGTGCTGGACGAGGTGCAGTCCCTGCGCAACGCCGTGGGCGGCGAGCAGGGCCGGCTCGGTCTGCGCCCGGACCTGACCGTCATGGGCAAGGTCATCGGCGGCGGCATGCCGATCGGCGCGATCGGCGGCAGTGAGGAGCTGATGCGGCTGACCGCGGCGACCACCGAGGGGAACCTGGCGCACTCCGGCACCTTCAACGGTCACCTCACAGCCGCGGCTGCCGGCGCCGTCACCCTGCGCCACCTCGACGCCGGGGCGATCGACCGCCTCGACCGGGCCGCCTGCCGTCTCGCCGATGCCATCACCACGGCAGCGGCCGAAGCGGGAATCGCGGCCTCGGTGACGCGCGCGGGATCCATCCTCAACCTGCACCTGGCTGCTACCGCGCCCCTCGACGCTGAACAGGCCCGAGCGGCGGCCACGCCTGCGCTCGCGGCGCTGCACGTGGCACTACTCCTCGACGGGGTCTACACGACCCCCCGCGGAATGATCAACCTGTCGACCGCGCTGGACGCGGACGACCTCGAACGTGCCGCACAGGCGTATGCCCACGCCTTCCAGCGGCTCGCAGACGCGGACATTCCCACCCTGTCCCGGTGATCTCCGCGCCTTTCCTAATCCGGCGACCTCCTGGAGGCCCCAGATGATCAACAACTCTACACCCCCGTCCCCGCGGGCCCTCAAGCCCGTCCTGTCCACCCGGCAACTCAGCATGATCGCCATCGGCGGCGTCATCGGCGCCGGCCTGTTCGTCGGCAGCGGCACGGCGATCTCCGCGGCGGGCCCCGCCGTGCTGCTGGCGTACATCGGCGTTGGCGCCGTCGTCTTCCTGATCATGCGGATGCTCGCTGAACTGGCTGTGGCCTCGCCCGACTCGGGCTCCTTCGCCACCTACGCCACCCGCGCCTTCGGCCCCTGGGCGGGCGTCACCGTGAGTTCCCTGTACACCTATTCGTGGGTGGTCGTGATCGGCTTCGAGGCCACGGCCGGCGCGGCCATCGTGCACGGGTTCTTCCCAACGGTGGCACCGTGGGCGGCGGCTTTGGTCTTCATGCTGGCCTTCACGCTGACCAACCTGGTCTCGGCTCGAGCCTTCGGCCAGTTCGAGTTCTGGTTCGCGCTGATCAAGGTCGTCGCGATCTGCGCGTTCCTGGTCATCGGCGCGCTGGGCATCTCCGGTGCGCTGCCCGGCACCGATGCGCCGGGACTCGCCAACCTCACCGCCCACGGCTTCGCCCCGCACGGCTGGCAGCCGGTCTGGCTCGCCTGTCTGGTGGTCTTCTTCTCCTTCTTCGGCGCCGAGAGCGTGACCATCGCCGCAGGCGAGGCCAAGCAGCCCGCCGCCGCGGTCCGCCGTGCGATGCGCTCGGTCATCGTCCGGATCATGATCTTCTACGTCGGGTCGGTGGCTGTCGTCGTCACCCTCATTCCTTACGACGCCAAGGACATCGCGGCCGGCCCCTACGGTGCCGCACTCGCGCGGCTCGGTGTCCCGCACGCGACAGCGATCGTCGACGTCATCGTCCTGACAGCGGTGCTGTCGCTGCTCAACTCCGGTATGTACTCCTCCTCCCGCATGATGTTCGCTGCCGCTCGGCGTGGTGAACTGCCTGCCGCTCTGGGACGCGTGACCGCGCGCGGCGTTCCCGTCAACGCCGTCCTCGCCGCGAGCTCCGGCGGTTTCCTCACCGTGGTGGCCGACTACTTCTTCCCCACCGACTCCGTCTTCCTCTTCCTCCTGCAGTCCTCCGGGACCATCGGCGTCGCCGTCTACCTCTTCATCGCAGCCACCCAGATCCAGACCCGCCGCCGCATGGGCGCGGTCGAGGCCGAAAAACTCACGGTGCGCATGTGGGGCTTCCCCTACCTTCCCGCACTGGTGGTGCTGATCCTGATCGGCATCGTGACCGGACTCGCCTTCGACCCAGGCAGCCAGAGATCACTGCTGCTCAGCGGACTGGCCACTGCCGTGGCCCTGATCGCCGGAGTGATCAAGCAGCTCCGATCCGCATCGGGGGCAGCGAAGCGTCCTGAGACGGGCGCCCTGCCCACAGAGCCCGAGTCGCCGCATCCGCAAGCCCCCGCGGGCGCCTGATCTCGTGGTTGGTCAGACCGTGAACGGCCTGACCAACCACATCCGCGAAGGAGCACCACATGAACGAGCCGGAGATGCTGCGCGCACCGGCCGCCGACGTTGGCCAAACCACCGTGATCGGCGACTACCTCGCCTGGCTGGAACAGCACCGCAACCTCGCCTGCGCCGACTACCGCGCCCTGCACCGCTGGTCCGTCACCGACCTCGAAGGCTTCTGGTCGTCGATCTGGGAATACTTCGACGTCCGCGCGCACACCCCCTACGATCGAGTGCTCGGCCGCAGGGACATGCCCGGCGCCGAATGGTTTGACGGCGCCACCCTCAACTACGCCGAGCACGCCCTGCGCCCAGGCGAACACATGCCCGGTGACCTGGCGGTGCTGGCCCGTTCCCAGACTCGCGGGCCGGTCCAACTGACCTGGGGGGAACTGGCCCAGCAGGTCGCACACGCCAGGGCCGGTCTGCGCCGGCTCGGTGTCCGTCGGGGCGACCGGGTCGTCGCCTACCTGCCGAACATCCCCGAGACCCTCGTGGCCTTCCTGGCCACCGCCAGCCTGGGAGCCATCTGGTCAAGCTGCGCGCCGGAGTTCGGCGCCCGGGGCGTCATCGACCGGTTCTCGCAGATCGAGCCCACCATTCTGCTCACCATCTCCGGATACCGCTACGGGGAGAAGGACATCGACCGGCGCGAGGAGGTCGCAGCCATCCGGGCCGCACTGCCCACCCTTCGCCACACCGTCCACGTCCCGTACGGGGCGGCGCATCTCCCGGACACGGTGTCCTGGGACGACCTGCTCGCCGGGGGCGCAGAGCCCGGCTTCGAAGCGGTCCCCTTCGCCCACCCGCTGTGGGTGCTGTTCTCTTCGGGCACCACGGGCCAACCCAAGCCGATCGTCCACGCCCACGGCGGCATCCTGCTGGAGCACCTGAAAAACCACTCCCTGAGCTGGGACCTGCGCCCGGGCGACCGCATCCTGTGGTTCACCACCACGGCCTGGATGATGTGGAACTCACTGGTCTCCGGGCTGCTCGTGGGCGCCTCGGTCGTGCTGATCGACGGCAACCCCCTCCATCCCGACCTGGACTGGCAGTGGCGCCTCGCCGAGAACACCGGCGCCACCCTCATGGGTGCCAGCCCGGGATTCCTGATGGCCTGCCGCAAACAGGGCCTGACCCCGGCAACGGACCACGACCTGTCCCGGCTGCGCCAGATCGGCGCCGCCGGAAGCCCACTGCCACCCGAGGGATACCACTGGGTGCACGAACAGTTCGGCCCCAGCGTGCTGCTCAACGTGGGCAGCGGCGGCACGGATGTGTGCTCGGGCATCCTGCAGGGCAGCCCCCTGCAGCCCGTGTGGGCCGGAGCCATCTCCGGCCCCTGCCTGGGAGTGGCCGCCACCGCCTATGACGAACAGGGCAACGAGGTCATCGACGAACTCGGCGAACTGGTCATCACCCAGCCCATGCCCTCCATGCCGACCGGCTTCTGGGGCGACACCGACGGCTCCCGCTACCGGGACACCTACTTCCACGCCTACCCGGGCGTGTGGCGCCATGGCGACTGGGTGCGCTTCTCGGCAGCGACAGGGAGCTGCACGGTGGCAGGACGCTCGGACGCCACCCTCAACCGCGGCGGGGTTCGCCTGGGCACCGCGGAGTTCTACCGCGTCATGGAAGAACTCCCCGCAGTCGACGACAGCCTGGTCGTCCACCTCGAGGACACCGCAGGCGGCCCCGGAGAACTCCTCCTGTTCGTCGCACTGCGCGACGGCGCGGAACTCGACGACGCCCTGCGCAAGCTGATCACCACCAAGCTGCGCAACGCCCTCTCCCCACGCCATGTGCCCGACAGCATCCACGCCGTGCCCGTCGTACCCCGCAACCGCACCGGCAAGAAACTCGAGGTACCGGTCAAGAAAATCCTTCTGGGGGCCGCCTCCTCCGAGGTAGCAGGCCGCGACACCCTGGCCGCCCCAGCGTCGCTGGACACCTTCGCCGCACTGGCGGCGCAGCGCCTCGCGCACTGAACCCCCAGACCTTCGACGAGCCCCGCAGGGGAGAGAACGTATGGAAGCCACCGCCCTGGACGCGATCGACATCCACGTCCACGTCGAGCAGGACACCCACGGCTGCTACTCACTCGACGACGAACTCATGGACGCCTCCGCGGCCTACTTCAAGTCCTCCGCACACCGCACGCCCACCCTCGCGCACATCGCCGACCACTACCGCGCCCGGCACATGGCGGCAGTCGTGTTCACCGTCGACGCCACCGCTGCGACCGGCCACCCGGCCCTGTCCAGCGAGGAGATCGCCGACCAGGCCGCCGCACACCCCGACGTCCTCATCCCCTTCGGCTCTGTCGACCCGCACGCCGGACAGGCCGCGATCCGACGCGCCCGACGCCTGGTCACCGAACATGGCGTACGCGGCTTCAAATTCCATCCCAGTCTTCAGGCCTTCCAGCCCAACGACATTCGCCACTACCCGCTGTACGAATCCCTCGCCGAACTCGGCGTTCCCGCCCTCTTCCACACCGGGCAGACCGGCATCGGAGCCGGCCTGCCCGGCGGACGCGGCATCAAACTGCGCTACTCCGACCCCATGCTGCTCGACGACGTGGCCGCCGACTTCCCTGGCCTCACCATCATCATGGCGCACCCCTCAGTCCCCTGGCAGGACGCGGCAATCTCCATCGCCACCCACAAAGCCAACGTCTACATCGACCTGTCGGGCTGGTCACCGAAGTACTTCCCGCCCCAGCTCGTGCGAGCGGCTGACAGCTTCCTCAAACACAAGGTGCTCTTCGGCTCGGACTTCCCCGTCCTCACCCCCGACCGCTGGCTGGCCGACTTCGCCGAACTGCCGATCAAGGACGAGGTAAGGCCCCTGATCATCAAGCAGAACGCGGCCCGGATACTGCGGCTGGGAATGTCCAATCATGACGGATCAGTGACCACGGCTGCTGGCCAACGGTGCGAGGGGAATCGGTAGTTCAGGTCCGTGCTCAGCGACACGCCGATGTCGTCGGCGTAGATCTGCAGCGAGGCGTAGACCCCGCACAGCTCGTCGCTGTGCGGCGTGGAACCGCCTTACGGTCGCATCGGCTCGATTTCCGCGGCGTGGTCGTCGATCGTGAACATCGCCCGTCCTGTCTCGGCGACCAGCTGCCGGTCTCCGGCGACGATCTCCTCGTAGCCGGACCCTGCACGAACGCATCGCGCAGATCTGACCGATCGAGATGGCCCGCGCCGTCTACATCGGAACACTCGGTCATCTGGCCGCCGGCACGTCCATGGTGGTGGGGGACCTTGGCGTCCAGCACGAGTACCAGCAGGAAAGGTACGAGGTCCACCGCGACCTCGTTGAAGCGACAGCGGCAGCCGATGAGGCAGCTGTGAGGGACGCCGTGGCGCGACACCAGGTCAAGGCGTAGCCAGGAGAGGACCCCCATGGGCAGTTCGGAATACCGTCAGTACCTGTTCCCCCTCGATCATCGAGTTCACGGGTGGCCTCATCAACGGCTGGGAACCGCTCTATCTCGCGCCGTTCCGCGGGGTCAGCGAGAACGGCGATGTTCACCCCGAGCTTCACCCACTCGAGACTGTCCGGCCCGGCGAACGGGCGCCGGTCGACGAGATCCGGAAAGCGGCACAGCATCTGGTCGACGTCGTCTCCGACGCCGACCGCGAAAGACTCTGCCATCCGGTCGACGCTCCCGAATGGCAAACCTGGGCCAACCCTGAGTTCATGCAGTTCGACACCGGGTTGCGGCTGGAATTCCAGCCGTCGCCGGTCCAGCGGGCCGCACTGGCCCTGGTCGAGGCTTCGCTGAGCCCCGAGGGTTACGCGCTGGTGCGGCAGATGATGCGGATCAACGGCTTCCTCGGCGAGGTCGTGGACCTGCCGAAAATCCTCAACGAGTTCAGCTACAACATCGCTCTCTACGGCACCCCGGACTCCGAACAGCCGTGGGGATGGCAGCTGTACGGACCCCACGCGGCCGTGAACTGCCTGGTCGGCGACGGGAACATGACGATCAGCCCGCTGTTCCTGGGCGCCGAGCCCGACCAGATCGACGAGGGCGAGTACGCGGGGTCCGGCCGTCCGTTCCAGCGACGCGCCGAACTTGCGCTGGAGCTCATGAACCTGCTGCCGGACGACCAGCGCGCCGCAGCGGTCCTCTTCCACCCCGGCGACGAGCGACACCTCGCCGGCGCCTTCCAGGACAGCCGGGTCATCCCCTTCGAAGGCACGCCCGTGGCGCACGTGGCGCGGCGGCCATCCACCGAACCGAACACCTCAGTAGCACGGCTATCCCGCCACGGGGTACATCGCCCCGCGCCGCCCCTCCGGCGACGCCAGCCACTCCAGCTTGCCTGCGGTGTCCGCATCCTCCAGCGGTGTGTGCAGGACGATCGACAGATCCGGCCGCGCCGGCAGCCTCATCACGCTGGACTCGAAGCACAGCAGCCCGAGCACCGGGTGGATCATCTCCTTGCGGATCTGCCCGGCCTCCTCGATGTCCCGCCGCTCCCACGGCTCGGCGAACTCCGGGCCTGCCGATGCTGCGCCGCCGCACCGTGGCATGGGGCAACCTGGCCGGTCTGGTCACCTTCTCGATGATGTCGACGCTGGTGTTCGTGCTGACCCTGTACTTCGAGGAGACCCTGGATCTATCCGCCTTCCGAACCGGGCTGATCTTCGGCGTGGCGGGTGTGCTGTCGGCCGTCGCCGGGGCCTACGCCTCCAAGGTCATCGGCCGCTTCGGAGCCCGCCGCACGCTCGTCGGCTCGCTCGTCGGGCAGGGCGTGCTGACCGGGGCGCTGCTGTGCGTGAACGCCGACGAGGTGTGCCGCGGGTTACTGACGGCGAATGCCCCCTTGAGTGTCAATTGCTGCTCAAATGTGACAACTCTCGCTGAAAGTCTCAGGTCCCGAACGGCGAAGGGGGTTGTCGCACGACAGTTTCCGATATATCGTTGAGGCATCGCGACAGATCAACGATGGAATGGAGTGATCGTGATGCGTTCCCGTGGACAGGACTACGGACAGGGCTTCGGATTCGAGCGGGGGCATGGGCGCCGTGGTGGCGGCCATCCGTTCGGCCGGGGCGAAGGTGAGACGCCGCGCGCCGCGTTCGGGCCCTTCGGGCCGGGCCATGGCGGCCCCGGCCCCTTCGGACCATTCGGTCCGGGACCCTGGGGTGGACGAGGCCGAGGCGGTCCCCGGGGGAGGGCGCGGCGGGGAGACGTACGCGCGTCGATCCTGGCCCTCCTCAAGGACCGGCCCATGCACGGCTACGAGATGATCCAGGAGATCGCCGAGCGCAGCGGCGGGGCGTGGAAGCCCAGCCCCGGCTCGGTGTACCCCACCCTTCAGCTGCTGGAGGACGAGGGGCTGATCGCCAGTGCGACCGAGGGCGGCAAGAAGCTGTTCTCGCTCACCGAGGCCGGCCGCACCGCGGCCGAGGACGGGCCCGAAGCCCCCTGGGAAGAGGCCTCGCGCGGGGTCGACTGGGAGGCGCTGAGCGAGATCCGGCAGGCCGGGTTCGGCCTGATGGAGGCGTTCGGGCAGGTCTGGAAGACCGGTGACAAGGACCAGCGCGACAAGGCGCTGGCCGTGATCAACGAGGCCCGCAAGAAGCTGTACCTGATCCTCGCCGACGAGGACTGAGACGGCGGCCCAAGGTCTGCCTTGGTGTGGCTCGGGGTGCCCCGCGGAGTGGTTTCCGCGGGGCACTTTCCGTGTGTGCGGGTGCGGGTGCGGGTGCGGGTGCGGGGGTCGGGTGGCGCTCTCACTTCACCAGGGTGTCCAGTTTGCGCAGGGACTCGCTGAGGGCGGCTGTCGCGGAGTCCTTCAGTTTGCCCGCCATGAGGGAGACGGCCGCGCCGGTGAAACTGCCGTCGATGCGGACCGTGGTGGTGTCGCCGTCGGGGGTGAGGGTGTAGCGGGTGGCCAGGTCGACGGCCATCGGGCCCTTGCCGCGGATGGCCAGCACCCGGGCCGGCTCCAGCTCGGCGATGGTCCACACGACCTCCGCCGGGAAGCCCATGAGCTTCAGGTTCTCCTGGAAGGTGCCGCCCACCGCGAGCGACTGCGGGCCGCCCTTGGGGAAACCGGTGTGGGTCGTGTTCCACTCGCCGTGCGAGGGCCAGTCCACGAGGCGGGCCCAAACCTGCTCGGCGGGTGCCCCGATGCGTGCCTCCGCGCTGACATCGGCCATGCGACAACCCCTTCGTCTCGGACGGTGGTGTCGCGGAACGTAGCCGCGAGGGCCGGAACATTCAATACTGATGAACCGTCAGAAAGCTTGCGGGGTCAGGGTCGCGTCTCATCCGTAGGGAGGAGGCGGGAGTAGTCCTTGCGCAACCTGTGTGGGACTCGAAGATGGTTCGTTTCGTGGATGTCGTCCGCCCCTGTGGCTGATGGGGTGGAAGGCGTGCGATCCCGTATTCCTCGGCAGGCGGCCGTCGGTGACGGTCTGAATCACGCGGAGCTCGAGAGCCGGCTCACGGACGAGCTGGTCTCGGTGGTCGGTGGCGCGCGCAGACGGGCGCTGCGGGACGGGGACCGGGTACGCGGCGTGATCCGGGGGAGCGCGGTCAATCACGGGGGCCGTACCAGCGGACTGACGGTGCCGAGCGCTCGCGGTCAGGGGGACGTGGTGGCCGAGGCCCTGCGGGACGCCGGCGTGTCACCGGAGACGATCGGGCTCCTGGAGGCGCACGGCACCGGGACGAGTCTCGGTGATCCGATCGAGGTCGAGGGGCTGACCCGGGCCTGGCGTGAACACACCGACCGCGCCCAGTTCTGCGCGATCGGCTCGCTGAAGTCGAACCTGGGCCATCTGGAGCCGGCGGCGGGCCTCGCGGGCCTGGTCAAGACGCTGCTGGCGATGGAGCACGGTGTGATCCCGCCGACCCTGCACGTGACGCGTCCCAACGACCACATCCGCTTCGAGGACACCCCGTTCCATCTGGCCGACCGCCCCCGGCCCTGGCCGCGAGGCGGACAACCGAGGCGGGCCGCGGTCAGCGCGTTCGGCATGGGCGGAGTCAACGCCCATGTCGTCGTCGAGGAGCCACCACCCGCACCCGCCCGTACGGGGACCGTTCAAGGCCCCCACCTGGTGCGCGTCACCGCGGCGGACGAGCCCACCGTACGCACCCTCGCCGCCGCCTACGCCGACCGCTTCGACGCGGCGCACGACGACCGGGAGACCGCCGACCTCTGCCACACGGCCAACGTGGGACGCTCCCCGCTGGAGTTCCAGACGGCCGTCAGCGGGCGCGACGCCGCCGAACTCGCCGCGGCACTGCGGTCCGTCGCCGCGGGCGCGCTGCCGATCGCCCGCGTCGACAGCGCGCTCACGGTCGAACAGGCCCTCGACGGCACGGTCGCGGCCGGGGAACCGCACCGCCACACCGCCGTTGTCGCCATGGTGAGAGCCGGATACGCGCACGTCGAATGGGCCCGGCTCTCCGAGCCCGGCGCACGCGTCACCGACCTCCCGACCTACCCGTTCGCCGCGCGGAAGCACTGGCACACCCGCGAGGCGACGACACCGTCGTCCCCCGTCGGTACGGCCATGGCCGCGACCACGGCGGGGATCGCCGAACCGGCCCACGACACGGCGGCTGCCGCGGGGGGCGGCCCCGAGGCGCTCCGCGTCGAATGGCGTCCTCGGGAGCTGCCGCTCGGCGGGGCCCGGCCGCCACGGGGCTCGGCGCGCCTCGTCACCGCCGACACCGCCCTGCGGGCCGCCCTCACGGCTCTGCTCCGCGAGGAGGGCGCGATGGTCGAGGAGACCGGTCTGGGCGCCGACACCGTCGTCGTGGTGAACCCCCCGGACGGTCAGTCCGCCGAACCGGCCGACCTCAGCGCGTTCTGGTCCGAACTGGGCTCCCTCGTCAAGGCGTTGCCCGCGCACGGGCGGCTGCTCTGGGCGGGACACGACGGCGCGGCGGTGCACGGTCCGGCCGGCCGTGGGGCCGAGCGCGCACGGTCGGAGCACGCACGGCTGAGCCCGGAGGCCGCCGCCATGGCCGTGGCCGTACGGGCGGCCTGCGCCGAGAGCCGGAAGCGGTGCGCCGTCGTCGACCTGGACCCGGCGGACCCGGCCGACGTCCGGGCCCGGCAGATCGCCGCCGAGTACGCGGCCCTGCTCCGAGGCCCCGACGTCGATACGGGCACGGACCTCCTCCCCGGCACGACCGCGGCCTACCGCCGAGGCGTCCGGTACGTGGCGGGAACGGCCGCCGCTCCGCCCGGCCCCTCGTACCGGCCGACCGGGGACGGGTACTACCTGGTGACCGGGGGGCTCGGCGCGGTCGGACGGCATCTGATCCGGCGGCTCGTCGACGGCGGGGCCCGTCACCTCGGCGTCATCGGGCGGTCCGTCCTCGACGAGGCCCGCGCCGCACGGCTGCGGGAGGTGGCCGAGGGGGCCGAGGCGGCGTACCTGCCCTGTGATGTCGCCGACGCCTCCGCCCTGGCCGCCGCGGCGCACGAGTTCGGGGCGCGCTGGGGCCGCCTGCGCGGTGTCGTGCACTGCTCCGGCGGGGTCAACCCGTTCGGCGCGATGCACCGCCGGCCCTGGAGCGACGCCGCGCGCGTGGTCGCCCCGAAGGTCCCCGGCTCGCTGAACGCCGTACGCCTGGCGCAAAAGGAGGGCGCCGACTTCGCGGTCCTGGTGTCCTCGATCGCGGGCACCCAGCCGCGGGCCGGGCGCGGCCTCGTCGACTACAGCCTGGCCAACGCCTATCAACTCGCCCTGGCGGAGCGCGAGAACGGCTCCGTCACCGCGGCCACCGCCCACGCGTGGCCCAACTGGACCGGCACGGGCATGGAGGCGGACGCGTCGTACTCCGCCGCGCACTCCCTCGCGGCGGACGAGGCGGCCGACGCGTTCCTCGCCCACATCAGGTCGGGAGGCGCGGTCGTCTTCCCCGGCACGGCTTCCACAGCCGCGCCGCCGCAGGCACCCGCGCCGCCGCAGGCACCCGCACCGGCCGACCCTCCCGCGACGCCGGCGGCGGCTCGGTCCGGGGCGTACGACGAGGTCACGGAGATCCGTACCGTGATCGCCGCCCGGCCGACCGGCGGACGGAACCATGAGCTGATGCGCGGTCATGTGCGGGACGCCTTCGTGCATGTGCTGGGCGAGGACCCGGGCGACCGCCCGCTCCAGGCGCTGGGACTGGACTCCCTGGTCATCGCCGAACTGACCGCCGCCCTGGAGCGATGCAGCGGCCTCACCGTCGATCCGTCCCTGCTGATGCGGGCCCCCACCGCCGCCGAGGTCGCCGCCGGTCTCGTCGCGGCCGTCCCGGAGGGGTTCCAGGCACCCGCCGAGGCCGCACGGTCGACGGGACGGGTGGCCGGCGCCGACCAGCAAGTCTCCGGGGCCGTGGACGACCAGCGTGTCTCGGGGGCCGCGGACGACCCGCGTGTCTCCGCCCTGAGCGCTCTGCTGCACCCCCTCCTCACCCGCGACCGGAACCGGTGACGCCATGACGACCGAGCCGAACGAGAGGACCGCTGTGAGCGAGCTCGATGGCCGTATCGCCGTGATCGGCATGGCGGTCAGGCTCCCGGGGGCCGAGGACGTCACGGACTTCGCGACCCTGCTGAGGCGGGACGGCGTCGAGGTCGACGAGGTCCCGCCGAGCCGCTGGGCCCGCGACCTGTACCTCGGCGACGGCGCCCACCAGGGCGCGCACCACCGGGGCGCCTTCCTTCCGGACCCGTTCTCCTTCGACCACGAGGCGTTCGGCCTGACCGCCGAGGACGCCGTCCTCCTCGACCCGCAGCAGCGGGTGATGCTGGAGGTGGGGGCCCGGGCGCTGGAGGACTCCGGCTATCTGAGGACCCGCCGGCGCCTCGACGCGGGCGTGTTCGTCGGCGCCCGCATGAACGCGTACGGCTTCGACCGCGGCCGCGGCCTCGGCGCCGGCGGCACACGAGGACCGTCCGATGGCCCGACGGCCGGCCCCGGCGACGGGCCTCGCCCCGCCTCCCTCTGGGGGCGGTCGCAGAACTTCATGGCGGCCTGGCTGTCCGACCGGTTCGACCTCGCCGGTCCCGGCCTCGTCGTCGACACCGCCTGCTCCTCCTCCCTGACGGCCGTGTGGCTGGCCTGTCAGAGCCTGACGGCGGGGGCTTGCGAGCTGGCCGTCGTCGGCGCCGTCGACCTGCTGATCGACCCGCTCACCTTCGTCCTGCTCTCCCGTACCGGCGCGCTGTCCCCGGCGGGCCTGTGCCGGACCTTCGACCGCAGGGCCGACGGCTATGTGCCGGGCGAGGGAGCCGTCGCCCTCGTCCTGAAGCCGATGAGAGCGGCACGGGCCGACGGCGACCTGATCCTCGGCGCGATCGCCGCGAGCGCGGTCAACAACGACGGCCGCACCATGGGCGTCACCTCGCCGAACCTGGAGGCCCAGGTCGAACTGCTGGGCAAGGTGTACGGGCGCATCGACCCGCTGTCCGTGCAGTACGTCGAGGCCCACGGCACCGGGACCGCCATCGGCGACCCGATCGAGGCGCGGGCCCTCACCGAGGTGTTCGGCCGGCACGGCGTTCCCCGCAACTCCGTGGCGCTCGGCTCCCTCAAGCGCCGCATCGGCCATCTGCACTCGGCGGCGGGTCTGGCGGGCCTCGCGAAGGTGATCGTCATGCTCCGCGACGGCATCGTCCCCGCGCTCACCGTGGAGGACCCCAACCCCCGCCTCGACCTGGCCGACAGCCCCTTCCACCTCCCCGCCACGCACCGTGCGTGGCCCGAGGCGCCCGTGCGACGCGCCGCGGTGAGCGGGTTCGGTTTCGGGGGGACGAACGCGCACGTCGTCGCCGAAGCCGTACCCCCGGCCCCCCGCGAGGAGGGCCGCACGGCCGGGTCGTCCCGTACGACGGCGGCACGGGTGGCACCGCGAGTGCTGCCCCTCTCCGCCGACACCCCGTACGCGCTGCGGGAACTGGTCGCGCAGTGGATCGCGTTCCTGCCCACCGTGACCGGTGACCTCGACGACGTGTGCGCCACCGCGAGGCTGGCCCGTCCGCACCGCGCCGCGCGGGTCGCCGTCACCGGGGCCGACGCGACGGAGCTGGCGTCCGCCCTGCGCGCCTGGCTCCTCCGGCCCGAGGCACCGGACGCCACCCTGCCCGGGGAAACCACCGGACGGACCGCCACACGGACCGACGGACAGACCGCGACAGGGACCGCCGTACGGACCGCCGGACGGACCGCCGGACGGACCGCCGTACGGGTCCGCCCCTCGTCGGACGAGGCACCCCCCGGCTGGCTGGGGGTGCTCGACCGCTCGGTGCCGGCCGTGCACGAGATCATGGGCCTGTTCGAGACGGCGACCGGGGTGCGCCTGGCCGACTTCTCCGGTGAACTGCTGCGGATCAGCGAGGGAATCGCCCTCACCGTGGCGTTGCGGGACACCGGGGTGCCGGAGGCCGCGGTCGACCTGCCCACGGGCTGGGAGGCGCTCCGCGACTTCGCCTGGGGCCGCGTCCCGCTGGAGGAGGCACTCGCCGACGTCCTCCGCCGCGACGGTGACCCGGCCCCCGGAGCCGAGTACGAACCGGCAGCCGACGACGAGTTGGGCGGGCGCCTGGCCCGCGCCCACGACGAACGGGAGGTCGCCGCGGAACTCGCCGCGATCACCGCCGGCCTCTTCGCGGCGGGCCAGGACATCGACTGGGCCGCGTACCAGCGGGACACCGCGTGGCACACCCGGCTGCTGCCGTCGGCCCAGCCGCGCGGCCGGGCCCTGGACCTGCGAGAGCCGCTGCGCTCACCCGAACCCGGCGCGCCCGCCGAACTCGTGCGGGACGAGGGCTCCGCCGGTTACGTCTTCGCGCGGGTCTTCGGACCGGGCGAGGCGCCCCTCGCGCAGCACGCCGTCTACCGCCGGATCATGCTGCCCGGGGTGGCGTGGCTGGAGTTCCTGCGCGAGGGGGCCGCGCTGCGCGGCGAAGCCTTCCACGGAGTACGGGACCTGCTGTTCCACCGCCCGCTGATCCCCTCCGGCGCGTGCCGCGTGGTGTGCCGCGTCGACGGTCAGGGGCGGTTCACGGTGGAGGACGACCACGACGGGGGTCCCTTCGTATCCGGCCGGCTGCTGGGCGAGGCGGTCACCGCGCCCGCCCCCGTGCCGGTCGCCTCGCTGCTCGGCTCCTGCCGGGAGGTGCACGCCGGGTCGGGCCTCTACCGGTGGCTGCGGCGGATCGGCTATCACCACGGCCGCTACTACCGGAACATCTCCTGGGTGGCGGGCCTCCCCGACGGCGGCACGCTCGCTCGTGTCGAGGGGGCGCGGCAGCGCGAGATGAACGAGCCCGGCGTCGAGTTGTTCCCGGGGCTCCTGGACAGCGTGACCATCGCCGCGATCGCCCCGGACAACCCGGTGTTCGGCGCGTCCGACGCGTCCGCGTTCATCCCCCTGTCGGCAGCGGGCGTCCACCTCCACGGCCCGCTGGACGAAGCGGCGTACGTCCGCACGGAGACCGCCTTCTGGAACGGGGAGGCATGCCGCGTCACCCAGACGGTGACGGACACCGAGGGCCGTCCGCTGCTCGTCTTCGCCGACATGTCGTCCAAGCGAGTACCGGCGGAGGCGTTCGCCGATGCCCGCCCCCCGGCCCACAGGCCCGCCGCGCCACCGACGCCGGGGCGGACCACGCCGCCGCCCGCCACCGGAACGGCACGCGGCGACGTGCCCGAGACGCCTCCCGTCTCGGCTGGGCCTCCCGTCTCGGCTGGGCCTCCTGTCTCGGCTGGGCCTCCCGTCTCGGCCGCGCCGCCCTCGCACGGCGGCTCCGCGCGTGACAACGCCGTGGCGACGTCGCCCGCCGACCCTGCCTCCGCCCCGCCACCCCCGCTCACCGCGCCGGTCCGTCGGCCGGCGACGCCCGAGCGGGTGCTCGGCTGGTTCCTGGAGCTGACCGGGACCTCCGTGGGCGACGCCGACACGGAGTTCCTGTCGGCG
>NZ_LIQX01000174.1 GCF_001418475.1 Streptomyces ossamyceticus | reverse complement strand
GGCGTGGACGGGTGCCCGCGCGCGGGCACCCGTCCACGCCCACGCCCAGAACGTCAGACCGATCGCGAACGTCGACGGGTAGCCGAGGTTCGTCGTCATCGACATCAGCCCGAGGTAGCCGCTCCACACGATCCGCTCGGTGCCCCACAGCACCGTCATGAACAGCAGCGCGAGGACCGGCGCCCACGGCCGGGGCGTCAGCACCCGGACGAACCGGCCGACCCCGGTGAGCAGCACCAGCAGGTTCAGCGGCCCGGCCAGCTTCACCAGCGCCCAGCCGCTCAGGCCGGTCAGCCGGGCGAGGACACCCTGGACGACCGCGTACGGAGAGTAGTACAGGCTGCCCGCGCCCGGCAGGTCCGCCGTCGGATGGGGCGGGTGCCACAGATCCCAGCGGAGGCGTTCGATCACCGCCGCGTGCTGGCCGGCGTCGCAGCACAGCGGCACCCGCCAGTACGCCAGGGTCATCACCAGCCAGAACAGCCCACCCAGCACGACGTACGGGCTCGGCCGCCGGGTCAGACGGGTACGGCCGCCGCGGAGCGCGGTGGCGCCGAGTGCGCCACGCAGGCGGCGCCGGGGGCGGGCGCCGCCGTCCAGGGAGACGGAACCAGATCCGGTGTAGGGCATTTGCCGTCCCTTCCCGGATCAGGTCATCCGCTTAGCTGGCCGTCACCACATCGAGTGAAGCGCGCGGGGCCACCGACACCGCCCCGACCACCCGTGGTCGATGGTCCCCGCCGCCGACTCCCGCACGTCCGCCCCGCCGAGGGCGAGGGCGTACGAGACGCGCGTCCCCCGATCGTGACCGCGCGCTCCCTCATGACGAGACGAGGGACGAGGCGCGGTGGGCGCTCGGGGCTGGCACCGCCGCCACCGGCTCACCCAGCATCAGCGTCCGCACCACCCGCTCGGCGGCCTTCCCGTCGTCGAACTCGCAGTACCGCTCCCGGAACGCCGCCCGCAGCCGCGTCGACTCCGCGTCCCGCCACTGCCCCGAGTCGAACAGCCGGGCAAGCTCACGGTACGAACGGGACACATGGCCGGGGCCCTCGGCGGTGATGTCGAGGTACGCGCCCCGGCTCGCGGTGAACGCCCCCCAGTCGTCCGCGTGGATCACGATCGGCCGGTCCAGGTTGGCGTAGTCGAACATCAGGGCCGAGTAGTCCGTGACCAGGGCGTCGGAGGCGAGCATCACCTCCTCGACGTGCGGCTCGTCCGTCGCGTCCACCAGCACGCCCCGCCGGTGCAGCTCCGCGAGCCCGAACCCGCGCGCCGGCCCGTCCGCGAGCGACGGGTGCAGCCGTACGACGAGGGTGTGGCGCTCGCCGAGGCTCCGGCGCAGATCCTCCGCGAACCGGGCCAGGTCGAAACGCTCCACGTGCCCGCCCCGCCGGTAGTCGCGCGGCGAGGGCGCGTACAGCACGACCGTGTGGTCCGCCGGGATGCCGAGCCGCTCCCGGACCGCCGCGCCGCTGTCCGGCCCGGCGTTCACCAGCACGTCGTTGCGCGGGCTGCCGGTGCGCAGCGACACGAACCCGCACGGGTACGCCCTGCTCCACACCAGCTCCGAGTGCCGGTTGGCGACCAGGCTGTAGTCCCAGCGGTCCGCCCGGCGCAGCATCCGCGGCACGTCCACCCCGATCCGTGCCCCCGGCCTGTGCAGCAGATCGGCGGCCATGAACTTCAGGGGCGTGCCCTGATGGGTGTGGATGTACACGCTGCCCGGCCGCCTGCGCGGGGTGGACGGCCAGTTCACGTTGTTGACGAAGTACGTGGCCCGCGCGGACAGCCGCAGGAACTCGGGCGAGCCCGGCGTCACGTACTCGACGTCCACCGGCAGCTTCCCCACCAGCTCGGGCCGCACCACCCACACGCCCCGGATGTGCGGGGCCAGCTCACGCGCGGCCCGGTAGACCGCCGCCGGGTCACCGAGCATGCCCCGGTGGGAGAACGCCGAGTACAGCGCCAGCCGCGGGTCCAGCGGCAGCCGCTCGTGCACCAGCGACCGGCTCCGCCGGATCCGCTCGGCGCCCGCCGCCCGCACCCGCTCCCCGCCCGCGGTCAGCGCCGTACGGAGCCCGGCCGCCTGCCGCCGGACCCGGCAGGCCGCCCAACTGCCCTCCAGGACCCGGAACTCGGGCGCCACCGGCACCTCGTCCGGCGTGCGGTACTTCTGGTACAGCCCCGCCGTCCGCCGGAAGAACTCGCCCTTGTCCCGAGCCGGCACCCGGTCCGGCTTGGCGAGGATGTCCAGGCAGTGCTCCGCCATCTTGTGCCGCAGGAACGGCCGCCAGCGCGTCAGCTCAGGCCGCGCGTCCAGGAACGTGAAGACCCGCTCGTACTGGTCGTGCACATCGAAGTGCCGACGACTCGTGGTGGACAGGATGTTGCCCTGCCGCCGCTGCCGGTACGCCACACAGATCCGGTCCAGGGTCGCGATCCGTCGAGCGCTCAGCAGCACCGGGAACGTCCACGGCGTGTCCTCGTAGTAGCCCGGCGGGAACCGGAAGCCGTGCGCCTCGACGAACTCCCGCCGGTACGCCTTGTTCCACACCGTCATCAGCAGTTCGAGGATCTCCGGGTGCTCGGCGACCGTGAACGTGTCGGCCCCCACGTCCCTCAGCACATGCGCGAGGGAGTTGCGGCGCGTGCCGCCCCACCAGTACGTGCGGGCGTAGTCGAAGACCAGCACATCCGGGTCGCCGGCCTCGTCCAAGCGGTCGGCCAGCGCGCGCAGGGCACCCGGGGTGAAGGTGTCGTCGCTGTCGAGGAAGAGGACGAAGTCCCCGGTGGCGTACGGCAGGCCCGCGTTGCGGGCGCGCCCGAGGCCCACGTTCGCCGGCAGGTGCAGCACCCGCACGCGCGGGTCGCGGGCGGCGTACGCGTCGAGGATGTCGCCGCTGCCGTCCGGCGAGCAGTCGTCGACGGCGATGACCTCCAGGTCCCGGTACGACTGCTCCAGCACCGAGTCGAGGCACTCGCGCAGGAAGCCCCGGACCTTGAACACGGGGACGATGACACTGAAGCGGGGCACGTCCGTCAGCTCCTAACGAGGGGGGCCGGGGCTTCCTGCGCGAGTGCCTCGACTCGGTGCTGGAG
>NZ_LIQX01000173.1 GCF_001418475.1 Streptomyces ossamyceticus | reverse complement strand
GCGGCCGAAAACGCACCCCACGGCGGCCCTGGAACCGCTACGCCGGCTCGTCGTCCGTGTGCGGGGCGCAGCCCAACACGTGGGCCTTGACCAGGTCCGCGATCCGCGGATCCCGGCGGCGGAACGCGGCGACCAACTCCTCGTGCTCCTCCGCGTAGGACTGCTGCACCGTGCCGAGCCAGCGGATGGAGAGGGCCGTGAAGACCTCGATGCCGAGGCCCTCCCAGGTGTGCAGCAGCACGGAGTTGCCGGCGGCCCGGACCAGCTCGCGGTGGAAGGCGACCGTGTGCCGTACCTGGGACGTGCCGTCGGCGTTGNNGACATGCGGCTCCAACGCCGAGCAGTCCTCCGCCAGCCGGTCGGCCGCCAGCTCCGCAGCGATCGCCTCCAGACCGGCCCTGACCGGGTAACTCTCCTCCAGATCGGCCGCCGTGAGGTTCCGCACCCGTACGCCCTTGTTCGGCGCGGACTCGATCAGCCGCAGCGACTCCAGCTCGCGCAGCGCCTCCCGCACCGGCGTCTGGCTGACCTCCAGCTCCGTCGCGATGCGCCGCTCCACGATCCGCTCACCCGGCTTCCAGCGCCCGCTCACGATCCCCTCCACGATGTGCTCGCGGATCTGTTCGCGCAGCGAGTGGACGACGGGCGCGGTGGTCATGCGGGCTCCTTCGGCGGGGGACTGAGCCCCAAGGGCGTTGACCCATAGACAATAAAGCCGCGACGCCGCCCTTGAGGGGCGCACGGGCGCCCTTTCTCGCAGGTGAGACGAGACTTACACGCTCCCATGGTGGTCCCGTCTGTAAAGACCCGTACCGGCCGAGCTGCGAAGCCGCTGCGGACGTGCCGCTCCCGGGAAAACAACGGTGCCCGCCCGGAAGCTCCGGACGGGCACCGTGTACTGCGGTGGTGGACCGTTACAGGCCGAGCTCGACCTCGAACTCGCCCGCCTCCAGGATCGCCTTGACCGCCGTCAGGTAACGGGCCGCGTCGGCGCCGTCGACCAGGCGGTGGTCGTAGGAGAGGGTCAGGTAGGTCATGTCGCGGACGCCGATGACCGTGCCCTCCTCCGTCTCGATCACGGCGGGGCGCTTGACCGTGGCGCCGATGCCGAGGATCGCGACCTGGTTCGGCGGCACGATGATCGTGTCGAAGAGCGCGCCGCGCGAGCCGGTGTTGGAGATGGTGAAGGTCGCGCCGGACAGCTCGTCCGGAGTGATCTTGTTGGCCCGGACCTTGCCCGCCAGGTCGGCGGTGGCCTTGGCGATACCGGCGATGTTGAGGTCACCCGCGTGCTTGATGACCGGGGTCATCAGGCCCTTCTCGGAGTCCACGGCGATGCCGACGTTCTCCGTGTCGAAGTAGGTGATGGTGCCCTCGGCCTCGTTGATCCGGGCGTTGATGGCCGGGTGGGCCTTCAGCGCCTGGGCCGCCGCCTTCACGAAGAACGGCATAGGGGAGAGCTTCACACCCTCGCGGGCCGCGAAGGAGTCCTTCGCCTTGGCACGCAGCTTCATCAGACGGGTCACGTCGACCTCGACGACCGAGGACAGCTGCGCCTGCTCGTGCAGCGCCTTGACCATGTTGTCGCCGATGACCTTGCGGATGCGCGGCATCTTGATGGTCTGGCCGCGGAGGGGGGAGGCCTCCAGGACCGGGGCCTTCTTCGACGCGGCGGCGGCTGCCGGAGCCGCGGCGGCCGGGGCCGGGGCGGCGGCAGCGGCCTTCGCGGCCTCGGCGGCGGCGATGACGTCCTGCTTGCGGATACGACCGCCGACACCGGTGCCCTTGACGGACGCCAGGTCGACGCCGTTCTCCGCGGCGAGCTTGCGGACCAGCGGGGTCACGTACGCACCCTCGTCCGCCGCCAAGGCGACGGACGAGGGTGCGTACGTGACCCCGCTGGTCCGCAAGCTCGCCGCGGAGAACGGCGTCGACCTGGCGTCCGTCAAGGGCACCGGTGTCGGCGGTCGTATCCGCAAGCAGGACGTCATCGCCGCCGCCGAGGCCGCGAAGGCCGCTGCCGCGGCCGCGGCGGCCGGGCGCCGGGGCTGCGGCAGCCGCCGCCGCGTCGAAGAAGGCCCCGGTCCTGGAGGCCTCCCCCCTCCGCGCCCAGACC
>NZ_LIQX01000172.1 GCF_001418475.1 Streptomyces ossamyceticus | reverse complement strand
CGCGGCCCTCGGCTGCGACCCGGACCTCGTCGAGGCCGCCTGCCTCTCCCACGACCTCGGCCACCCCCCGTTCGGCCACAACGGCGAACAGGCCCTGAACGAATTCGCCGAGGACTGCGGCGGTTTCGAGGGCAACGCCCAGTCGCTGCGCCTCCTGGCCCGACTCGAACCCAAGCGGTTCGTACGGTCCCCCGAGTCCGGCGACCCCGTCAGCGTCGGCCTGAACCTGACCCGCGCGACCCTGGACGCCGCCACCAAGTACCCCTGGCCCCGCGGCGCCCACCCCACCGACCCGGCGTCCCCCAAGTTCGGTGTCTACGAGGACGACCGCCCCGTCTTCGACTGGGTCAGGAAGGGCGCCCCCGACGGCCGTACGACCTTCGAGGCGCAGGTCATGGACTGGTCCGACGACGTGGCGTACTCGGTGCACGACGTCGAGGACGGCCTGCACGCCGGGCACATCGACCCGGGCTGCCTGCACGCGGAGCCCGAGCGGCAGGCGGTGTTCCAGGTGGCGCTCGGCCGGTACGTGCCCGCCGACACCGACCCCGCCGAACTGGCCGAGGCCCTCGACCGGCTCCTCGACCAGGAGTGGTGGCCGCACGGCTACGACGGCACGGCCGTCGCGCAGGCCCGGCTGAAGGACGCCACCAGCCAGCTCATCGGCCGCTTCTGCCTCGCCGCGGAGGGCGCGACCCGGCAGACGTACGGCGGCGGGCGCCTCACCCGGTACGCGGCCGAGCTGGTCGTCCCGCGCGGCGCGCGCCTGGAGTGCGCGGTCCTCAAGGCCGTCGCCGACCGGTATGTGATGCAGCGCGCCGAGCAGGAGCGGCTCCGCGCCGACCAGCGCGTCGTCGTCGCGGAGTTGGCCGAGGCCCTCACCGCCCGCGCCCCGGACGGGCTCGACCCGCAGTTCCGCGCGCTGTTCGACACGGCGCCGGACGACCGTGCCCGCAAGCGGGTGATCATCGATCAGATCGCCTCCCTCACCGACGCGTCGGCCCGCTCGCTGCACGCGAGACTGACGAACGCGACCGGCAGGGGGTGACCGACAGCCCGTGACCGACGGCGCACGACCGGCGGCCCGCGACCGACTGAGTGCGACCCACGGGGCGTATGGGGCATCCATGTGACCCTCCGTGGCCTGATCGGGTCACTACCTCTTCCCGCATCACGCTCCGTGCGGGACGCTCGCAAGTGGACGCACCCTCAAGAGGAGGCATCAAGTGGTCGACGCGGATCAGACATTCGTCATCGTCGGAGGCGGTCTCGCCGGCGCGAAGGCGGCCGAGACGCTCCGAGCGGAGGGTTTCACCGGCCGCGTGATACTGATCTGCGACGAACGCGACCACCCGTACGAGCGCCCGCCCCTGTCCAAGGGCTATCTGCTGGGCAAGGAGGAACGCGACAGCGTCTTCGTCCACGAGCCCTCCTGGTACGCGCGCAACGACATCGAGCTGCACCTCGGCCAGACCGTCGACACGATCGACCGCGCGGCGAAGACCGTGCACTTCGGGGACGACGGCACCTTCGTCCACTACGACAAGCTGTTGCTGGCGACCGGCGCCGAGCCCCGCCGCCTGGACATCCCGGGCACGGACCTCGCGGGCGTCCACCATCTGCGCCGCCTCGCCCACGCCGAACGCCTCAAGGGCGTCCTCGCCGCCCTCGGCCGGGACAACGGCCACCTGGTCGTCGCGGGCGCCGGCTGGATCGGCCTGGAGGTCGCGGCGGCGGCCCGCGAGTACGGCGCCGAGGTCACCGTCGTCGAGCCGGAGCCCACACCCCTGCACGGCGTCCTCGGCCCCGAGCTGGGCAACCTCTTCGCCCAGCTGCACCGCGAGCACGGGGTGCGCTTCGCCTTCGGCGCGAAGCTCACCGAGATCGTCGGCCAGGACGGCATGGTCCTCGCCGCACGCACGGACACCGGTGAGGAGCACCCGGCGCACGACGTCCTCGCCGCGATCGGCGCGGCGCCCCGCACCGGCCTGGCCGAGGCAGCCGGCCTGGAGATCGCCGACCGCGCGCACGGCGGAGGAGTGGTCGTCGACGCGGGCCTGCGCACCTCCGACCCGTCGATCTACGCGGCCGGTGACGTGGTGTCCTTCCCGCACCCCCTGTTCGACACCCGGCTGCGGGTCGAGCACTGGGCCAACGCGCTGAACGGCGGCCCGGCCGCCGCCCGCTCCATGCTCGGCAAGGACGTCACCTACGACCGGGTGCCGTACTTCTTCTCCGACCAGTACGACATGGGCATGGAGTACTCGGGGTGGGCGCCGCCCGGCTCCTACGACCAGGTGGTGATCCGCGGGGACGCCGGGAAACGCGAGTTCATCGCCTTCTGGGTCAAGGAGGGACGGGTCCTCGCCGGGATGAACGTGAATGTGTGGGACGTCACGGAACAGATCCAGAAGCTCATCAGGTCACGGGCCCGGATCGACGTGGACGCGCTCTCCAACCCCCAGGTCCCCCTCGACGGGCTGATCGCGGCACCTTAGGGCCTGTCGCTTGGATCACGCCTGGGCCGCGGGGGCCGTCAGTGCCGTAGCCCGAAGTCGGCATGATCCAAACGACAGACCCTAGCTGTCGGTGCGCCCCCGTAGAATCACCGCGTGGCAGGACGGATCAACGACGAGGACGTGAAGGCGGTACGGGACGCGGTCCCGATCGACGCCGTGGTGTCCGAGTACCTCCAGCTGCGCAACGCCGGCGGAGGGAACCTGAAGGGGCTGTGCCCCTTCCACGACGAGAAGTCGCCGTCCTTCCAGGTCAGCCCGAGCAAGGGACTCTTCCACTGCTTCGGCTGCCAGGAGGGCGGCGACACCATCACGTTCGTGATGAAGGTCGACCACCTCTCCTTCTCGGAGGCCGTCGAGCGGCTCGCCGCCCAGGCGGGCATCACCCTGCGGTACGAGGAGGGCGGGTACAACCCCTCCCACCAGCGCGGGGAGCGCATCCGCCTCGTCGAGGCCCACAAGATCGCCGCCGAGTGGTACGCGGAGCAGCTCGCGACCAGCCCCGAGGCCGACACCGGCCGGATCTTCCTCGCCGAGCGCGGCTTCGACCAGGCCGCCGCCGTCCACTTCGGCGTCGGCTACAGCCCCCAGGGCTGGGACCATCTCACCCGCTACCTCCGCGGCAAGGGCTTCACCGACAAGGAGCTGCTCCTGTCCGGACTCGCCCAGGAGGGCCGCCGGGGCCCCATCGACCGGTTCCGGGGCCGGCTGATGTGGCCGATCCGCGACATCGGCGGCGATGTCGTGGGCTTCGGCGCCCGCAAGCTGTACGAGGCGGACAACGGCCCGAAGTACCTCAACACCCCCGACACCCCGATCTACCGCAAGTCGCAGGTGCTCTACGGCATCGACCTCGCCAAGAAGGACATCGCCAAGGCCAG
Organism: Streptomyces ossamyceticus; assembly: GCF_001418475.1. Taxonomy (GTDB): domain Bacteria; phylum Actinomycetota; class Actinomycetes; order Streptomycetales; family Streptomycetaceae; genus Streptomyces; species Streptomyces ossamyceticus. Next base: position 22,980 of record NZ_LIQX01000172.1, on the reverse strand, counting down.
CCGTGCCGTGGTCGTCGAGGGCTACACCGACGTCATGGCCTGCCACCTCGCCGGGGTCACCACCGCCATCGCCACCTGCGGCACGGCCTTCGGCGGCGAGCACATCAAGATCCTCCGCCGGCTGCTCATGGACAACGGCTCGGCCCGGGTGATCTTCACGTTCGACGGCGACGCGGCAGGTCAGAAGGCAGCCCTGCGCGCCTTCGAGGACGACCAGAAGTTCGCCGCCGAGACCTACATCGCCATCGCCCCCGACGGCATGGACCCCTGCGAGCTGCGCCTGGCCAAGGGCGACGACGCGGTGACCGAGCTGGTCGAACCCCGCACCCCGCTCTTCGAGTTCGCCCTCCGGCACATCGTGGCCCGCTACGACCTGGAGACGGCCGCCGGGCGCGCCTCCGCCCTCGACGAGGCGGCACCCGTCGTGGCCCGCATCAAGAACAGCGGCGCCCAGCACGAGGTCGCCGTGCAGCTCGCCGGCATGCTCGGCATCCTCGACACCCAGTTCGTCGTCAAGCGCGTCGCCCAGCTGGCCCGCTGGGCCCGCGACCGCGGCGGCAAGGGCCCCGCGCCCACCCCCCAGCATCCCGCGCAGCCGTACGAGACCGCCGCCCGCCGCCCCTCGGGCCCCGCCCTGGTGCTGCGCAACCCCGTCTACGCCACCGAGCGCGAGCTCCTCAAACTCGCCCTCCAGCGGCCCGAGTTGGTGGCCCCCGCGTTCGACGCGTACGGGATCGACGAGTTCACCGCCGCCCCCTACGCGGCCGTACGCGAGGCGATCATCGAGGCGGGCGGCGTCGAGTTCGGCGTCGAGGACCCGCAGGAGTATCTGGTCCGCGTCCGGGAGTCCGCGCCGGACGACGCCGTGCGCGCCATGGTGACCGAGCTCGCCGTCGAGGCCATCATGCGCAAGACGGTCGACGAGATCTACGCCGGCGCCCAGCTGGTCACCGTCCGCCGCCGCGCCGTCGAGCGCCGCGTACGGGACGTGCAGAGCAGCCTGGCCCGCCTCGGCGCCCACGGCGACCCGGCCCAGCTGGCCGCCGTGCAGAACGAGTTGTGGGTGCTCCAGCAGTACGACCAGGCCCTGCGGGAGAGGGGCGCGGAAGCGCTCTAGAAGAGGGGAACATCCCCGGCGCACTTGCCAATCGGGCGCCGGTCCCCGCAGGTCGCCCCCGTTCCGTACGTGCTTCAAGCTGTTTCACGGCCTGTCAGCGGCCCACTCGTCCATGAGAGTAACCGTGGGGTCACGGACCGGACGCAAAAAGTCACCGCACGCCCCTCGTGGCGGCTGTGTGTCGTACTCCACACTGGGTTCCGGTGCCTGAGTCCTCGGAGCGCGGCCGACCCGTCCCCCATGGGTCCGAGATCCCCGCGGTTCCGCTCGATGAGTACGGGATGGAGGGCGGACGGGCCGCCCGCGCCATCCCCGACATACCGCTGCCGTACGCGTCAGCAGCGACATCCCTGGAGGTCGCCCCCGTGCAGACCCAGACCCTCGTACAGAACGACACCGGTACGGCCCTGAGTACCGACGGCGCGGAGCCGGGCGCGGAGACCGACGTGATCCACGCGGTCCCGGCCCAGAGCCGCGCCGCGCACCACCCCGAGACGGCACCGGAGGCCCCGCCGGACGCCGACGAGCCGCCCGCGGCGGCCGTGGAGGCCATCGAGACGGCCGAACCCGAGCCCGTCGAACTGCCGCGCCGCACCGACACCAGCGGCCCCTCCTCCGACCTGTTCCGCCAGTACCTGCGGGAGATCGGCCGCATCCCGCTGCTCACGGCGGCCGAGGAGGTGGAACTGGCCCGCCGGGTGGAGGCCGGCCTGTTCGCCGAGGAGAAGCTCGGCAGCACCCCCGACCTCGACAGCCGGCTCGCCCTCGACCTCGACCGGCTGGTCGTCCTGGGCCGCATGGCCAAGCGCCGCCTCATCGAGGCGAACCTGCGGCTCGTCGTGTCCGTGGCCAAGCGGTACGTGGGCCGCGGCCTGACCATGCTGGACCTCGTCCAGGAGGGCAACCTGGGCCTCATCCGAGCCGTCGAGAAGTTCGACTACGCCCGCGGCTACAAGTTCTCCACGTACGCGACCTGGTGGATCCGCCAGGCCATGTCCCGCGCGCTCGCGGACCAGGCCCGCACGATCCGCGTCCCCGTCCACGTGGTGGAACTCATCAACCGGGTCGTCCGCGTCCAGCGCCGCATGCTCCAGGAACGGGGCTACGAGCCGACGCCGGAGGAGGTGGCCGCCCACCTCGACCTGCTGCCCGAGCGGGTCAGCGAGGTGCTCCGCCTCGCCCAGGAGCCGGTGTCCCTGCACGCCCCCGTGGGCGAGGAGGACGACGTGGCGCTCGGCGACCTCATCGAGGACGGCGACGCGGCGAGCCCCGTGGAGTCGGCGGCGTTCCTACTGCTGCGGGAACACCTGGAGGCGGTGCTGTCCACGCTGGGGGAGCGGGAACGCAAGGTGGTGCAGCTGCGGTACGGGCTCGCGGACGGGCGACCGCGGACGCTGGAGGAGATCGGCCGCATCTTCGGCGTGACCCGTGAGCGGATCCGGCAGATCGAGTCCAAGACCCTGAACAAGCTGAGGGACCACGCGTTCGCGGATCAGCTGAGGGGTTATCTGGACTGAGGGGCGCCTGGTGGGACGGGGGTGCGCCTGTCGTTGGCGGGTGCGGGTGGGTGAGGGCTGGTCGCGCCCAGGCGGCGGAGCCGCATATGTCACCGCCCCGCGCCCCTGGAGAAGCAGGGGCTTGCGGCCCCGTGCTTTTCCGATGAAGGCCGGGCCGTAGGCCCATGCCTTCAGGGGCGCGGGGAACTGCGCGAGAAACCACAACGGACCCGCACCCGACAACGCGCCCCCCAGAGGGCCCGCGCCTCAGTCCACCTCGGCGACCGCCTCCGCGAACTGCGCCTTGTACAGGCGGGCGTACGCCCCGCCCGACGCCAACAGCTCCTCGTGCGCGCCCTGTTCGACGATCGAGCCGTTCTCCATCACCAGGATCGTGTCGGCGTCCCGGATCGTCGACAGCCGGTGCGCGATGACGAACGACGTCCGCCCGTGCGCCAGCTTCGCCATCGCCTTCTGGATCAGCACCTCGGTCCGGGTGTCCACGGAACTCGTCGCCTCGTCCAGCACCAGGATCACCGGGTCCGACAGGAACGCGCGGGCGATGGTGATGAGCTGCTTCTCACCCGCGCTCACCCCGGTGCCCTCGTCGTCGATCACGGTGTCGTAGCCGTCCGGCAGCGTCCGGATGAACCGGTCCGCGTGCGCGGCCCGGGCCGCCTCCTCGATCTCCCCGCGCGTGACCTCGCGCGCGGTGGACGCCCCGTACGCGATGTTGTCCGCGATGGTCCCGCCGAACAGCCAGGTGTCCTGGAGGACCATCCCTATCCCGTCGCGCAGCTCGTCACGGGACATGGACGCGACGTCCACACCGTCCAGCGTGATCCGCCCACCGGTGACCTCGTAGAACCGCATCAGCAGGTTCACCAGGGTCGTCTTGCCGGCGCCCGTGGGCCCGACGATCGCCACCGTGTGGCCGGGCTCGACCACCAGCGACAGGTCCTCGATCAGCGGCTTGTCCGGCTCGTAGCGGAAGGAGACGCGCTCCAGCGCCACCCGGCCGCGCAGTTCCTCCGGCCGCACCCCGGGCACGGCGTCCGCGGCCTGCTCCTCCGCGTCCAGCAGTTCGAAGATCCGCTCGGCGGAGGCGACGCCCGACTGCACCAGGTTCGCCATGGACGCGACCTGCGTCAGCGGCATCGAGAACTGCCGCGAGTACTGGATGAAGGCCTGCACGTCACCGATGGACAGGGCGTCGGTGGCCACCCGCAGTCCACCGACGACGGCGACCAGCACATAGTTGATGTTCGACACGAAGAACATCAGCGGCTGCATGATCCCGCTGTTGAACTGGGCCTTGAACCCGGCCTCGTACAGCCGCTCGTTCTCCTCGGCGAACTGCTTCGCCGACTCGTCCTGCCGACCGAACACCTTCACGAGGGTGTGCCCGGTGTACATCTCCTCGATGTGCGCGTTGAGCTTCCCGGTGGTCCGCCACTGCGCCACGAAGTGCGGCTGCGACCGCTTGCCGACGCGGGTGGCCACCACGAACGACAGCGGCACGGTCACCAGCGCGACCAGCGCCAGCAGCGGCGACACCCAGCACATCATCACCAGCACGCCGACGATCGTCAGCAGCGAGTTGACGAGCTGCCCCATCGACTGCTGCAGCGTCTGGCCGATGTTGTCGATGTCGTTGGTGGCCCGGCTGAGCACCTCGCCGCGCTGCCGCTTGTCGAAGTACGACAGGGGCAGCCTCGACAGCTTCGCCTGGAGCTCCGCCCGCAGGTGGAACATCGTCCGGTTGATGGCCCGGTTGGAGAGCCGTGTGGCCCCCGCCATCAGCAGGCCCGCCACCAGGAAGATGCCGAGGGCAACCAGCAGCACGGCCCCGACGGCCTCGAAATCGATGCCCTTGCCCGGCGTGAAGTCCGTCCCGGACAGCATGTCGGCGACACGGCCGTCACCGCGCTCGCGCATCCCTTCGAGGACCTCGGCCTTGGTCCGGCCGGCCGGCATCTCCCGTCCGACCACGCCCGCGAAGACCAGGTCGGTCGCCCGGCCGAGGATCCACGGCCCCAGCACCGACAGACCGACGCTGATCACCGCGCACACGACCATCGCGTACATGGTGAACCGCTCGGGCTTGAACTGCGCGAGCAGTCGTTTCCCGGACCCCTTGAAGTCCATGGACTGCTGATCGGGACCGCCCCCGGCTCCCGCCATGCGTCCCAACGGCCCGGCCATCAGGCTGCCTCCGCTTCCGTCAGCTGGGAGAGCACGATCTCCCGGTACGTCTCGTTCTCGGCCATCAGCTCGTGGTGCCGCCCTGTCCCGACGACGCGGCCCTCGTCCAGGACCACGATCCGGTCGGCGTCCCGGATGGTCGCCACCCGCTGGGCCACGATGACGACGGTCGCCTCGGCGGTCTCCTGCGACAGGGCCGCCCGCAGCGCCGCGTCCGTCGCGTAGTCGAGCGCGGAGAACGAGTCGTCGAACAGATAGATCTCCGGGCGCTGCACCAGTGTCCGCGCGATCGCCAGCCGCTGCCGCTGACCGCCCGACACATTGGTGCCGCCCTGCGAGATGGGGGCGTTCAGTCCGCCCTCCAGCCGCTCGACGAACTCCTTGGCCTGCGCCACCTCCAGCGCGTGCCACAGCTCCTCGTCGGTGGCGTCCGGATTGCCGTACCGCAGGTTCGTCGCCACGGTCCCCGAGAAGAGGTACGGCTTCTGCGGCACCAGGCTCACGGTCCTGGCCAGCAGCCGCGGATCGAGCGTGCGCACGTCGACGCCGTCGACGAGCACCTCGCCCTCGGTGGCGTCGAACAGCCGGGGGACCAGCCCCAGCAGCGTCGACTTGCCGCTGCCGGTCGACCCGATGACGGCGGTCGTCTCACCCGGCCGCGCCACGACCTCGATGGATCGGAGCACCGGCTCCTCGGCCCCCGGGTAACGGAACCCGGCTCCCCGGATCTCCAGGTGCCCGCTGCGCCGCAACTCCCGCACGGGCGCGAGGGGCGGCACGACACTCGTCTCGGTGTCGAGGACCTCCTGGATGCGCTCCGCGCACACCTCGGCGCGCGGCATCATCATGAACATGAAGGTGGCCATCATCACCGCCATGACGATCTGCATCAGATAGGCGAGGAAGGCGGTGAGCGCACCGATCTCCATCCCGCCGCTGTCGATCCGGTGGGCGCCGAACCACACCACCGCGATCGACGAGAAGTTGATGACGGTCATCACGATCGGGAACATCAGCGCCAGCATCCGGCCGGTGCCCAGGGACACGTCCGTCAGCTCGGTGTTCGCGGTACGGAAGCGGTCCTTCTCGTAGTCGTCCCGGACGAAGGCCCGGATGACCCGGTTGCCGGTGATCTGCTCGCGCAGCACCCGGTTCACGATGTCGAGCCGCTCCTGCATGGTGCGGAACAGGGGGCGCAACCGGCGCACGATGAGGCTGACGGAGATACCGAGCACCGGCACGACGGCCAGCAGTACGCCCGACAGCGGCACGTCCAGACCGAGCGCCAGCACGATGCCGCCCACACACATGATCGGTGCGGACACCACGAGAGTGAACGTCATCAGCACCAGCATCTGGACCTGCTGGACGTCGTTCGTCGTCCGCGTGATCAGCGACGGCGCCCCGAAGTGACCGACCTCACGCGCCGAGAACGACTGCACCCTGTCGAACACGGCCGCCCGGATGTCCCGGCCGACCGCCGCCGCCGTACGGGCGCCGTAGTACACGGCCCCGATGTTGCAGACGACCTGGACCAGCGAGATCCCGATCATCAGCGCGCCGAAGGCCAGGATGTAGCCCGTGTCGCCCCGCACGACACCGTTGTCGATGATGTCCGCGTTCAATGTGGGCAGGTAGAGCGTGGCGCACGTCTGCACGAACTGCAGCAGCACCAGCAGAGCGATGGGTTTCTTGTACGGACGTAGATGACTTCTGAGCAGTCGTATGAGCACGCGAGATCTCTCGGAATCGGCGATGGGATGGGATGCACCACCCCCCATCGTCGAACACTCCACCCGCGTTACCTCAACCGAATTAACCCAACGGTGAAGGATCGATGGCGAGTCCTTGAGGTCGTCGCGGCCGAGAAGGGCCGCTCCGCCGGGCGGTCAGCCCCGGAACGCCCCCGGATGCGTCTGTTCGCGAACCGCCACGTACTGCTGGCGCACGGCCTGCCCCACGGCCAGTTCCTCGCCCGGCTCCAGGACCTGCGCGGCCGCCCCGGGCCACATCGGCGGCGTCCGCGGGTCGAGGGCGCCCTGGGACACCCCGAGCGCCCAGGCCGCCTGCCGCGCGGCGCCGACCGCCGCGTAGTCCGCCGGCTGCGGCACGACGACCTGCACCCCGAACAGCGCCGGCGCCGCCGCCTGCACCGCGGGCAGCTCGGCCGCCGCACCCAGCATGAAGATCCGCCGGACGTCGACGCCGCGCCCCCGCAGCACGTCCAGCGCGTCCGCGAGCCCGCACAGCATGCCCTCGAACGCGGCCCGCGCGAAGTGCTCCGGCTTCATCGACTCCCGCCGCAGCCCGGCCAGCGTCCCCGCCGTGTGCGGCAGGTTCGGCGTCCGCTCACCCTCCAGGTACGGCAGCATCACCAGCCCGTGCGACCCCGGCGTCGACTTCAGCGCCAGATCGGAGAGCCCCTCCAGGTCGGGCACACCCAGCATCTCGGCGGCGCCCCGCAGTGTCCGTACGGCGTTCAGCGTGGTGACGACCGGAAGGTGCATCCCCGTGGCGTCGGCCAGCGAGGTGATCATCCCCGAGGAATCGACGAGCGCCTCGGTGTGCACGGCCATCACGGACCCGCTGGCGCCCAGTGACACCACCGCGTCACCGAGCCCGATGCCGAGCCCGAACGCGGCGGCCATGGTCTCGCCGGTGCCGGCGGAGATGAGGAGCCCCTCCGGCGTCGTACCGGCGGCGTCCGAGGGGCCCAGCACCTCGGGGAGCATCACCTGGTGGCCGAGCGCCATCTCGACGAGGTCGGTCCGGTACTGGCCGGTCGCCGCGTTCCAGTACCCGGTGCCCGAGGCGCCGCCCCGGTCGGTGGTCCGCCGCACGGGCCGCCCCAGCAACTGCCACACCAGCCAGTCGTGCGCCTGGAGCAGCACGGCCGTCCGCATGGCCGCGTCCGGCTCCGTACGGCTCATCCAGCGCAGCTTCGTCACCGGCTGCCCGGCCCCCGGCACGCACCCGACGGCCTCCGCCCAGGCGCCGCGCCCCCCGAGCGCGTCGATGAGGTCCGCCGCGGCGACCTGGGCACGCTTGTCACCGCCGACCATCGCCGGACGCACGGCGTTGCCCTGTGCGTCCAGCGCGACCAGCCCGTTCTGCTGCGACGACACACCGATCGCCTGCACGCCCTCCAGCAGCCCGCCGCCGGCCGCCTCCCCCAGGGACAGCAGCCACGCCTGCGGATCGACGTCCGCGGGACGCCCCCCGTTCGGCGCGGGCTCCACCGGGTGTGGGGCATACCCCTGCCTGAGCACGGCCCCTGTGTCCGAGTCACAGACGACAATGCGCGTAAATTCGGGCGAACTGTCCAGCCCGGCGACTATCCCCATGGCAGAAATTCTGCCGCACGGGGAGGGGTGTGGCGTGCCGTGGAACGAGGGCCGGGGCCCATCGGGGGGACACGCACGTCGGCGACCGGCCACGATGGGCCGATCGCCGACGTGCGAGCGAAATCTCTTGCGTCCCGACGGAGCGACCGGACGCCGCCGACGCCCCGCCCGTCCGGTCGGGGCCGGGTGTCACCCGGCGTCCCCGTCGTCCGGTCGAGGCCGGTGGTGCCGGTGGTGACGGTGCCCCGGCGACCCCTCGGACGCGTCAGGTGTTGCTGGTGCCCCAGTCGTCCGGTCCCGCGCCGTTCGCGTTGCGTTCCCGCAGCGAGCGGACCCGGCCGGCGACGGACTCCGGCACGTGCTCGCCGACCTTCTCGCTGACCACGTGGTACGCCTTGCCGGCGAAGACGCGCCCCTGCTGGGCGGCCGACTCCGCGGTGTTGCGCACGGCCGGGTTCTGCGCGACCTGCCGGGCGGACTTCTTCAGCTGTTCGTAACGCTCGCGTCCGGCGCGTGTGCCCAGGACGTACCCCAGGGCCAGTCCGGCAAAGAACGTGAGCCGATAGCGCATGGCGGCCACCCTTCCCTTACGTCTGCGTCGGTCCCTTGCGTTGCCCTGCGCGGGCGGCGGGCGCGGGGGATACCGATTGGCGGAGCACCCCCCAGCTTGCGCTAATGTATGTGTCGCAGCGAGCGCACGCCCCCTGGCGAATACCCAGGTAGGTGCGTTCGATGCAACGAGGCATTCCTCCGTAGCTCAATTGGCAGAGCAGCCGGCTGTTAACCGGCAGGTTACTGGTTCGAGTCCAGTCGGGGGAGCTCGGTCCTCCGTAGCTCAATTGGCAGAGCAGCCGGCTGTTAACCGGCAGGTTACTGGTTCGAGTCCAGTCGGGGGAGCAGCCTGAACGAGGACCCCACGGGGTCCTTTTTCATGTCCGGGGGAACCGCGCGGGCCGCGTCGTGGTCTCCATGGTCAAGAAGCGCACGCGTGAAGCCGACCATCCGAAGCAGGAGATCGTATGAGCGGCTATGCTGCGGCAGACGGCGCGCACAAATGTGCGCGACACGCCGTACGGGGCGGTAGCTCAGCCGGTTAGAGCAGCGGACTCATAATCCGTCGGCCGTGGGTTCGAGTCCCACCCGCCCCACCATGCAGGCGTTTGACCTGCGGAAACGTTCTTTTTTGGGTGTCAGATCGTCAACTTCGCCTGAACGGACTGAATCCGCTGCTCGTGGGTTCGCGAGCCGACGTGGCCTCCGTCGGCCGTTGCTCCCCTGACCTGCGTAGATGCACGCCAACGCACCCCTGGCGAGCCCGGTTCTGGTCGGCTTTGCTGCGACGGCGCCATGGTTTGAGGCCGTCCTGAGGCCGCCGGCATCGCGAAAAGCGTCCGGGAGTGGGGTGGCCTGTGACCAGCCGGCTGCGTGGGTCTCCGGGTTCGAAGTGGAGATCATCTGGGCCTGTGGTCTCGGAAGGGGCGCGTCTGGCGATGGCGGGTAGGCGTCAAGGAACTGCCCCAAGAGGAAACGGCCCTTGGAGTAGTTGACTTCCTGGTTTAGGGCCTCACGGTTTCGGTTGGGCAGGTAGCCGGGCGGTTGCCGACGGGCCTCGTTCAGCTGGTCGGATGACAGCGGACTACGGATTGCCGGTAGCCGGCTGTGTTCCGATGCCCGGTCGCCGCCCCTGAGGCTCGCCGTCGCGATCTTTGTGGACCCGCTGGGAGGGACGTCTCAACCTGGTGGGCTGGTCGCCGGTACGGCCCTCGTCGTTCTCGGCACCGCCTTGAGGGCGCTGTGTACGGGCTTGGAGGTGGCGTGCGGGAGGTCCACAGGGGTGGCCGGACGTGCGACTCCGGCGGTGTCGCGGAGATCCGTGAGGCGTTCGCGTCTCGTTGTTCGGTGTATGTGTGCCGAGGGCATCGGGGCACGCGAGATCAGACTGGCAGGGCAAAAGGAGAGGCATCGAGTGCTTCTGCGGCGGCGAGTTCGCTGTTGCGCTGGGCGAGGGTGCGTGGACGGATGGCGCGGGCGCGGCGTTGAGCGGCGGCTATGGGGTAATTCGTGGCGGCGTCGGGCAGGCCTCCGCTGGTCCGTCCCGTAGCGGAAAGCGGGCCCAGGGGAGCGCCCCAACATCCTGCACGCTCCCATGGAGTGGTCTGTTCGTGATCGATGGTCGCGCCGGATGTTGGTGATGTATTATGTTTGCATACATCGTGGATGCTGGAGGTGTCCGATGTCCGTCACGCAGATTGATCTCGACGACGAGGCGCTGGCCGAGGCCATGCGGCTCATGGGTGTCACGACGAAGAAGGAGACCGTCAACGCGGCCCTTCGGGACTACGTGGCGCGGATCAAGCGGCTTGAGGCTGCGGAGAAGCTGGCCGCGCGAGGTGCGCGTGGCGATTTCGAGCAGGCCGCAGCGGCGCATGACGCGGAGAAGCGTGCGCGACGCGAGGCCTTCGAGTGATCACGTATCTGGTGGATACCTCGGCTCTGTGGCATCTGTTTCGCACCCCAGGCGCATTGCGGCCCTGGGAGGGACACATTGCCGCCGGGGTCTTCCACCTCTGCGAGCCGACACGTACCGAATTTCTCTACTCGGCGACCAGCCCGTCTCACCGAGATGAGCTGGCAGAGGAACTGGACGCGCTCTGCTTGCTCTCCCCGGTTCCGAAGAACGCCTGGCGTTGGGTCGACACCGCCCAGTACAAGCTGACCCAGCAGGGCCAGCATCGGGCGGCCGGCGCGATCGATCTGTTGGTGTGCGCGACAGCTGTACACCATGGGCACACCGTTCTCCACGTGGACAACGACTTCGTGACGGTGGCCGGAGTCCTCAAGGAAGTCCAGCAGCGAGACGCACGAGCCTGATCTGCGGAGGCACGATCACAGCTGTCGGCTTCTGACCTCGGTGTTCGATGTCTCCGGGAGCATCAGCGGTCCATCCGCTACACCGGCAGTCGGCGTCGCCCGCGGACCTGTCCCCGCAGGCGCGGGGCTGACCGCGTGATCCCGATGGAGACCCTGACGGTCCCGGAGCTGTCACCGCGTACTGGGGGGCGATCCACCTGTCCTTGAGTCGCTGCGCGTTGGAAAGGAAATCCGCTGCGCATGGCGTTCTGGACGCGGATTGAGGGGATGAGCGGATGGCGCATGCGTTCTGGCGGGCCTGCGGCTGATGGCGATGGACGGCACGGGCGAGGGGTGTTGATCAAGGAGCTGCAAGTTCCGGACAGCCGCTGAGCGATCCGTAGTCTCCGGGCTGGCCAGCCACTGGTGCGTTGTCCCCCCGAAGACGGCCCGGACGAGCGCCCCGAAAGTCAACGGATCGACCGCGGCGAATGTCATCCGCAGCCCTGCGGACCTGGACCTCCTGAAACCATGCGCCGATCATGTCTGTGTGAGGACAACACGGACAGGCGAGTCGGTTCTGTCACGAGCCGTGCGGATTCTCGAAGTGTTCACACCCGACGACCCGGCTCTCACCGTCTCCGAGATCTCCCGGCGTACGGGGCTGCACCTGGCGACCGCCTCGCGGCTGGTGGCGGAGCTGGCCGAGCACGGCTTCCTGGCGCGTGACGCCGACCGGCGGGTGCGGGTCGGCATGCGTCTGTGGGAGCTGGGGACGCGGGCCTCGCCCACCATGTCCCTGCGGGACGCGGCAATGCCGTTCCTGGAGGGCGTGCACGATGTGGTGGGACACCATGTCCAGCTCGGGGTGCTGGACGGCGACGAGGTGCTGTTCCTCGAACGTCTCACAGCGCCGGGAGCGGTCGTCAACTACACCCGTATCGCGGGCCGGCTGCCGATGCACGGGTCGTCGAGTGGTCTCGTACTGCTTGCCCATGGTCCCGCCGCACTACAGGAGCGCATCCTCGCCGGACCTCTGAAGGCGTACACGGCGCACACCATCACCAACCCCACCGCGCTGCGTTCCACCCTGGCCGACATCCGACGCCAGGGGTATGCGTACTGCCCCGGATACCTGCACGAGGAGGCTCTCGGTATCGCCGCCCCGGTGCGCGGCCGACAGGGGGACGTGGTGGCCGCGTTTTCCGTGATCGTCCCGAACGATGCCGGGGCAGCCTCCGTCGTGCCCGTGGTGCGCACCGCGGCGCGCGGCGTTTCCCGGGCCCTGGCGGCTCACGGCCTGCCCGGCTGAGAGAAAATTCGTTTTGTCTCTCATCCAATGAGAGTCCCGTCGCGCCCTTCGCTCACCCGCACGCATGCTTCCCGCAATCCGAAGACGGGAGCGACGACGTGGTCGTGACTCTGGAAATCTCCGCCAAGGAAGCCGTGGCCGAAGGCGTGGTCGCGCTGACCCTGGTGCATCCGGCCGGCGCGCGACTGCCGGACTGGACCCCCGGCTCCCACATCGAGGTCGTCCTTCCGGACAGGACCGTGCGGCACTACTCGCTGTGCGGAAGCCGGTGGGACGCCTACACCTACCGAGTCGCGGTCCTGCGTGAGCCGTACGGCCGCGGCGGATCGGCGCTTGTCCACGACACGCTGCGTCCGGGCGACCGGGTGGGCGTCGGCGGACCGCGCAACCACTTCCCCCTGGTCCCCTCGGAGACGTACCTGTTCATCGCCGGCGGCATCGGCATCACTCCCCTCCTGCCGATGGTCCAGCAGGCCGAACTGCTGGGCGCGGAGTGGCAGCTGCTGTACGGCGGACGGACGCGCGCCTCCATGGCCTTCCTGGAGGAGCTGACCGCGGCCTACGGAGAGCGGGTTCACATCGCTCCCCAGGACGAGGTCGGACTGCTCGATCTCGGGTCCTGGCTCGGCGCCCCGCGCCCGGACACCAAGGTCTACTGCTGCGGACCCGCTCCGCTCCTCGCAGCGGTGGAGGCCGCCTGCGCACACTGGCCCACGCACACGCTGCGTACCGAGCGGTTCACCGCCGCCGAACAGGCCGCGCCGGTACGGGACCTGCCCTTCGAGGTCGAGCTGAGACGGACGGGGCGCATCGTCACCGTCACTCCGGACGTCTCGGTGCTGGACGCGGTGCGCCGCGTCGGAGTGGACGTGTTGTCCTCCTGCGAGCAGGGCACCTGCGGCACCTGCCTCACCCCCGTACTGGAAGGCAGCCCCGACCACCGCGACTCGGTCCTCGCCGATCACGAACGCGCGGCGAACACCTGCATGTTCCCGTGCGTGTCCCGGTCCCGCGACGACCGCCTGGTCCTCGACCTGTGACCCCTTCCCCCGCCTTCCCCGTAGCAAGGAGCCGCCATGCCCGGGACCGCCGCGCTGCCCGTCTGTGACATCGACGTCTTCTCACCCGCCGTCCTCGAAGATCCCGAGGAGTTGCACCACGTCCTGAGGACCGCCGGCCCCGTCGTGTATCTCTCCCGATACGACGTACGCGCCCTGGCCCGCCATGCGGAGGTGCATGCCGCACTCGCGGACTGGCAGCACTTCGAGTCGGGGTCGGGGGTGGGCCTGGCCAACTTCCGCCATGAGCAGCCGTGGCGTCCGCCCAGCATCCTGCTGGAGGCCGACCCGCCCCGGCACGACGCCCCCCGCCGGGTGCTGCGGGACATCCTGGCCCCGTCCGCGCTGCGCGTGCTGCGCGCGGCCTGGCAGCGGGCGGCCGAGGAACTCGTCGAGCAGGTTCTCGCCGGTGGCAAGGGGACGTTCGACGCCTTCACCGAGCTGGCGTGCGCGTTTCCACTCAGGGTGTTTCCCGACGCCGTGGGTCTCGGCCCGGACGGCCGGGAGAACCTCCTGCCGTACGGCAACATGGCCTTCAACTCCTTCGGCCCCGTCAACGACCTGGTCAGAGCCGACGCCCATCGGGTCGCCGAGCTGTCGGCGTGGGTGAACGCCCAATGCGCCCGCGAGGCGCTCACCGATGACGGATTCGGGGCGAGGATCTGGGCCGCCGCCGACCGCGGGGACCTCACCCGGGCACAGGCACCCCTCGTGGTGCGCTCCCTGCTCACCGCCGGAGTCGACACCACCGTGCACGGCCTGGCGGCCTGTCTCTACGCCTTCGCCACTCACCCCGAGCAGTGGCAGCGGCTGCGCGAGCGACCGGAACTGGCGCGCGTCGCCTTCGACGAAGCGGTGCGCTGGCAGTCGCCGGTACAGACGTTCTTCCGTACCGCCACCACCGACGTGACCATCGCCGGCGCGGTCGTCCCCGAGGGCACGAAGATCCTCATGTTCCTCGGCGCCGCCAACCGCGACCCGGACCGGTGGGACGATCCGGACCGGTTCGACCTCGCGCGGGATCCCTCGGGGCACGTCGGCTTCGGCATGGGCATCCACCAGTGCGTCGGACAGCACGTCGCCCGACTGGAGGCCGAAACCCTGCTGACCGCACTCGCCGCCCGCGTCGAGCACATCGAACTCACGGCGACCCCGCGCCGACACCTCAACAACACCCTCCGCTCCTGGGCCTCCCTGCCCGTGCGCGTCCACCGAGCGCGCTGAGCAGCTACCAGCGAGCGCATGGGCGGCGACCTGCGGCGTCGCTCTTCCCGAACTGTTCACCGCACAACAGGAGACGGCCGGATGACCTCCGCACTCGACATCACCTCCCTCACCGCCATCGACGTCCACGTCCACTGCGAGGTCTCCAAGGACGGGCGTCCCTCCCTGCCCCCGGACCTCCTCGCCGCATCCGAGCAGCACTTCGGTCCGGGAGGCCAACGCCTTCCACAGCTGGACCAGGTCGCCGCGTACTACCGGGAACGGCGCATGGCATGTGTCGTGTTCACCGTGGACGCCGAGTCCACCACCGGCTATCCGGCCATCGCCAACGAAGAGGTCGCCGAAGCGGCGGCGGCCCACCCGGACGTACTGATCCCCTTCGCCAGCATCGACCCGGCGAAGGGGCGGACGGGAGTGCGGGCCGCCCGGCGCCTGGTCGAGGAGCATCAGGTCCGGGGCTTCAAGTTCCACCCCAACATGCAGGCGTTCTTCCCGAACGACCGGAAGGCGTACCCGCTGTACGAGGCGCTTGAGGAACTGGGTGTCCCCGCGCTCTTCCACAGCGGCCAGAGCGGCATCGGCGCGGGCCTGCCCGGGGGCGGCGGCATCCGCCTTAAGTACTCCAACCCGCTGCACCTCGACGACGTCGCCGCGGACTTCCCGAACCTCAAGATCATCATCGCGCATCCGTCCTTTCCCTGGCAGGACGAGGCGCTCGCCGTCGCCACGCACAAGCCCAACGTGTGGATTGACCTGTCGGGCTGGTCGCCGAAGTACTTTCCGCCGCAGCTCGTCCAGTACGCCAACACACTGCTGCGCGACAAGGTGCTCTTCGGCTCCGACTTCCCCCTGATCACTCCCGACCGCTGGCTGAAGGACTTCGCCGAGCTGCCCATCAAGGACGAGGTGCGGCCGAAGATCCTCAAGGAGAACGCGGCTCGGCTGTTCGGCCTCACCCCGCACTGAATCCGGGCCGCGGCCGGATGCGGTGCTGGTCAACCATGACGGGCGGGGAGAAGGGCATCGAACGTCGCCGCCGATGGAGGCGCCGTCGGTGTGTGGATGAAGTAGAGGCCAACTGATCAAGTCGGACCCGTTGACGAAAAATATCCTGCGTTATATGTTCACGCGTACATGAAGGTCGATGATCTCACTCTCCGTTGGGCTCGGTACCGAACCCATCCCTCGACTATCCCCAGACGACTGCATGCGGAACTTGCTGTCGGACGTACCCCGTCCGGGCCGGATTCTCGCTGACACCGACGAGTAAGCACTCGTCGGAGTCATCGAGTGGTCGTCTTGGGCGCGCGGCCACCCACAGAACATCTGGAGCCAGTCATGCGTGTACCCCAACCCTCTTTTCGTGCGAGAAGCGCCAAAAGAAAAGCGGCCCTGTGCATCGGAATCGGCGCGAGTCTGATGATCGCCGGCTGTTCGGGCGGCGGGAAGGGCTCGGGCGCGTTCCCTGCGATTCCGTCACCTACCGCCAGCGTGGTAGGAACGGCGAAGTCGGACATCGCCACTCTGAATTGGGGCCTTCCCTACGGCGAACCCAACACGATCGACCCGCCCAACACGGGGTACTACAGCAGCTCTCTGGTGAGTTCGGCTCTCTGTGACAACCTGCTGAGGCTCAACGCCGACTACTCGATCACGGATGGCGTCGCATCTCTGCGGCAGCCGGACTCCCGCACCCTGACCCTGAGTATTCGCAAGGGTGTGAAGTTCTGGGACGGCAGCCAGGTCACCCCCGCGGACGTGGTGTGGAGCCTAGAGCACGCCAGGCAGGGGCTCACCGGCTTTCTTTTCCGTAATGTGGACACGATCAAGGCCTCGGGGCCGTCCGAAGTGACCGTGCGTCTCACCAAGCCGGACAGTCTCCTGCCGAAGGAGCTGGCGAGTTTCGCCGGAGCTGTCCAGCAGAAATCGTTCGGAGAGAAGACCGGAAAGGCGCTCGGAAGCCCTGCTAAAGGCCTCATGTGCACCGGCCCCTATGCGCTGAAGGAATGGAAGCCGGGCTCTTCCATCGAGCTTGAGAAGAATCAGCATTACTGGGACCCCGCCTTCGCGGCGAAGGCCGGTCACGTGTCGCTGAAGTTCCTCTCGGATTCGACCGCGCTGACCCAGGCTCTGCTGTCGGGTGAGGTCGACGGCGCCTACGAGGTGCCGGCCGCCCTGGTGCCCGCACTGTCCAAAGCGACGTCCGGAACTCTCACCTTCGGGGCGCCGAGCCAGCAGTACCTGGGGCTGTCCCCGACTCGGTCCGGCGGCCCGCTGGGCAGTCCGGAACTGCGCAAGGCGTTCTACATGACGATCGACAGGAAGGCTCTCGCCAAGAGCGTCTATCACGGCACAGCCAACTACACGGCGCTGAACGTCGACGTGTGGAACAATCCCACGACTTCGGCTGCGGCCAAGACCGTCAGGCGGAAAGCGTATGACGGCTTCCGGTCAGAGGGGTCGAAGTGGGGATCGAAGGCCGCGTTGTCGCAGGCCAGGTCCCTCGCGAAGAAGGCCGGATACCAGGGGCAGCCCATCACGCTGGCGGTTCTCGCGGGCGACGCCACCATGAATCAGGCGGCGGTCCTGATTCAGGCTTCTGCCAAGGAAGCCGGATTCAACGTGAAGATCCGTCCCCTCGATCCGGCAGCTTACGCCGACACCGCGGCGAATCCTGCCGCCCGCGAGAAGCTGGATCTCTACTTGAACGTCAGCTTCAATGTGGCTCCCGATCCGTTGGAAGCGACCGAGACGTTCCTGCCCGGCACGTACTTCAACTTCATCGGCTACAAGAACCAGACGGTTATCTCCTTGGTGGCCCGAGCGCGGGCCACCGCGGACACGACCGAGCAGGCCAGGCTTCTCACCGAGGCGCAATCGACCTACGAGAAGAACTATGGGTTCCAGGGCCTGGTTCAGATCAACGAGATCAGCTTCCTCAAGAAGGGGCTGGGCGGTGCCACCGCGTCCTTCGCCTACCTGAACCAGCCTTCGCTCGCCCGTATCGGAAGCATCAAGTGAACCCTTGGCCCGGCTCCGCAGCCGAACACCCTCGACCAATGCAGGAGAGCTGATGAAGCGCCCTATGCACGACAGGACCGTGCGCGAGCGTACGGTGCAGGCAATTGCCAAGGAAGATCTCGACGCCGTTGTCGTGACCTCTCGCCAGAACCTGCGGCATCTGGCCAATCTCTACCTGCCCCACCTCAGCGTCGTGCCCGAGGAACACATGTTCCTCATCTGCCGCCGTGACGGGGAGCGGCAGCTGTTGATTCCTGAGTGGATGCCGACTTACGCGAAAGAACGCACCGAGATCCCGGTCACCGTGTGGTCGTACGGCACCGGCGCTTGGAACTCACTCGCTGACGCGTTGCGCCTGCAGGGTCTGGACGAGGCCCGGGTGGGCATCGAGGCGGAGTACATGACCGCCGCGGACCGTGACCGGCTGGCGCGGGTGCTGCCCAAGGCGACACTGGTTTCCGCCGACCGGGCTCTGCTGGCCAACCGGCTCCTCAAGACACCGGACGAGATCGCCGTCATCGCCGAAGTGGCCGCCGCGGGTGAACGCGCGATGGTGGAGGCGATCGCGGCAGGCTGGGAGGGGATGACCGACCGCGAGTTCGCGCAGGAGCTGCGGCTCGCCTCCATCCGGCAAGGTGTCGACGAGGTCTCCTGGCTGGCCCTCAACTGGGCGAGTCCGGAGCAGCGCACCCACCCGACCGACCGGCCGATCCGTCCCGGCCAGGTCTTCTCCATCGAGTTCGGTCTCTGTATCGACGGGTACTACTCGGACCTTCAGCGGACCGTGGCGGTGGCCCCCGTCCCCGGTGACGTCCAGGAAGCGTACGAGAAGCTCGCGGGCGTCCACGAGCGCACCATCGCGCGGATGACTCCGGGGCGTTCGGTGGCCTCCATGCATGACGAGTTCCTCGCCGACATGCGGGACAACGGCCTGGAGATGTGGGACTGGTGGCTCGGGCACAGCATCGGTCTCGACGTACACGAGGGGCTCAGCCTGTGGCTGCGTGACGGTGAGCAGACCATCTTCGAACCGGGCATGGTGTTCGCCGTCGAACCGGTGGTCACCACACCCGCTGTCCTCGCCTTCGAGGATCTCGTCGTGATCGAGGACACCGGCCCCCGGGCCCTGTCGTCCCAGTACAACTGGGACAGCCTCGCGATCCTGGGTGAGCGCGTCGAGTAGTCCCGCCGCCACCGATCACACCAGCGGAGGACACAGTCACCGGTCATGGCGGGACGCCCCTCCACCCCTGCACCTGTTCCATCACGGAGAGGCCCCCAGCATGGCCGGCAGTTCCCACAAGTCCCCCTCAGCGGCGAAAGGACCCCACGAACGGCCGCTCCCTTCGGTGAAGCGCGCCACGAGTGGTACCCGCAACGGAGAGGTGTCCTTCTGGTACCGCGATGATCCCGTGACCTCGCGGCGGGCCCCTCTGCCGCACGATGTCACGGTGGATGTCGCCATCGTCGGCGCCGGCCTGACAGGGCTGTGGACCGCCTACTACCTGAAGCGGGCCCGGCCCGACCTCCACATAGTCGTCATCGAGCGGGAGTTCGCCGGCTTCGGCGCCTCGGGCCGCAACGGCGGATGGTTGTCCGCCGAACTCGCGGGCTCCCGCGAACGCTATGCCGCTGTTCATGGACGCGACGGCGTCGTCCAACTGCTCGCCGCCATGCGCGACGCAGTGGACAAGGTGATCGCCGTGACGGCTCACGAGGGCATCGAGGCCGACATCGTCAAGGACGGGATGCTGCTCGTCGCCCGCTCGGAAGCCCAACGAGCCCGCCTGCGCCATGAGGTGGAGCACGAGCGGTCCTGGGGTGCGGGCTCGTCCGACATCCACGAGCTGACGGCCGCCGAGCTCGGCCGACGGATCAACGTCCCGTCGGCCGTCTCCGCTGCGTTCACCCCGCACTGCGCGAGGGTTCAGCCGGCCAAGCTGGTGCGCGGGCTCGCCCGTGTGGTGGAAGCGCAGGGAACCGTCATTTACGAGTCGACCGAGGCGACAGCCGTCTCACCCCATCGAGTCACCACGACACGAGGCACGGTGACGGCCAAGCACATTGTGCAGTGTCTCGAAGGTTTCACCGCGGGCTTGCGGGGGCAGCGTCGCGCGTGGCTCCCCATGAACTCCTCCATGATCGTGACCGAGCCCCTGCCCGACACGGTCATGGACCAGGTGGGTTGGCACGGTTCGGAGGTGCTCGGGGACAGTGCCCACGCCTACCTCTACGCCCAGCGCACCGCGGACGGCCGTATCGCTCTGGGCGGTCGCGGAAACCCGTACCGCTTCGCCTCGCGGACGGACGACCACGGACGCACCCAGGCCGCGACCGTCGAGTCTCTGACGGCGACGCTGCACGCGCTCTTCCCCGCCACCGTCGGCCTACGGATCGAACACGCCTGGTGTGGCGTGCTCGCGGTGCCGCGCGACTGGTGCACCACCGTGAACTACGACCGCGGTACCGGAATCGGCCTGGCCGGCGGATACGTCGGCAGCGGTCTGACCACCACCAATCTGGCCGGTCGCACGCTCGCGGACCTGGTGCTCGACGAGGACTCCGCTCTCACTCGGCTTCCCTGGGTCAACAGGCGGATGCGGCGCTGGGAACCCGAACCTCTGCGGTGGATCGGAGTGCAGGCGATGTATGCGCTCTACCGCGCGGCAGATCATCGCGAGGAAAATTCTCACCTGGGCGCAACGAGCCGGTGGGCACGACTGGCCAACGCCATCTCCGGCCGGTGACAGCCAGGTTGGGGGACATACTCGCACCACAGCGCAACTGATGATCAGTTGTTCCAGGTACAGCCCGGAGGAGCGACGCGATCGGCCGACAGCAACAGGCCGTCGCGGGGCTCCTCCTTCGGCGTCGGGGCCTGATGGCCGAGGGCGCCCGTCTCCATCCGGCATCGAGTCTGCGGGTGGAGCGATCTACGGATGGGCCTACCGCAGGCCGAAGGCCGACAAAGCCTCGTCCAGTACGGTGAGTTGGCGCTTGGCCGGCCAGTCGTCGTGGTGTTCGACGGCAGCGAGCACAATGCCGTTCACGGTCACCCGCAGCAGATCGACGTAGGTCTCCACCCGGTCCTCGGGGACCAGGGGCTCCAGGTGCTGCCGCAGCAGGTCCCGCATCCTGGTGTCCATTCCGTCGGCGAACTCCTCGACGCTCGCGTCCTTCCCGCGCTGGCTGAGCAGCTGGACCCTGCCGCTCTCGTTCACCCAGTCCTGCTCGGTGAGCGGCAGCATCCACTTCAGGAGGATGAGCAACCGGCCGCGCGCGTCGGCGCCGGTCTCCAGGTCCGCCAGTTCCGCGTCGAAGCTCTCGTTCATGGCCGTGACCACGGCCCGCATCAGCTCGGGCCGTGTCGGGTAAAAGTGCGTGACCAGGGTGATGGAGCCCCCGAGACGCTTGGCGACGGAACGGATGGTCAGTTCGGCCGGGCCGCCGTGGGCGAGCACGTACCTGGCCGCCTCGACGATTTCCGCCCGGCGCTGGTCGTGATCTACGTAGCGGGGCACAGCTTCTCGCTTTCGGCAGCAGGGTGGCGGCCCGGGTGACGCTCGCCGGGCGGGACGCCTTGAGAGTACTCGGCGCGTAAACGACGGGTGACGCCTGGAAGACAGAGGACGGACACTCTTGCCGAAGTGTATCTGTCGATATACATTCGCCAAAACACAACGGGGATTTCTTCTCCTTGGAAGCCCCCGCGCCCGGTCGCTCCGCGAGTTCCGGCTCGCCGGCGCCTCTCCGTCGAGCGGCACACCCCGCCGCACGGGGAGCCCAGTTCTGGTCCCTGCTCCCGCGATCAACGCCGAGCTGTCGGGAGCAACCACCCCCACCAACCCCGCGAGGGCCGACCGCCGTTGGCGGTGCCGGTCACTACCGCGCATCCCCTGTCACCAGGAGTCGCCCCATGTCCGAGTCTCCTTCCCGCATCGACGGCCTGACAGCCCTGCTGCGGCCCAGGTCCGTCGTCGTCCTGGGCGCCTCGGCCAGGAAGCGGGCCAGCGGCAACGAGGTTCTGCGCAATCTGCGGCAGGCCGGTTACGACGGCGAGCTGCACGTCGTGCACCCGGCGGCGCGCACGGTCGAGGGACTGGAAGCGTTCCCGGACGTCGGCTCTCTCCCCGGTGGCATCGACGCCGCCGTCGTGTCGCTGCCGACCCCGGCCGTCCTGGACGCGCTGCGCGGCCTGGAAAAGGGCGGATGCCGCTCCGCCCTGGTGCCGACCGCCGGACTCGACCCCGCCACGGCCGCAGAGGTCACCCGGTTCGCCGCGGCGAGCGACATGGCGGTGCACGGCCCGAACTGCATGGGCGTCGTCAACCTCACCGACCGCATCCCGCTGTGGATCGACGACAACAGCATCACGCGCTTGCCCGCGGGCAACGTGGCGCTGATCGCGCAGTCGGGTTCCGCCGCCATCTTCATCGCCCGCTCGACCGGCCCGGTCCGCTACTCGAAGATCATCTCGACGGGCGGGGAGTACGGCGCCACCACCGCGGCCTACCTGTCCTGGCTGGCGCGCGATCCTGCCACACGTGCCGCCGGCGTGCTCCTGGAGTCCATCAAGGACGTGCCCTCTTTCATCGAGGGGGTCGCCGCGATGCGGGCCGCCGGCAAGCCCGTGGTGGTCCTCAAGGTGGGCCGCAGCAGCGTGGGCTCCGCCGCCACGACCGCCCACACCGGCGCGCTGATCGGCAGCGACGCCGCCTACCAGGCGCTGTTCGAGCAACTCGATCTGCCGGTGGTGACGGACTACGACGAGATGGCGGCAGTGCTCCAGTGCCTGGCCGTACCGGAGCTCCCTCCGGCCGCCGGCACCCGCATCGGCGTGATCACCATCTCGGGCGGTCAGGCCGCGCTGACCGCCGACCTCGCGGCGGACCAGGGCGTGGAAGTCCCGCGCTTCACCGCCGAGACCGCGCGCGGTCTGGAGGCGGCGATGCCGGGCGCGCCGGCGAACAACCCCTTCGACGCGGGCGCGAGCGTGGAGTACCCCGACGGTGGCTTCCGGCGGTCCGTCGAGCTGATCGCCGCCGATGACGCCGTGGACTCCGTGCTGCTCGTCCTCGACGCGCACGCGACCATGACCGACGAGGAGACCGACTACGAGGCCGAGGAGTTCCGTGCCGCGAGGGCGGTCGCCGAGAGCGCGCCGGGCAAGCCCGTCGTCGTGGCGTCGAGCTCCTCGCTCAGCGTGCAGCCGCGGTGCGAGGAACAGGCCGGTCCGGCCGTACCCGTGCTGCGGGGCATCGGCAACGCCCTCGTCGCGCTCCGGGCACTGACCCGCAACCGGCGGCCGCTGCCGGAAAGTGTCCGGTCCACCCGCTCGCGCCCCACGTCCGAA
>NZ_LIQX01000171.1 GCF_001418475.1 Streptomyces ossamyceticus | reverse complement strand
CCGCCTCCGTCAACCAGGACCTGCTGCGCCTCGACTACATGCGCCACGTGCACACCAGGGCGGCCGCCGAATCCGACGAGGAACTGACGGCCACTGCTTCCGCCGCCCCGGCCCCCGTGCTGCCCTGACCGCCGCGCTCCTGCCCGCCCGCCCCTCAATCGGCCACGGACACCGACAAGGACCGAGCATGCCCGCAAGCGCACCGACACCGACATCGCCGCCCGCCCCGACACCAGCCCCGACACCGACCGTGCTCGCATGGCGGGATCACGACACGCAGGCCCGTTCACTGCCGGGCATGTCCCTGGGCCGGGTCCCTCTCGCCGCCACTCCCGACGACGCCGCGCACCTGTGGTCCCTCGGCGCGCGGCTCGTCGAACTCGACGTCCCCGTGGACCTGTCCGCGCCCGGACCGGACGCCGCACGCGCGGCGATCGACCGGCTGAGCCTCGTCCGCGACCTGACGGCCCGTGCCGTCCAGGTCGACTGGGATCTGATCCTCCCTCAGGACCAGGCGGACCACCTGTGGAAGGTCCTCTCCCATCTTCAGCCGCCCCGCACGCTCACCGGGCCCACCGACACCGACAGCGCGCTGCACGCCTGGCGGACCCGCCACTACCTCTGCAAGCTGGTGTGGCGTCAGGGTCCCGGCTTCCTGCAGATCCGCGACCGGCGCTGGGGGGATCTGCGGCGGTTCACCGCCGACGAGCCGCGCTACGCGGAAGCCGTCAGCGGGCTCGACCGGGGTCTGCACCACACGGACGTCCCCGCCGGCATCCTGGACGAGTTCGCCTCCGAGCACCTCGTCCTGCGGGTCGACGAGCTGGTGTGGTGGCTTCCGTACCGGGTCTCGCGCTGGCTCCAGGAAGCGATGGCCGTCTGAGCGCGGTCATGAGTGAGGTCTGACATGAGGAGACAGTCCGTGACAGTGACAGCGAGCAAGGGGCGGACCATGCGTCGTGGCACCAGGGCGGCGGCGTTGTGGGTGACCGCGGTCGTCGCGGCGGCCGTGCTGGCGCCGAGCGCGTCCGCGGCCGACGGTCCGTCGTCGCCGAGCGCGCACTCCGCCGTGGCCGCGGGCGCGCTGAGCGATCCGACGCCCGAGGAGCAGGAACGCCTCCGGGAGGTGGCCGGGGCGATCTGGACCCCGGAACTCGCGGCCGGCTGGAACATGAACACCGATGTGGCGAACGTCCTGTCCACGGCCACGGGAGAGATCCTGCGATGCTCCGAGGCGTTCGCCCTGGTGCCCCGCCCACCCGGTTTCGTGCCCGGCGTCGGATACCTCCTCAGCTACTGGCAGAACATCCGCGACTACTTCCGGGCGGTCAGGACCAGCCGCACGTACCGCGCCTGCGTCGTCACCGCCGCCGCCAACCACCGCACGCCCATCGAGCTGGCCTCCATGGGCATCTGACCCGCGCTCTCGCGCCGCGCCTCCGGGTCATCGGGCGGCCCCGTACCCTCCACGCCCGTCCGGGGGCGCTTCGGACGGTGCTCCGTAGTGGGCGGCGATCGCGGCGGCGCGGTCCCGGAGTGAGTCGCGCAACCACTGCGGGGCCAGGGCTTCGGCGTGCCGCCCGAGGCGCCACAGGGCCCATTCGGCGTGCTGCGCGTCCTGGAACGTGACCCGCAGCCGCACTCGGCCGTCCCCGCCGGGTTCGTCGGGCCCACCGGACGCAGCGGGTTCATCGGACGGAGCGGGTTCATCGGGTCGGCCGGGTTCATGAGGTTCTTCGGGGGCGTCGGCGACGACGGTCAGCGCGGTGCCCGCCAACTCCTCCCGCCGCGCCGGGTCCAGCCGCAGCACCACGGTGACCTGGTCGCCGCCGGTGCGGAACCGGGTGCTGCGTTCCTGCCAGATGCGGTCCAGGTCGACCCGGTCGGGGCGCTGCGCCGGCTGGTCGAGTTCCCGCGCGGCGAGGACGCGCGACAGCCGGTAGGTGCGGTCCGCGCCGGAGCGCGTGGCCAGCAGATAGCCCTGGCCGCGCACCGTGACCAGGCCGATCGGGTCCACCGTGCGCCACGTCGGCGCCCGGTCCACGGCCGCGTAACGGATGCGCAGCCGGTGTCCGGCGAACACCGCGCGCCGGATCTCCGTCACGACGGTGTCGGGCACCTCCTCGGCGGTGAGCCTGCGCGAGAGCAGATCGGTCTCCGGTTCGACGAGCAGACGCTGGGCCGCGCCGGCGGCCGTGGCCCGCTGGTTCTCCGGCAGCGCGTCCACGACCTTGCGCATCGCCGAGGCGAGTGCCGCGCCGAGTCCGAACGCCTGCGCGCCCCGCCGCGATCCCGCGACGAGCAGCGCGAGTGCCTCGTCGTGGCTCAGCCCGGTCAACTCGGTCCGGAAACCGGGCAGCAGCGCGAAACCGCCGTGCCGGCCGCGCTCCGCGTACACCGGTACGCCTGCCGCGGACAGCGCCTCGATGTCGCGTAGCACCGTGCGCGGGGACACCTCCAGCTCCCGGGCCAGCGCGGTCGCGGACAGCCGGCCGTGCTGCCGCAGCAGGAGCACCAGGGACACCAACCGGTCGGCGCGCATACGGAGAACCTACCCGGAATACATGACACAGGGTGTCACGTATCCGTTGAGAGGCTCCTCCGCATGACACATGAAGAAGCCCTGACACACGGAGAAACCGCGACACAGCACGAGGCCGCGACGGAGCCGAACGACCTGGGGAGGTACTTCATCGAGCGTGCCAACGCCGGCGATGTCGACGGGTTGGTGGCGCTGTACGAGCCGGACGCCGTGCTGGCCTTTCCGCCGGGCGGCCTCGCCACCGGACACGCCCGGATCCGTGAGGTGTACGAGCAGTTCGTCGCGGCCGCGCCCGTCCTTGAGCCGGGCCGGCAGCACCCGCCCCTGATCACCGGCGATCTGGCTCTGACGGCCTGCACGCTGGCCAACGGTGAGATCACCGTGGAGATCGCCCGCCGTCAGCCCGACGGATCCTGGCTGTGGGTGGCCGACCAGCCCGCGATCACCGCCTGACCGTGTCCCGGCGAAGGGTGCCGCGCGGGGAACGCGTCACTCCGGCCGTTCCCTTCGCCGGGGAGTCGGTGGTGGCCTGCGGGTGGAGCGGCGGGGGATGAGGACGGGCTGGACGATCCGGTGGCGGTTCACCCCGCCGCGGGCGTTGATGAGGGAGATCAGCAGGTCGACCACTTCGACGCCCACCCGGTCCGGGCGCAGGCTGAGCGTGGTGAGCGACGGGTTCGTCGTCGCGTACTCCGGGTCCTCGCTGACGCAGGCCACCAGCAGGTCCCGGGGCACCCGCAGGCCGCGGTGCCGGGCGGCGGCGAGGATGTTGTGGCCGGAGTCGGAGTAGACGCCGACGACAGCGTCCGGGCGGGGGTCACGGTCGAGGAGTCGGCCGACCGCTTCCCGTTCGGCCGTGAAGTAGTCGGGCACGGCGTACTCCTCGACGAGGGCGGGCATGTCGTGCTCGGCGCACCAGGACGCGTAGGCCCGTCCGATCAGCTGCGAGTACGCGTCGTCGTGGGCCGGCTGGGAGAGCGCGATGCGCCGGGCGCCGGACTCGACGAGATGGCCGAGCAGGAGGCTCATGCCCATGTCGTGGTCGGTGTCCACCCACGCGTCGTTCCAGTGCGGCTGGAGCGGCCGGCCGTCGGTGACCATCGGGATGCCCCGCTCCCGCAGCAGGGAACGCACCGGGTCGTCGGTGCGCGGATCCACGTGGATGACGCCGTCCATCGGCATGTTGAGCCACATCCACGGCGACAGGGAGTTCGGCATCACCATGAGCATGTAGCCGCGCTCGTGCGCCGCCGCCATCGCGCTCAGCGTCAACTGCGCGTAGTAAGGGATCTCGGTGTACGAGACGGGCAGGTCGCCGTAGGCCGTGGTGGTCAGGCCGAGCACTCCCGTGCTGCCGCGGGCCACCGCGCGGGCCGTGCTGGCCTGGGCGTGGCCCAGTTCGCGTGCCGCGGTGAGCACGCGCTGCCTGGTCGCCTCCGACAGCCGTCCGGTGCCGTTCAGGGCGTTGGACACGGTGGCCGTGGACACCCCGGCCCGTTCGGCCACGGCACCGAGTGTGGGGCGCTGCCAGACCCGCGAGATCGTCATCTCTTACCTCAACAGCCCTGCACGGCTTGTGGTTAAGACATTAATCACACAGCGTACCGGCCACGGCGGCCGGGGCGGTCGCGGGGTGAACCGGGCGCGTACCGGCCACGTAAAGCTTTCGAATACGCCAAGTTCCGGATTGTGCCGGGATCGCGGCTGTATCAGGTTAGGACGCTCGGGGCCGCGTTTCGCCGGGTGCCGGGCACGAGTACCTCACATGAGCAAAAAGGGGAAGCGGTGGAGGCGACGATTTCACGGGTGCGACAGAGCACCATACCTCCGGTCATAGCGGCGCGCTGGGCGCTGTGGACGTTCGTCATCGTCAACGTGGTGATCGTCGAGATCTTGTTCCTCACCGCCGGGACCGGCAAGAACGGGACGCTCACGGTCGCCAAGTTCTTCGGTCTGCACGCCGCGGTGCTGATGCTGTTCCAGCTGTTGCTGGTGGCCCGGCTGCCGTGGCTCGACCGGCGCATCGGCATGGACCGGCTGACGGTGTGGCACCGCTGGGTCGGCTTCACCCTGCTGTGGACCCTCCTCACGCACGCCGTGCTTGTGGTGCTGGGCTACGCGCGGCTCGACGACGCGTCGATGACGAAGACGTTCTTCGCCCTGGCCGGGGTGCCGGCGTCGCTGCTCGGGATGCTGGCCGCGGCGATCGTCGTCGTCATCGCCGCGGTCTCCGCCCGGCAGGTGCGGCGGCGGCTGCGGTACGAGACGTGGCACGCCCTGCACCTGCTGCTGTACGTGGCGTTGGGGCTGGCGTTCGTGCACCAGCTGCAGGAGACGACGACGTTCAGCTCCTCCGCGTTCGCGACGGTCTACTGGTGGGCGCTGTGGCTGTTCGCGTTCGGCGCGCTGGTGACGGGGCGGATCGTGATGCCGGTGTGGCGCAACGCCTATCACCGGTTCGAGGTCGCGGCCGTGGTGCCGGAGTCGGACTCCGTGGTGTCGGTGCACGTCACCGGACGCCACCTCGACAAACTGCCCGCGCGGGCCGGTCAGTTCTGCATCTGGCGGTTCCCCGGACACAACCACTGGTGGCTGGCCAACCCGTTCTCCCTGTCGGCGGCGCCGGACGGCCGCACCCTGCGGCTGACCGCCAAGGCGGTCGGCAGCGCCAGCGCCGGGCTGCGGCACGTCCCGGTCGGGAGCCGCGCGTTCGTCGAGGGGCCGTACGGGGCGTTCACGTCGCTGCACCGGACGCGGCCCGGCGCGCTGCTGATCGCGGGCGGGGTGGGGATCACTCCGGTGCGCGCTCTGCTGGAGGAGGAGGCGGCCGACGACGTCGTCGTCCTCTACCGGGTGCGCAGCGAGGAGGACGCCGTACTGGGCGACGAGGTACGGACGCTGGTGGGTGACCTCGGTGGGCGGCTGCACCTGCTCGCCGGCCGCACCGGGGAGGGCGCCCCGCCGTTCGACCCGGAGAACCTGCGGGCGCTGGTTCCCGACGTGGCCGAACGCGATGTGTACGTGTGCGGTCCGCCGGCGATGACCACGGCCGTGCTCACCTCGCTGCGCGCGCTGAAGGTTCCCCCGCGGCAGGTGCACGCCGAACGGTTCGGGCTGGCCTGACAGGGTCGGTGAGGGGTGGACGGAGCGCCGTGGCCGCCGAGGAGGCGGGCCGCGGCGCTCCGTCGTGTGTCACTTGAGGGCGACGCTTCGGGCGGGTTCCTGGCGCGGCTGGTGCTGTTCGTTCCAGAGGGCGGCGAGTTCGCCGAGGGCGCTGCTGACGCGGCCGAGTTCCCAGAGGAGGTAGAGGCCCGCCCCGGCGAAGGGAAGCCAGGTGCCGAAGTGGAAGACGAGGACCGGCATGTACAGCAGGCCGACCACGACGAGGACCTTGAGGACGATCTCGGCCAGGTACGTCTGCCCGCGTGCGACGGCGACACGCTCTCCGCGGCCGTGGGTCCACTGCAGGCGCGATCTCATGGCTGCCTCCTCGGGCGCGTCCCGGCGACTGTCCGCACGGTAACCGGGGCCGGGGAGGGTCACAAGCGCTTGTCCGGCGGTGGCGGTGGGCCGGCTGCGGTTAGAGTCCGGGCAGCACGCGTCGAAGGGGAGAGCCATGGCCAAGGTCAACGTCAGTCTGGATGCCGAACTGGTGGTGGAGGTGATGGTCCTGGCCGGGGTGGGATCGCCCCAGGACGCCGTGGAACTGGTCGTGCGGGACTACATCGCCCGTGGCCATCGCACGGAGGCGCGGGTCGAGCGGACCGACCAGAACCTGCGCGAGGTAGAGGTGAGGCCGCAGGACCCGCAGGGCTGATCACGGCCGGGGTCCGCCGCACGGGTCGGCCACTGGTCGCCGTAGGGCGCAAGGAACACGTGGGGCCCCGCACCTGGTGTGCGGGGCCCCACGTGGTGGGTGGGTCAGGGGCAGCCGATGCGTGTGTCGCCCGGGTCCGTGGTGCAGGTGTCCGTGTGGGGGCCGCCGTTGGCGGTGTCGTTGCCGGCGACGTTGTCGACGGTGCTGAGGTTGTCGGTGCCGTAGTTGCCGATCAGGGTGTCGTTGCCCGGGCCCCCGTTGAGGGTGTCGTTGCCGAAGCCGCCGTCTATGCGGTCGTTGCCGCAGCCGCCGTGGACGGTGTCGTTGCCCGAGCCCGCGTTGACCGTGTCGTCACCGCCGAGGGCGCAGATCACGTCGTTGCCGGAGGTGCCGGTGATGGTGTCGCTGCCGCTGGTGCCGCTGGCTCACCCGCACCGCCCCCATGGCGCGCAGCGCCAGTGCCCATACGATCGCCGCCTCCATGCTCGGCGGCGTCGCTGCGGGCCCCCGCCCTCGGCGCGATGATCCAGTGGGCGGGAGCACGCTCCGTGCCCCTCGTGCTGTGTGTGATCGCGCTGCTGTGCCTGGTGTCGTCGATGTGGATCGACAGGACCCCGCGGCCGAGGGGGCGGGGCGAGGCGGCCTCGTCCCGCAGGAGGCGACACCACCATGACATCGACACCCGCTCCGCGCATTCCCCCGCGACTTCCCCCGCGATCTCTTCACGAATCAGTGCGCCAATGACCGTAAACCGGTCTCTGAGTACGATTCAACTCTCGCGCGACAGGCTGTCTTTGGCCATGATGAGCCCGGGGACAGTTCAGGGGGAAGATCGCCATGAGTGAGAAGCGCCGACCCGGTCAGGACACGGGTCAGGACACTCCGTCACCTCGCCGCGCCGAGGTCCGGACCGCACCACTGCCACCCGTGAACGGCTGAAGTCACCCGCAGATTGCGACACGGCACCCCCACTGGGGTGTGCCGACGATCCGCCGCGCCAACACCAGGGAGACTGGTATGTCACGTACAGAACAAGGTCAGCTCGACAGGCGACGGTTCCTGTCCCGGCTGGGGGCCGGGACCGTAGCGCTGGTGGCCGGTTTCGACCTGGTGGGACGCCAGTGGGTGGCCGAAGCCGCCGACAGCGCCTCGTTCGCCGCGGTCCCGCCTCTCGACGGCACCCTCACGTTCGACCCGGACGTCCTCACGGCGAACTCCCACGACCAGGGCAACATCGTCGTGAGAAGACCCTGCGCGGTACTCAGACCGGGCTCGGTGAAGGACATCCGGAAGATGCTCGCCTACTGCTCGGCCCACGGCATCAAGACCGCGCCGGCCGGCGCGCATCACGCGATGTTCGGTCAACCGCTCGTCAGCGGCGGACTGGTCATCGAGATGGAGTCGCTGCACACGATCCACTCGATCGGCACGGACAGCGCCGACGTCGACGCGGGCGTGCTGTGGAAGGACCTCGTCGAGGCGGCGTTCCGACAGGGCCTCAGGCCGGCGTCGATCACCAGCTACCTCGGGACCACCGTCGGCGGGACCCTCTCGATGGGCGGCATCGGGATGATGTCGTCGTACCGGGCGGGCGCCCAGGTCGACCATGCCCGCAAGCTCGAGATGGTCACGGGCGACGGGCGGCTGCTGCAGTGCTCCGGCACCCAGAACGCCGACCTGTTCGAGGCGGCGCTCGGGGGACTCGGCCAGTGCGGTGTGATCACACGGGCGACCGTGGACCTGGTGCCCGCCAAGCAGTCGGCCCGTACGTACCGGATCGGGTACACGGACGTCGCCGCGTTCTTCCGGGACGTCAGGATCCTGGCGAACCGCGGTGAGTTCGACTCCCTCGGCAGCATTCCGCAGCCCGGCACGGCGCAGCCGCTGACGCTGTGGGCCACCGTCTTCCACGACGCGGGCGAGGTGCCCGACGCGTCGTACCTGCTGCGCGGCCTAAGCCCCGCCGCGGCGGGCGCCGCCTTCGAGGACTACGGCTTCCTCGACTACATCCTCCTGGTCACCCGCATGTACGACTCGTTCGCGGCGAACCTGGGCTGGGACGCGAAGGTCAAGCCGTGGCTGGACCTGTTTCTGCCGGACGACGCCGTCGAGGACTTCGTCTCCTCGGTGTTCCCGTCGCTGACGCCGGAGGATCTGGGCCCGACGGGGTTCGGCCTGATCTTCCCGATGCTGCGCTCGACCTACGGACGGCCGCTGCTGCGGCTGCCCGGCTCCTCGGGCGGCCCCTGGGTGTGGCTGGTCAGCGTCCTGACCGACTCGGCCGGACCCGGCCCCGACCCCGACTTCGCGTCGCGGATGACGGACCGTAACTACCGGCTCTACCAGCAGGCGGCGGCCGTCGGCGGGACCCGCTACCCGCACGGCGCCTGCCCGTTCACCCAGGCCGACTGGCAGGCCCACTACGGCTCGATGTGGCCGCGACTGGTGACGTGGAAGAACCGCTACGACCCCAAGGGCATCCTCACCCCCGGCCCGGGCATCTTCTGACCTTCCGGCTCGGCACGCGAGGGCGGTACGGACCGTCCCGTGATGGAGCGACTTCAGGACACGGGGATCCCCTCGTCGGAGCCCCGTGTCCGCCCCTCCGGGCGCCTCTTTCGCCCCAGTAGGGAACCCCGGTCACGTCCGTCACCGGAGCCCCTCACCCTTCACCTTTGCGTAACCGTTCCTGTTCACCCCGTTGACATCATGCGCACCGTGTCCCTATGGTCACGCAAACATTCGACCGTGTGACGACTTATCGAACGGTTTGAAAGACAAGTGTCCTGCGCATCACCGGAATCAGCCGCCCCGTGGCCGGAACGCCGCGGCGCGGCCCGACGTACGTACCGGTGCGCATCGGCACAGGGAGCACGGGAGCCGGCGGACCCCGGATGCCGGGTGGCCCGCGCCTCGATCACGCTTGCCGAAGCCCGGCCCCCACGGCGCGGCCGGCTCGGTCTCGCTCTGCCCTCCCCAGGCAGCGCCGCATCGACAGCTGACAAGCCGTCCTGCTCTCAACGACGAGAAGAACAAGGAACGATCACATGCACACCCGAAGAGCCGCCCTCTCCACGATCGCCGGAGCCGTCTCGCTCGCCCTCACCCTGTCCGCGTGCGGTCAGGACGACGGGGGAGCTTCGGCGGACGGTTCCGAGGGCGGCACCATCGGCGTCGCGATGCCGACCCGGGCCTCCGAACGCTGGCTCACCGACGGCAAGAGCGTCGTGGACGACCTCGCCGGCAAGGGTTACAAGACCACGCTGGTCTACGGCGACGACGACCCGAAGCGGCAGGTCGCCCAGATCGAGAAGCTGATCGAGCAGGGCGTCGACGCGCTGATCATCGCGGCGATCGACAACAAGTCGATGGACAGCGTGCTCAAGAAGGCCGCCGACGCGAAGATCCCGGTGATCTCCTACGACCGGCTGATCCTCGACACGAAGAACGTCGACTACTACGTGTCCTTCGACAACGAGCAGGTCGGCCGACTCCAGGCCCGCTACATCATCGACGAGCTCGGTCTCGAGGACGGCAAGGGTCCGTTCAACATCGAGCTGTTCGCCGGTTCACCGGACGACAACAACACCCGGTACTTCTACGACGGCGCGATGCACCTGCTGAAGCCGTACCTCGACACCAAGCAGCTGGTCGTCCGGTCCGGCGAGACCGACATGGACCAGGTCACCACGCTGCGCTGGGACGGGCCGACCGCGCAGAAGCGCATGAACAGCGTGCTCACCAAGGCGTACCGCAGCGCCACGGTCGACGCGGTCCTGTCGCCGTACGACGGCATCTCCATCGGTGTCCTGAACTCGCTCAAGGCACACGGCTACGGCTCCGCCGCCAAGCCCCTGCCGGTCATCACCGGTCAGGACGCCGAACTGGCGTCGGTGAAGTCGATCATCGCGGACGAGCAGTCACAGACCGTCTACAAGGACCTCCGGCTGCTCGCCGAGATGGCCGCGGACATGGTCGACGACGTCCTCAACGGCAAGACGCCGAACCTGAACAGCAGGCGGGCCTACAACAACGGCGCCAAGCCCGTGCCCGCGTACCTGCTCCAGCCGACGAGCGTCGACAAGAGCAACTACAAGGACGTGCTGGTGGCCGGCGGCTACTACACGGCGGCCGAACTCAAGTAGCGGCACGGGGCGGCGGTCCGGGCCGACGAGGCCCCACACACGCCCGTGGACGCCCGCAACACACGCCCGTGGACGCCCCGCACGAAGCCCGCCGGCGGCCCCGTACGCGCCGGGCGCGGCCTCCCTCAGGGCCGCGCCGGGCGGGGCGGGAGAAGCGCCTCCAGGAGGGTGGGGAGGCGCCGGGGGAAGTCCTCGGGGAAGTCGTGGCCGAGGCCGGGGACGGACTCCAGGGTCACGTCGGCGCCCACCCCGGTGAGCAGCGCGTGGGCTTCGAAGATCTCGGGGGCGATGTCGTCGTCCCGCTCCCCCACCAGCATCCGGCCGCTCAGGGCCCCCTGCGCGGCCCTGGCGAGCCGTTCCCCGTCGAGGTGGGCGGAGGTGAGCGCCGGGCCCACCGCGAGGAATCCGCGGGGGCGTACGGGCGCGTCCGACAGGGCCCACAGGACGGCCGCGCGGGCGCCCGCCGAGAAGCCCGCCGCCAGCAGCGGCAGCGAACCGTCGGCCTCGTCCACCTCGGCGAGGGCGGCGGTGACGTCCCGTACGGCGACACCGGCGTCCGGCCAGCTGCGGTAGAGCGGGGTCGACCGCTGCGAGGAGTCGACGGCGACCAGCACGAACCCGGCCTCCACCGCCGCCGCCCACTGGTGCGCGGCCAGCGCCGCGTCCTGGTCGGCCCCGTGAAGGGCGACCAGCACCCCGCGCGCGGGGCCCCGCGGCCGTCGTACGAGGGGCGGGAACGGAACGGCGTTCGCGTCGGCGTGCCGGGCGGTGGACTCCTTCAGCAGGGCGTCGAAGCCCGGCAGGTCCCGTACGTCGGCCAGGTCGTCGTCCTCGACGAGGATCACCGGGCTCCACCAGGCGCCGTCGCCGAGCGCGGCGCGCAGCTCCGCGAGCGCGTCCTCGGGGCGCCCGGTGAGTGCCAGCAGACAGGCGGTCAGATGCGCGAGGTCCGCGCGCCGCCGGGACAGTCCGGGAGCCGCGTCCGTCACGGCCTTCAGCGCCTCGTCCAGCCGCCCCTCGCCGTACAGCCGCGTCACCCTCGCGTCCAAGGCACGGTAACGCGCCTCCTGGCCCTCGCCGTTCTGATCACCCATGACCCCATCGAAGCACAGCGGCCGACCGGCCGTCCGGCCAGGATCCGCGCCCGCGGGGAACGGATACGCCACCTGGATCGTCCATTGATTCGTCGACCGGTTCGTCAACTGGCGTGCGGCGCGGGGGTGTCGGGGCGTAGGTTGTCTGTTGAAACGTCAAATGCTTCGGTGGAAAGACGGACGCCACTCATGACCGAACACGCGAGCACGCCCGGACCGGCGGCGCACCAGAGGATCGACACGTCGGTGCCGCACTCGGCCCGTATCTGGAACTACTGGCTGGGCGGCAAGGACAACTACCCGGTCGACGAGGAGGCGGGCGACGCCTACACCAAGGTGTTCCCCGGCATCGTCACCATCGCGCGCAGCAGCCGGGCGTTCCTGCGCCGCAACATCACGTACCTGGTGGCGGAGGCGGGGATCCGCCAGTTCCTCGACGTGGGTACGGGGCTGCCGACCGCGAACAACACGCACGAGGTCGCGCAGCGGATCGCGCCCGAGTCGCGGATCGTGTACGTCGACAACGACCCGCTGGTCCTGGCGCACGCCCGCGCGCTGCTCTACTCCACGCCGGAGGGGGCGACCGCGTACGTCGACGCCAACGTGCTGGAGCCGGACCGCATCCTCGCGGCCGCCGCAGAGACGCTGGACTTCGGCCGGCCCACCGCTCTCATCCTCAGCAACATCCTGGGTCATGTCGCCGACCACGAGCAGGCCCGTTCCATCGTCACCCGGCTGATGGCGGCCCTGCCGTCGGGCAGTTACCTCTCCGTCAACGACGGCTCCCTCGGCATCGATCCCGTCTTCGAGCAGGCCCAGGAGGCCTACAACAGCAGCGGTGCCGTGCCGTACAACCTGCGGACCCCCGAGCAGATCACCGCCTACTTCGACGGCCTGGAGCTCATCGAACCCGGCGTGGTGTCGGTCACGCAGTGGCGTCCGGGGCCGGACGACGCGGCGCCCGAGCTCATCGGCGAGCACGGAGGTCTGGCCCGCAAGCCCTGACAGCCGCGGTGCGGCGGGCGCCCTGAGCTGCCGCGCACGTGCTGAGGCGCACAGGCTGAAACGCACGGGCCGAGGCGCGACGTGCTGGGGCGAGGGGCGGAGGGCCGGGGGCGGGGGCGCGTTCGGGTCGCGGGCCGGGCGGGCTGGTCGTAGACCTGACGTATGGTGCTGCGACCGCCGGTGGAGCCGATGCTGGCGAAGGCCCGGGAACGGAT
>NZ_LIQX01000170.1 GCF_001418475.1 Streptomyces ossamyceticus | reverse complement strand
GGGCGCGGTCCAGCGCTGACCGGCCCCCGCGCTCCCACGAACAAGCCGGGCTCCGCCCCTCGCCCGGCCCGGCGCGCCCCGGAACCCACCGCTGCCCCGGAACCCACCGCACCGGGTGCGACCCACCGCACCCGGTGCGGTGGGTTCCGGGGCAGCGGTGGGTTCCGGGGCGCGCCGGGCCGGGCGAGGGGCGGAGCCCGGCTTGTTCGTGGGAGCGCGGGGGCAGGTCAGCCCTTGACCGCGCCCGCCATGATGCCGCTGACGATCTGCCGGCCGAAGACGATGAACATCGCCAGCAGCGGCAGGGTGCCCAGCAGCGCGCCGGCCATGATCAGCGACTGGTCGCGGACATAGCCCGCGCTGAGCTGGGTGAGGGCGACGGGGACGGTCGGGTTGGTCATGTCGAGGACCACGAACGGCCAGAAGAAGTCGTTCCATGCGTGCACGAACGTGATCATGAACAGGACGGCCATCGCGGGCCGGGCGACGGGCAGCACGATGCTCCAGAAGATCCGCAGCGAGTGGGCCCCGTCCACGCGTCCGGCCTCGACGAGTTCGTCCGGCAGCGCCTCCGACAGGTACTGCCGCATGAAGAACACCCCCACCGCGCTCACCAGCGTCGGGAAGATGACGGCGGGCAGCTGCTGGGACCAGCCCAGCTCGGCCATCATCATGAACAGCGGTACGACACCGAGCTGCGGCGGCACCAGCATCGTGCCGATCACCAGCATGAGCAGCGCGTTGCGGCCCTTGAACCGCAGCTTGGCGAAGGCGAACCCGGCCAGCGTGGCGAACATGACCGTGGACAGGGCGATCACCCCGGCCACGATGAGGCTGTTGACCATGGCCTTGCCCATCGCCGCCTCGTCCCAGGCCCGGGCGAGGTTGCCGAACAGGTTCGGCCCGGGCAGGAAGGGCGGCGGTGTCTGGCTGACCCGGGTGTTGTCGGTGGAGGCCGCCACCATCGTCCAGTACAGCGGGAAGATTGACAGCAGTGCCATAACGCCGAGCAGCACATAGGCCAGCGGGCCGGCGTGGTGCTGGCGGCCCGCGCGCTGACGCAGCAGCCGGCCACCGCGGCCGGCCGGCTTCCGGGAGGTGCGGACCGCGCGGCCGGTCCGGGCCGGG
Organism: Streptomyces ossamyceticus; assembly: GCF_001418475.1. GTDB lineage: Bacteria > Actinomycetota > Actinomycetes > Streptomycetales > Streptomycetaceae > Streptomyces > Streptomyces ossamyceticus. The sequence goes on along the minus strand of NZ_LIQX01000170.1, from coordinate 19,065 downwards.
AGACTCTGAGTGGTCATGGTGACTCCAGGTCAGGACGTGCCGGAGCGCAGGCGCTTGACGAGGCGCTGCACGAGGAGGACGAGGACGAGCAGCAGGAACATCACCCAGGCGACGGTGGCCGAGCGGCCCATCTGGTAGTTCTTCCAGCCCTCCTCGTACAGCAGCAGGCCCAGCGTCTGGTACTGGTTGTCCGCGCCGCCGGTGACGCCGTTCGGGCCCTGGCCGAAGATCAGCGGTTCGCCGAACAGCTGGGTGGCGCCGATGGTGGAGAGCACGATGGTGAAGACGATGGTGGAGCGGATGCCGGGCACCGTGACGTGGGTGAACTGCTTCCAGCGGGAGGCGCCGTCCAGAGAGGCCGCCTCGTAGCGTTCGGCGGGGATGGCCTGCATCGCGGCCAGGTACAGCAGCGCGTTGTAGCCGGTCCAGCGCCAGATGACGATGGTGGAGATCGCGATCTGGGCGGGCCACTTGCCCCCTTCCCAGTCCAGGGGGTCGATCCCCACCGTGCCGAGCGCCCAGTTGATCATGCCGAAGTCACGTTCGAAGATCATGGTGAAGACGAGGGCGGCGGCGGCGACCGAGGTGGCGTAGGGGACCAGGGAGGCGACGCGGAAGAACAGCGAGAACCGCATGCGGTAGTTGAGCAGGTGTGCCAGACCCAGGGCCATCAGCAGTTGCGGCACCGTGGAGATGACACCGATGGTGATCGTGTTCTGCAGCGCGTTCCAGAACCGGGAATCTCCCCACAGCTCGACGTAGTTGTCGAACGCCACCCACTGCATGACGTCGAGGGTGGCCAGCTCCACGTCGTGCAGCGAGATCCACGACGTGTAGAGCAGGGGGTAGAAGCTGAACGCGGCGAAGACCACGAAGAACGGCGCGACGAACGCGTACGGGGCGCCCCTGAGGTCGAGGCGGTGCAGGAGCGCGCCGCGCCGCCGGGCCGGGCGTTTGTCCGGGGAGTGCCCGGAGGGCCCTTTCCCGGCCGGGGCCGTGGTGGTGGAGGTGGCCACCGGAGGATCCTTCCTGAGAGCGGACGGACGGACGCGGCCGGACGGACGGACGGGGGTCAGCCGACCGCCTTCTCGATGCGCTCCGCGGTGGTCTTCCACGCCTTGTCCCGCGCGGTGCCCTGCTGCTCGATCAGGGTGAGTCCCTGGGAGAAGGTGTCCTTGATCGTGCCGTCCTTGCGGCCGAGGACCTGCTTGTCCGGTATCTCCTGGGCGGCGGCGGCGAAGATCTCGCCGATCGGCGCGTCACTGAAGTACGCCGACTTGGCGTTCTTCACGTCGGCGCTCTCCAGTGCCTCGCGTGAGGAGGGGATGTTGCCGATCTCCTTGAAGATGTGGGCCTGCTGCTCCGGCGCGGTCAGCCAGGCGACGAGCTTCTTGGCCTCCTCCTTCACCGGACTCTGCTCGATCACTCCGAGGAAGGACCCTCCCCAGTTGGCGCCCTTGGGGGCCTTGGCCACGTCCCACTTGCCCTTGTTCGCCGCACCGGCCTTCTCGCTGATGTGGCTGAGCATCCACGCGGGGCACACGGCCGTGGCGAAGGTGCCGTTGGCCAGGCCGGGGTCCCAACCGGGCTGGAACTGGCGGAGCTTGGCCGTCAGACCGTCCTCGGCGGCGTCCGCGGCGAGGTTCCACGCCTGTTTGACGGCGGGGTTGGAGTCGTAGATCAGCTCGCCCTGCTCGTCGTAGTACTGCTCGGGGTAGCCGTAGACCATGGCGTTGAACAGGCCGCTGGCCGCGTCCATGTAGGCGACCTTGTCACCCTTGAAGTCCTTCTTGAAGGTGCGGCCGACCTCGACGTACTTCTTCCAGTCGCCCTCCCAGAGCGCCGCGACCTCGTCGCGGTCGGTGGGCAGGCCCGCCTTCTCGAAGTAGTCCTTGCGGTAGCAGACGGCCATCGGGCCGATGTCGGTGCCCAGGCCCAGCACCTTGCCGTCCGCGGTGCTGATCTGGGACTCCTTCCACGGCAGGAAGTGGTCGGTGCCCGACGTCCCGGCGAAGTCGGCGAACTTGGCGGCCTGTGTCTCGGTGATCTCCTTGGCACGCCCGATCTCGATGCCCTGGATGTCCTTCAGGCCCTTGCCGGCGGCGAGCCTGGTCTGCAGCGCGGTGTAGTAGGTCTGCTCGTCACCGGCAATCTCGGCTTTGATGTCGACCCCGGGGTTCTCCTTCTCGTACTGCTCGAGCAGGCCCGTCTCCTTGATGCCCATCACCCCGAACAGACCCATGGTGATGGTGACCTTGCCGTCCTTCTTGCCCCCACCGGTGACCGAGTCGTCGCTGCCGCTGCAGCCGACGACAAGGGTGAGCGCGCCGACGGCCGCGACCGTCGCCACCGCCTTTCTGTGCGACCAACCGAAAGTGCCCATGGATCTCCTCCCAGCGGCGGCGCCGACACATCGGAGTGAACGAGTTCTGCGATGGCTGCAGCGATGCCGGACAGCGGCTCTGACAAATAGCGGTGGGAACGTGCCCAACACTGGGTGGGCACGTTCCCACCGCGCATCGAAGACTCGTCGGAGCAGGGCGGGTCTGTCAATGACTTGAACGCAACTCGTCCTGGGGCCGCGGCTTGTGCGGTCGGCACCGCGGCGTCCCGGGGTGCCGTGCCGAGGGCCAGGTCTGCAAGAATTGCCGCAGGTCACCTCCGCGGCAGGCACCGCCGCGCGACGCCGAGGGGGAAGCACATGTCCGGCAACCGCCGCCCAACGATCAAGACGGTCGCCGCTCGCGCCGGTGTCGGCCGCACCACCGTCTCCCGTGTCGTCAACGGCTCCGACCTCGTCAGCGCCGACGCCCGCGCCCGGGTCCTCGCGGCGATCAAGGAACTCAACTACGTGCCCAACTCGGTCGCCCGGGGCCTGGTCACCAACCGCACCAACGCCGTGGCCCTGGTGATCCCGGAGTCCGAGAGCCGGCTCGGATCGGAGCCCTTCTTCGCCGCGCTCATCCGCGGCGTCAGCGGCGCCCTCGCCGACAGCCGCACCCAGTTGCAGCTGATGCTCGTCCGTGACCAGGCCGAACGCGATCAGCTGACCGAATCGGTGGCGACCCGCCGTGTGGACGGCGTGCTCCTGGTCTCCGTGCACTCCACGGACCGACTGCCCGGCATGCTCGAGGAGATGGGCCTGCCCACCGTGCTCGCGGGCCGCCGCGACGCCGGCGAACAGCTGAGCTACGTGAACGCCGACAACGCCGGAGGCGCCACCGCGGCGGTCCGGCACCTGCTCGAACGCGGCCGGCGGCGCGTGGCCACCATCACCGGCCCCTTGGACATGGACGTCAGCCGCAACCGGCTCGCCGGCTGGCACACCGCACACCGCGAGGCGAACGTCCCCGCGAGCGAGCTGCTCGTCGAGGAAGGAGACTTCACCGAGGAGAGCGGCACCCGCGCGATGCGTTCGCTTCTTGAACGCACCCCTGACCTCGACGCGGTCTTCGCCGCCTCGGACCTCATGGCCGTCGGCGCCCTCACCGAACTGAAGCGGCAGAAGCGGCAGGTGCCGCGCGATGTCGCCGTCGCCGGGTTCGAGGACTCCGTCCTCGCCCGCCACACCAACCCGCCGCTGACCACGGTGCGCCAGCCCGTCGAGGAACTGGGTCGCACGATGGCCCGCATCCTCACCGACATCACCCAGCACGGCGCGCCACGGCGGCAGGTCACGCTGCCGACCGAGCTGGTGGTACGCGAGTCCACATAACGGACCCACGCGTTCAGCACGGCAGGTACCGCAGGGCGGCCCACGGGCCCGGCGCGCCTTCGGGCACCGCCAGCCCCGGCGGGAGCCCTCGATCCGTCCTGATGAGGCGCGGGATCGGGTGTGCGCGTCAGGCCGGCAAGAGGTTTTCCCCTGCCGCCCGCAGACCTTTCCGCAGACCTCTTCGCAGTGCAGCAGCCGCAGTTCAGCGCCCCTCCCCGCGGCTTCAGCGGGACCGGCGGCATCTCCCGGGGCCGACAGGTGCTCCCCGCCGTAGCCCTTCATCTCAGAACCTGGTGCACAGACTCACGGTCCGCCGCTGTCGGCCCCCGCCTCGACCTCAGCCTCGGCCTCGACCTCGTCGGACAGTACCTCCGAAAGCGCTGCCGGCCGCCTCACCACGAGACGCTGGACCTGGTACGACATCTCCTTGACGTGGGGAGCCGGTCGGGGGTGATGGCGGCCCGCGCACACAGACAGGTTGACGATGAGGTAGGCATGCCAGGCACTTCCCACGCCTCGGCGGTCGGCGAACACCTTGCTGCCGTTCACCCACCAGATCACGGACCTCGGGCCGAACTCGACCCGAAGATCGACCCACGAACCCGGGCTGATGGCGGGGTCGCGGAAGTAGAGGTTGGCGCCGCGGACGTGGTTGGTCAGCTCCAGGAGGTCGGGGTTGTCGGGGTGATATTCGAAGACGTCGATCTCCTGGTCGCCGTCGCGCCAGGTCCAGATGGCGGGCCAGGCCCCGACCTCGTACGGCAGTCCGACCCGCGCCTCGAGAACGTCCCCCGCTCGGACGGTGAAGCCCTCCTCACTCCCCTCTGTGGTGAGCAGGCCCGTGTCCCACCGACCGTCCTTGCGGAGGGTGGCATGGAAGGTGCCCGAGCGGCTGTACGCGGGGTCCGCCGTCAGGTGATCCAGTTTGTTGTCGCCCGGATTGATCGGTCCGCCGTTCGGATACGCCCACGAACGCCCTGCCACCCATTGACGGGTGGACGCGAAGTCCGCCGTGAAGACAACCCCAAGTCGGGACGAAATCTCCTCTGCCGACGGTGTTCCGTCGCGTGCAGGATTCTCCATGCACGGATGCTGCTCCCCGTACGAGTGCGGCAAGCAAATACCGCCGAACCCACAGAAAAGGCAACTCGGACGGGTGATTCTGTTCGTCATCCCTTGTGCGAACAACCCGGCAGCTTCGAACAGCACTTGCTCCCCCATGGCCCGTCGCTTCGCGGTCAGGGCCACCCTCATCGCCGACTGCGACGGTTCGAGCCTGCCGACTTGATGCGCGTGCACCTGCGCGACGGATGGGCCGCTTCCAGTACGGGCCACTTCCTGGCACCCGGCTCGGTCCCGGCCCACTGGTGATCCCGCGTCGCCATCGACCGGCCAGGCCGAACTCCCGGCCGGGAAAGAGGAGCACAACCGCTTCACATCGCACGGTCCGTGGCCCGCATCGCCCGCCTGCACCACCTCGCTGGCCGGCATCAAGGGGCGCCGACGGGGTGCGTCGACCCGATGCGGGGGGAGAGAGGGGAAAGCGGTGCGCCCCGCGAGGTGCAGGTCGAGGCCATGACAGGCCCCGCCCGTGACCGCGCCGACGACGAACCCGGTCGGCGGTCCCGACAGACACCTATGGGAGTGCTCACGGTCCCCAACTCCCGTGCTGCTACTCTGCTTTGACTTTCAACTAGCGCCACTCGCACGCACACATCAGGCACCCCCTGACGGGAGACAGCAGCACGTGGACACCACCGGACCACGCACGGCCGAGAGCCTTGCCGCACGCTTCCACGACGTCGACTCCTCCGGCGTCCCCGAGGACTTCATCGCCTATCTGCGGAAGATGGAGGAGAGCGAGAGCGGACGCGCGGTGCGGGAGGCCACCTACCGCGCGCTGGAGACCGCCGAGGGCAAGGGAACCGACGTCGGGTGCGGCGCCGGCCGCGCCGTGGCGGACCTCGTACGGCTCGGAACGGACGCCGTGGGGGTCGACAGCAGCCAGGCCATGGTCGACGCGGCCCTGGCCAGGTTCCCGAACTGCCGCTTCGTCCAAGGCAGCGCCTTCGAGCTGCCGTTCGAGGACGGGGAACTGTCGTGGTACCGGTCCGAGCGGACCTTCCTCCACTTCGGCGATCCCGCCGAGGCGCTGTCCGAGGCCCGCAGGGTGCTGAGGCCGGGCGGAACCATCGCTCTCGCGGACCCCGATCTCGGGTCGATGGCGGTGAGTTCACGGATCCCCGAGACGACCGAGGCGGTCAAGCGCGCCTTCTGCTCAGCCGTCCCGAATCCCCACTCCGGCACCCGCAGCGCCTCCCACCTCGCCGACGCGGGCTTCACCGACATCGAGATCGTTCCCATCATGGCGGCACTCAGCGACCACGCGTCCGCGTTCGGCGTGGTGCTGGAGCCGGCCCTGACGGCGGCTCTGGCCCAAGGCGTCGTCAGCGAGGAGGAGGCGGCGCGGTGGAAGGACGACCTGAGCGACCTCTCGCGACGGAACGCCTTCACCGCGACGGCGACGTTCTTCGTCACCACGGCCCGCCGGGCGTCCTAGTACTCCAGCGGTACTGAGTCGGCAGAGTCCTGGTACCCCGGTCACTCGGCTACCTGACGCGAGGGCGCGTGACCGGGGCCGGGCCGCCACCTCGGTCGCGGTTCGCGGCACCAGCGCATCTCAAGGGCCAGGGCCAGAGATTCGCGGCGTCTCACTCCGACGGGAACCCGCACTGGGGCGGCGCATGGAGCCCGATGCCCGAAGTCGGGTCGCCCGGGGAAGGTCTCCCGGGCGACCCGGACCTCTCGGTCAGTCCGAGCGGAGCCGAAGCCGTTCCCTGAGCAGGTTCTTCCGTACCTTTCCGGTCTCGTTGCGCGGCAGTTGGGGCAGGATCTCCAGGCGGGAGGGCATGCACCATTCGCTCATGCCGAGCCCGCCGAGCCAGTCGCGCAGGCCCTCGAGGGTGGGCGTCCGCTCCCCCGCGACGACCACCGCGCAGGCGAGCTCGCCGCCGTGGCCGTCCGGGTAGCCGACCAGGGCGACATCCCGTACGTCGGGGTGGTCCAGCAGTGCCGACTCCACGTCACTGACCGGGATCATGATGACGCCGATGCGGTCCTCGGCACGGCCGTGGAGCCGGATGCCGCCGTGACCGTCCGGCGCCGCGAGGTCACCGGTGTCGTACCAGCCGTCGTCGTGCTCGGTCAGCACGGTCAGACGGCCGTCGTCCCGGCCCCAGGTGGCCAGGCACAGCGAAGGGCTGCGCACGAAGAGGCGCCCGGGTCGGTCGTCGCTGATCGGGTGGTCGGCCCGCAGGTCGATCTCGTGGCCCGGCGCGCAACGCCCGACCGTGCGTCCGGCCAGTTCCGGGTGCTCTCCGGCGCGGGTGAAGGTGTTGGCACCCTCCGTCATGCCCCAGCCCACGTCCAACGGGACGCCGAAGGCCTCCGTCACCCGCCTGAACAGCGGCTGCGGGACCGTGGTGCCTCCCGCGCGGATGATGCGCACGGTGTCCGGTCGCCGCGAGGTCCGTTCCATCGCGTCGATCAGCGCGGAGAGGTGGACCGGGACGATGACCATCCAGGTGACCCTGGCCTCGGCCAGGAAGGGGACGATGGCGTCCGGCACCCAGCGGTCCGTCACGACCGCGCACCCCCCGCGGTGCAGCGGCATGAAGATCCCCATGGTGAGGCCGACGATGTGCGTCGCCGCGTTCGGTGAGTAGACGCGGCTGTGCGGGCCGATGCCGTCGGCGGCCGCAACGGGGGCGTACCAGGCGTACAAGGTGTTGAGCGTGTGCAGTACGGCCTTCGGCTCACCGGAGGTACCGGAGGTGAACAGCACCAGGGAGACCCGGTCCGGGTCCACCACGGACGGATCCGGCAGGGTGCCGTGCTCCGTGCGCTCGAAGAACTCGCGGAAGTCGAGTTCCCCGTCGCCCCCGTCGGCGGTTCGCTCACCGAGCACCACACGGTGGCGCAGTGCGGGCAGCCGGGCTGCCATGTCGGCCAGCGCCGCGGCGTGCTCGAAGTCGTCCCAGCGGTCGATGGTCACGCAGACGACGGCGTCCAGCCGGCGGAGCATCCGCTCCAGCTCGCGGGGGCGGAACGCGCACATGATGGGCGCGGCGACGGCCCCGAGCCGTGCGCATGCCAGGAGCAGCGGTCCGACCTGCCAGACGTTCGGCACCTGCATCGCGACGACGTGACCGCTGCGCACTCCCAGCGCGTGCAACGCGCCGGCGAAGCGGTCCACGTACTCGGCGTACCGCTCGTAGCTCATCTCTAGGACGCCCCGACCGGCCTCCGACACGAGGAGGGCAGGGGCGTCGGGCGTCTCGGCGCGCCACCGCGCCAGGTCGTCCAGGATGGTGTCGGGGCGCCAGAGGCCGTCCTTGCGGTACCGCTCCACGGTGTCGGCGGACGGGCGTAACGTCGTGATCGGGTTCACAGTTTCCACTTTTCTTGGATGATCGCGTCAATTCATTGCGTGGGAGCGGCCTTTGGTGCCGCCTCGGACCGTGCCGGTCATTCCTCGCCCAGCCCCTCGCGCCAGCTGGGCCGCAGCGGCTTCCAGCCCAGAGCCGTACGGGCCCGGTCATTGGCCGCGCCGTGCGCGGCGGTGAGCTGATGGGCCAGGAACCAGCCGAGCAGTTGAGGTGCGTGGTCCGCCGGGATCGAACGAGGGGCCGGGCCGCCCAGCGCTTGGGCGTAGTGCGGCAGCCACTGCGCGGCCGGGGCCGGGTCGTCGTCCGTCACATGGAACGCCCCGGTGGCTTCCGACTCGACGGCGGCGACCGTGGCCGCCACGGCGTCCTCCACGTGCAGGAACGACGTGATCCCGGCGCCCTTTCCGGGCAGCGGGAGGTGTCCGGCCCGTACGGCCTGGGCTGCCCCGCCGTCGCGGGCGTACAGGGTTCCGGGGCCGTACAGCGTGCCGTAGCGCAGGACCGTGCCGGCGAGGGGCCCGCTGTCGAGAACCAGCCGCTCCAACTCTGCGACAGCCCGTACGGTGGCTGCCCAGCCGGGATCGGGTGCGTCCACGTACAGCGGCGCGTCCTCGTCGAGGACCAGTTCCTCGGCCGGGGCGGCCGCGAAGGCGATGGACTGCGCGACCAGCCGTCCCGCACCCGCCGCCCGGGCCGCCTCCATCAGGTTGGCGGTGCCCTCGGTACGCAGCCGCGCGGTCAGGCCGAAGGCCGCCACCGGGTCGTCGCCCATCAGGCGCAGCGCCGTCATCTGATGGACCACCACCTCGGGGCGGACTGCCGACACCGCCGACAGCAGGGCCTCGCGGTCCAGGGCATCGGCGCTCACGACGTGGTCCGCCTCCGGGGCCCGCTCGCGCGACTCCTGGCGTACCAGCGCGCTCACCTCGTGGCCCCGTTCCCGCAGCGCTCCCACCAGGGGGTGTCCGATCACTCCGGTGGCCCCGGCGACGAGAATGCGCATGTTTCATTCCTCCGTATCGGTAGAGAGAGCTGTGGCGAACCGCCTCAGCGGACGGCACGCCTTGTCACGCCTGTGCGGACCGTTCTCGGCCAGGGGCACGTCGAGTTGCTCGGGCCGGCCCGCGTGGATGTCGTGCGCGGGCACCCGTGGCCTTCCGGCGAATCGCCCGTCCACACCCTGGCGAGGGCGCCGTTCGGCCGGAGCGTGCGGACGGTTCCGGGGCGCGGCGCGAGGTGTCCGGGAGGGGGCCCAGAGTGGACGCGTCCGCCGCTTCGCCGGCATGACGGCGTACGGGCGGGCCGGTCGTGAAGGGGCATGGGGGCCGCAGGGGCCAGCACGTGGTGCCCTGCGGCCCAGGCCCTCGATCGCGTCGGGCCGGGAGGCCGGCCTGTACTCCCGGGCAGAATCCTGCGGCAGGACAGCAACCGGGCTTCCGTGCTCATGCCTTCGCCCCGCGCCGCACGGCCTCGCCTCCGAATCCGCCGAGGCGCGGCGAGGCCAAGGGGGCGATGTCGGGGGCCGGGATATCCACGCCTGAGCGCGACTCCCTGCGCAGGGGCGGGCTCGACCGGCTCGGCGAGCCGAGACCTAACGCTCCGACGGCCGCCGTGGTCACGTGTGGACACCGACCGACGACAGTCGCCATGACCGCAATCGTGTGCCCCGTTCTCGCATGCCCCGCCACTTCCACACCAAAAAGCGATGGTTGTACAACTTTCAAGGACCTGTCGGGCTTCAGCATTCCCCTTGTGATCACACGTTGGCAAGGCGTAGTCACTGGTGGATTTTTATGCGGCCCGGCGCATGCTTCCCGAAGGCGTATCGGCGGCTGTCGTCATGCCGGGCCCGACGGCGTCGAGCACGGATTTTGTGGACCCTTGCGCGGATTGTGGAGAGGTGGCGCGCCTACCGGCACAGGACCGCAGTCCATGCCACCGCACCGGTAGGCAACTCCGGCAGGCCGCCCGGCTACATGCGTTGGAGTTGGAATCGCTGGTTGGTGCTCCCCGTGGCCGTCCACTGGGAGATGCGGGCCCCGTCGGCGGTGGAGGCCTCCCACACGTCCAGGGCGAGGCCGCTCTGCCGGTTGACCAGACTGATCACGCCACTGCCGTGGTCGACCATCCGCCACTGCTGGCCGGCGGCGGTGGTCTCCGGCTGCTGGGTGATGTCGGCGCCGCTGCTGCCACTGGCGGCTTGCAGGACCAGACCGCTGCGCCCCACCCGGATCTTGTAGTGCCCGTCGTCGGAGGGCAGGAACTCGAAGTGCTGGTTGCGACCGGTGGCGATCTGCCACTGGATCAGCAGCGCGCCGGCGCCCGGGGACGCTCCATTGATGTCGGCAGCCTTGCCACTGTGCTGGGCCACCAGCCGATACGCCACGCCGGTCTCCACCGGCCCCGACCTGACGGCGGACGCGCGGTAGGTCTTGCCGGCCTGGCCGGTGAACTCGATGAGATCGGCCTCGAGCCGCTTCGGCTGGACCGGCTCGCCGCTCGCGTCGTCCCGCAGCGTGAAGTCGCCGGCGAAGATCCGGCCGCGCACCCGGACGGCACCGGTCCGGTCGGGTGTGACGACGCACTCGATCCGGCCGCTGCTCCACTCGACACCGACGGTGTACCCGCCGCGACCCCGCAGTCCGCTCACGCGCCCGGTGGGCCAGGCGGCCGGCAGTGCCGGCAGCACGTGCAGTTCGCCGTTGTGGCTGTGCAACAGCATCTCCGCGATGCCCGAGGTGGCACCGAAGTTGCCGTCGATCTGGAACGGGGGGTGCAGGTCGAACATGTTGGGCGCGAGCCGGTCCGTGCGCACCAGGTCCCGGATCAGCTTGTGGGCCCGGGCACCGTCCTCCAACCGCGCCCAGAAGTTGATCTTCCACGCCAGCGACCAACCCGTCCCGTCGTCACCGCGCAGCTCCAGCGTCCGCCGCGCGGCCTCGTGCAACTGGGGTGTCCCCCGCTTGGTGATCTGGTTGCTCGGATGCAGACCGTACAGATGGGAGACGTGCCGGTGATTCCGCTCGGTCTCCACCCAGTCGGCCAGCCACTCCTGGACATTGCCCCGGGAGCCGACCCGTGTCGGGGCCAGCCGGTCCCGGGCCGCCAGTGCCTGAGCGCGGAAGGAGGCGTCCACGCCGAGGACTTCGCCGGCTCGGGCGACGCTGTTGAAGAGGTCGCGCAGGATCTGGTTGTCCATGGTGGGCCCCGCGCAGACGGTGGCGTTCGCATGGTGAGGGAGCTCCGGGGAGTTCGACGGGTTGGTGACCAGGTGACCGAGCGTCGGGTGGGCGACCAGGGTGTCGAGGAAGAACTGGGCGGCGCCCTTCAGGGCCGGATAGTTCGAGCGGAGGAAGTCGAGGTCGCCGGTGAACAGGTAGTGGTCCCAGATCAGGGTGGCCAGCCATGCGCCGCCGGTCTGCCACATCCCCCACTGCGCTCCGTCGACGACCGAGGCGCCCCGCCACGCGTCGGTGTTGTGATGCGTCACCCAGCCACCGGCGCCGTACTGCGCCTGGGCCACCCGGGCGCCGGTCACCGTCAGGTCGTCGATCATGTCGAAGACCGGACGGAAGCACTCGGACAGGTTCGTCGTGTCGGCGGGCCAGTAGTTCATCGGCAGGTTGGCGTTGATGGTGAACTTCGAGTCCCAGGACGGGGCCATCTGGTCGTTCCAGATGCCCTGCAGGTTCGCCGGCTGGGTACCCGGCCGCGAGGACGAGATGAGCAGGTACCGGCCGAACTGGAACAACAGGGCAGAGAACTGCGGGTCGTTCACCTGCGCGTGCTGCGCGATCCGTACGTCGGTCGGCTGGTCGGCCGCCGCCGTACGCCCCAGATCGACCGACACCCGGTCGAACAGCGCCTGATAGTCGGCGAGATGCCGACTGCGGAGTTGGTCGATGCCGACGTTGCGGGCAGCGTTGAGGTGGCCGCGCGCGATCCCCTGGTAGTCGCCGTCGACCTTCCGGAAGTCGACGTAGCTGGAGCCGATCGACACCAGCACCGTCACGCTGGTGGCGCCGGAGACCCGTAGCGTGCCACTCGAGCTGCTGACCGTGCCGCCCGTCGCGGCGGCGTGGGCCAGGGCGAGGAACCGGACCCGTCCGGCGATGCCCTCCATGGTGCCGGAGGTGCCGTCGAGAGCGATCGTGGCCCCGTCCGGGCTGGACAGGGTGGTCCGTTGGGGACTGTCGAACGTGGCGCTGAAGGTGAGGGAGTTGGCCCGGTCGGCCGTCAGCCGGACCACGATCACCTGGTCCCGTGCGCTGGCGAACACCTCACGCTGGTAGCGCACGCCGTTCAGCACGTAGGTCGTGAGGGTTGTGGCGGTGGTGAGGTCGAGGGTTCGGTTGTACTGCGAGGCACCGGTGCCGCCGCCGAAGGAGAGCCGAAGGTTTCCGACCGGCTGGTAGGCCAGCTGTCCGGCCGGGCTGCCCAGCATCGTCTGATTGATCAGATCCTGCGCCGGTCCCCACTGGTCCGCGAAGACCCTCCGCCGGATCTCGGCGATGTTGGCCGCGCCCCGCGTGTTGGCGGAGTCGTACGGGCCGCCGGCCCAGACGGTGTCCTCGTTGAGCTGCAACCGTTCGGTGTCGACGTTGCCGAACACCATCGCGCCGAGGCGTCCGTTGCCGATCGGCAGTGCCCGCAGCCAGTCCGTGCCGGCCGGCTTGTCGTACCACAGGGCGAGGCCGTCGGCGGCCCGAACCTCCGGCGGCGCGGCCGAGCCGCTCCTGGCGACCGCCGTCCACCCACCCGGCACGATCCCTGCTCCAGCCGCCGCCCCGGCGGCGAGAAACCGTCTGCGTGTCACTTCGGACATGTCGTTCTCCCTTCACGACTGGAGAAGTCACCGACTTCGGTGAGTGTTCTGGATCTGCCATGTCTGGTTCTCGCCGCCCCAGCACGCCCACAGCTGCGCCTTGAAGGTGGCGGTGTTCACGTCGAGGCAGAGGCCGGATCGAACCCCGCGGACGGTGCCGTCACCGCGCACGGTCCACCGCTGGTTCTCGCCGCCGTTGCACGCCCAGGTGCCGACCACGGTGCCGTTCGTCGTGCCGCTGTTGTACGCGTCCATGCACCTGCGGCCGCCGAGTGCGGTGATCTGTCCGCCGGCCGTCAAGGTCCACTGCTGGCCGGCCGTGTCGTCGCAGGTGTTCACCTGGACCTGGATGTTCGCCGTGGTCCCGCCGGGGATGTCCAGACAGCGCCCGGTGCCGACGTTGCGCAGCGGGCCGGCCGGGGCCGGGACGTCGCCGTCCAGGCCCCAGCCGTATCTGAGGCGCTCACGGCCGCTGGCGCTGGGGGTGCTGAGTGTGAGGTCGGTCCCGGTGCCGTGCAGCTTCTGCATGGCATACCAGTCGTCGCCCTGTCCGGCGCGTATCTTCCCGCCCAGCCCCGGCCAGTAGATGGAGCCGATCCGCAGGTCCCGCAGCACCGTGGTGGTGGCCCGGAAGTAGCGCACGAAGTTGTCGGTGCTGCCGGCATCCAGATAATTCAGCCCGGTGTCCATCGGCGCGCCGAACTCGTCGACGACCGTGCGGTCGGCGCAGGAGCCCAGCGCGTCCCGCAGGTAGGCCATCCACTGGTCGTAGGTCTTCGCGCCGCTGAAGAACGTGTAGTGGTGCAGCGACAGAAACGTCCCGTCGAGGCGGCGGTCGGCGCACATCGACTTGATGTCGGTGTTCAGGCCGGCGCCGCTGACGAAGATGCGGTTCCGCGGAATCGACGGGTGCCCGCTGATCCAGTTGCTCACCACGTTCGCCCACTCGGCGGCGCTGTGTCCCGCCGGTTCGTTCATCGGCTCGAAGTGGACGAGGTTGTTGGAGCCGTACCGGGCAAGCACCGTGTTCCACATGGCGTCGAAGGCGCTCGGGTTGACGATGCGACCGCCCCGGGCGGCCACCCCGTCGTCCCAGTAGGAGAGGACGACCTTGAATCCCTTCGCGGTGGCTGCGTCTATCGCGCCCGTGTACGCGCTCCACCAACTCGTCCCGACCGTATAGGTGTTGATCGGGAGCCGAACGGTGTTGACGCCGAGGTTGCGCTCGAAGCCGGTGTAGATGGCGTCGGCCTTCGCCACGACCGTCTGGTAGCTGTCGGAGCCGCTCAGCCCGTGCAGGACCAGCGGTCCACCGTGGAAGTTGTCACCGAGCCGGGCCCAGTTGACGCCACGGAACTGGGACGTGTCGGCGGCGGCCGGCGAGGCGCTCTCGTGCTCGACGACCGCCAGCACGCTCGGAACGGTCAGGATGTAGGCGAGCGCCCGGGCGAGATAACGCCGGCGGCGGGTGCGGGGCATGGTCGCGCCTTCCCGGTTGGCGGTGTGGTCACGTCTGCGCTGTGCGGGATCTCGACGTCGGCCGCCTGCCGGCAGCCGGCCGAGCCGGCGCGGAGATTGCCCTCTCCACGCCGGCCCCCTCCCAGATCGCTCGCCCAGCGAGCATGTCAGCGTCATGCCGCTGCCGTGGCGCCTGGAAAGCCTTGCTCCCCCGCTTCGCCCGGACGGTCGTCACCCGCCCCGGATCGGCTCCTCGTGGCTGAAGTCCCGGGAATTTCACAGATCGCCTTTGGCTTCCACTTTCACAGGCCATGAATGAGGAACGTTCCGCCACGACTTCTAGAAGATTGACAGATTGTCATGGTCCACTCAAGAGGAGAACGTCAATTATTGAAGACCGCCCCTCATAATTTTTTCAAGCAGTGAATTCGAAATGACGGACGCGGGTGAATCACGGCAGTTTTCGTTATCGGCGGCCGACTTGAACAGTCACCATCGCCGTGGTGCCGACTCGCTCGGCCCTCAGACGAGTTGGCCGAGCAGTCCGGCTCTGACGCCGGCAACCGGCTCGGAGCCGACCTCGGACGACTCGGCTCCCGCAACGACGGGGTTCTCGGGCGCCCCGGCGAGCACAGGTCTTTCGAGCACCGTGGCGGACCGCGCCAGCGGGACGGGGAGCAGCGCCAGGGCGACGATCAGCCGCTCAAGGGGCACCAGTTCCTCGGCGGCCCGCCCGCAGTCCGCGCAGGATCGGGTGTGCCGGGTGATGCGCTTGCGCCACAGCGCGCTCGGTACGCCGTCCCAGCCGCCCAGCGCGGCGGTCAACTGTGGGCACCGGGGGCCGGCTTCCAGCGCCGCGACGAGTGACCGGCTCAGCTCCAGCTGGTTGCGCATCCGCTGGACGCGCACACCCGCGTGGGCCACGCTCGTTCCCAGCGCCGCCGCGAGCTCCGCCCTCGTGAGTCGGCCCGCGGCCTCCCGCCACCACAGCGACAGCAGCGCCCGGGCGTCCGGGTCGAGCCATCGACTGGCGCGTACGGTCTCCCGGCGATGACCGGACAGCTCGACACGGATGAGGGCGAGGTTCTCGGCGTCGGCGTCCGGCGGGTCGGTCATCTCGTCGAGGGGGGCCGTCCGTTCGGCATCCGCGTGCCGTCGATGCAGATGGGTGCTGATCTGCCGTGTCGCGATCGTGGCCAGCCAGGGCCTGAAGCACTCCGGGGTGCGCAGCGTGCGCAGTTCGGGAAGTGCCCGCAGCATCGTCTCCTGCACCACGTCGTCGACGTCCGCGAGCTCGCCCAGTGCCCTGCGCACGATCGCGTACACCAGTGGCAGGTACGTCGCGGCCAGGTCGTCGAGAGCTCGTGGATCACCGGCCTGCGCGGCGACGACCAGGCTCGTCTCGTCGGCGCGGGCGGCTCGGTCGACGCGGTCGGACCGGTCGGATCGGTCGGCTCGCGTCATGAGCCCGTACGCGCCGCCTCGGGCAGGGCCGCCGCAGGTACCGCGCGAGTCGCCGCCCCCGAGGTCGCGGGCACGATCGACTCTGGCGCGGCCGCCTGGTAACGCTGGTCGGCCCGTCATCGCCCCGACCGTCCGCCGTCGACGGGAACAACGACGGCGCCGGTGGCGATGCGGTCCGGTGCGAGGGTGCTGACGCCGCGCCCGTCCCGCTCCTTCGCCAGGGCCGACGCCTCGGCGGCCCGGATCTCGATCTCGTGGGTGCGTGCCCCGCGGTAGACAACCGCGCTCATCGATCCTCCATTCCCATGGTGTCGAACGTCCCTTCCGCGGTGGAGCGGCATGGTCCAGGGGTGACCGCGAGCAGCCGCCGGCCGGCGTGGTCCGGCCGTACGTGCGGTCCGTCGGGTGCGGGTGCCGTTCGCCGGCGTGCCGGGGTGACCACCGTCTCGTCGATCCGGATGCCCAGGCCCGGCGTGTCGCCGAGCACGAAGGCTCCGTCCTCGACATGCAGATCCATCGCGACCCCGATCGGCGGCCGCAGGCCCTGGAGTTCGCTGACGAGGTGGTTGGGCACCGACGTCGCGGCGTGCAGCAGCGCGACAGGCGTGTCGCCGATCGGGCTGACCGGCAGGTCGTGGGCGTGCGCCAGCGCGGCGACGCGCAGGAAGTGGGTGACTCCCCAGACCGCGGCCGTCTGGACGATGTCGAGGCCTCCCGCCGCGATCAGCGGGCGGAACTGCTCGAGGCCGGTGAGGTTCTCGCCACTGGCGACCGCCGTCCGTACGCCACGGCTGACAGCGGCCAGGCCGTCGGCGTCCCACCGCCGGACGGGCTCCTCGATCCAGGTCAGGTCGAGTGTGCGTTCCAGTTCACCGACGTGGCGTACCGCCTGCTTGCGGCTCCAGGACTCGTTCGCGTCCAGCATGAGCCCTGGCCGGGCCCCGTGCGCGGCCTCGGTCAGCACCTCGCGTACGAGCGACAGCCGGTGCCGGTCGCGCTCGATGTCCAGGCCGCCCTTGAGCTTCGCCGCCCTCAGCCCGTGTTCGGCGTAGACCTGGTAGACGGCGACGAGTTCGTCGTCGGTGAGACCGATGTCCAGGCCGGAGGCGTAGGCGTGGACCGTGCGGTCGTTGCCGCCGAGCAACCGCCACAGCGGCTCGCCCACGGCCTGTGCCTTGATGTCCCACAACGCCGTGTCGAACGCGCCGATCGTGCCGAACACCACGCCGGCGTGCCCGGCTTTGAAGGTGTGCCGCAGCATGCGGTCGTAGAGGGCGGTCACCGCGCGCGGGTCCTGGCCGTCGAGGGCGGCGAAGATCGCCTCGGCCTCCACGTGCGGTCCCAGGCCGACTCCGGTGATCCCCTCGTCGGTCTCGACGACGACGACCTGCACGGGCACGACGCCGTCGCCGTAGACACCGTTGGCGTCACCGACAGATCGACCCCAATGCTGCGTCGTCGTCAGGGTTCTGTACCCGGTGATGCGCATGCGTCAGCCCTTCGTCGCGCAGGCCGTCACGCTGTCAGCGTTCTGGCGCTGCGGAAACAGGAGGTCACCTACACGGGCGGCCCGGCGGTCAGGACACCGGTTGCGAACCGACCGATTCGCTGAGCGGTTGCCCGTTGTCCGGCATCGACCCGATGACGGGCACGGCGACCGGGACCGCCGACCACGGTGTTCGCTGCTTCATTGCTGCCCCACTCTCCTGAGGTGGCCGGCTGTCCGGCAGTTGAGGTTGAGGAGGAACGCAACTCGTATGACGTATGTAACTCGTATGACGTATGACGTCAACCGGATGCCGTATAGTGAGCGAGAATCCGTGGCACGGCGCGGGTCCCGGGGGGTGTCATGACGGCAGTACCGCAGTCATCCGCAGGGGCTTCGGAGGTCCCCGCCTGGAGTCGGCGCCCGGCGAACCTTGCCGCCGCGGTCACGGCTGAGTTGGTGGAGCGGATCGTCCGTGGAGTCCATCCGTCCGGTTCGCCGCTTCCCCCCGAGCCCGTGCTCTGCGCGACCTTCTCGGTCAGCCGCACCGTGGTCCGCGAGGCGGTGAAGATTCTTCAGGAGAAGGGGCTGGTGCAGGTCCGCCAGGGCGCCGGCACGATGGTCACCCCGCCGGCGATGTGGAACATGCTCGACGAGCTGGTCCTCGGCGCGACCATCGCGGAGGACGAGAGCCTGGCCACCCTCGACCACCTCGTCGCGACCCGCCGCGTGCTGGAGTCCGACATGGCCAACGTCGCCGCCCGCCTGGCGAACGCCGAGGTGATCGACCAGCTGCGCAGGCTGGTGGAGCGCATGGACGAGCTCGTCGACGACCCCGCTGCGTACCACGAAGAGGACCGGGCGTTCCACGACACCGTCATGCAGGCGTCGGGAAACCGCATCGGACGTGCCGTGGTCCGTTCGCTGGAGCGCCAGGTCATCGACTCCGCCCGTTACGTGGGCCGAACCGGCCGCGCCCTGTGCGTCGCGTCCAACCAGGGCCATCGGCGCATCTACGAGCGGATCGCCGGGCACGACCCCAAGGGCGCGGCCGAGGCGATGTTCACCCACATCACCGAGGCGTGGGTGGTACGCCGCAGCGGGCCGGGCGAGCCGACCCGGCTGCGGCGTTAGAGGCACCCGGCGGGCCCTGCCGTGGGCGAGGCCGATGCCGTCGCGGGGCAGGTGGCCGCAGATCCAGCGATCCACCGAGGCGCGATGGGGCCCGCACCCGGTCGGGCCCGGCTGCCGGCACCCGCTCCTGCCCCGAGGGAGCGGACGGGCGTTGACTGCGCTACCGCAGTGTCCACTGCTGGTTGGTGCCGCCGTTGCAGGACCAGAGGATGGTCCTGGTGCCGTTGGCGGTGCCGGCTGCGTTGGCGTCGATGCAGAGTCCGGACTGGACGCCGGTGATGGTGCCGTTGGGGTTGACGTTCCACTGTTGGTTGTTCTGGCCGTTGCAGTCCCAGATGATGACCTGGGTGCCGTTGGTGGTGCCGCTTCCGCTGGCGTCGAGGCATTTGTTGCCGTTGACGGTCAGCTGTTTGCCGGTGGTGTAGGTCCAGGTCTGGCCGGTCGCACCGGTGCAGTCCCAGAGTTGGGTCTGGGTGCCGTTGGTGGTGCCGGTGCCGGGGACGGTCAGACAGCGGCCGGACTGCGCGCCCACGAT
>NZ_LIQX01000017.1 GCF_001418475.1 Streptomyces ossamyceticus | reverse complement strand
GTACTGCCGCATGAAGAACACACCGAACGCGCTCACCAGCGACGGCAGGATGACCGCCTGGAGCTGGTCCGTCCAGTCGAGCTTGGCGACCATCATGTACAGCGGGATCACCTGGAGCTGCGGCGGCACCATCATCGTGCCGATCACGATCAGCATCAGCGCGCCACGGCCCTTGAACTTCAGCTTGGCGAAGGCGAACCCGGCGATGGTCGACAGGAAGACGATGGTCAGCGAGGAGATGCCCGCCACGATCGTGGTGTTGAGGAACGCCTCGCCGAGGTTGGCGTCCTTCCAGGCCACTTCGATCTTGTCGAAGAGGTTCGCGCCGAACCAGAACGGCGGCGGGGTCTCCGCCAGCCGCGCGTTGTCACGGGAGGCGGCGACCGCCGTCCAGAACAGCGGGAACAGCGAGATCAGGGTGAACCCGATGAGGATGATGTAGGCGACGGGCCCGCCGTGGTGCTGGCCGCCCGCCCGCGCGGCCTTCGGCCCGCGCCTGCGCCCGCCGCTCCGGGGCGGCTCGGGCGCCGCGTCGGCCGGGGGCTTGGTGATGGTCGTCGTCACGGCCGGTCTCCTAACTACTGGCGCGCAGCCGGCGCGAGATGACGTAGTTGATGATTCCGACCACGATGAGGATCAGGAACATCGTCCAGGCGATCGCCGAGGCGCGGCCCAGGTGCTGGTTCACCCAGCCCTGCTCGTACAGGTAGAGGCCGAGCGTCTGGAACTGGTGCTGGGACCCGCCGGACGCGCCCTTGTTGGCGTCGAACAGCAGGGGCTCGGCGAAGAGCTGCGAGGCGCCGATGGTCGAGACGACCACGGTGAAGAGGATCGTCGGGCGCAGCGACGGCAGCGTCACATGGAGGAACTGCTTCCAGCGGCTCGCGCCGTCGAGGGCCGCCGACTCGTACAGGTCCTGCGGGATCGCCTGCATCGCGGCCAGGTAGATCAGGGCGTTGTAGCCGGTCCAGCGCCAGATGACGATGGTCGACACGGCGATCTTCGAGTACCAGGTGCCGTTCTGCCAGTCGATCTGGTCGATGCCGAACAGCCCCAGGAACCAGTTGATCATTCCGTAGTCACGGCCGAAGAGCAGCACGAACACCAGGGTGGCGGCGGCGATCGACGTGGCGTACGGGGCGAGCATCACGACCCGGTAGAAGGTCGAGGCGCGGAGCTTGTAGTTGAGGATGTGCGCGATGCCCAGCGCCATCATCAGCTGCGGGACGGTCGAGATGACCCCGATGATCAGGGTGTTCTTCGCCGCGTTCCAGAAGAACTCGTCGTCGAAGATGCGGGTGAAGTTGCGCAGCCCCACCCAGTCCATGTCGGTGGGGGCGGTCAGCTCCACCGCGTGCAGCGAGGCCCAGCCGGTGTAGAGCAGCGGGAACAGGCCGAACGCGACGAACAGCAGGAAGAAGGGCGAGACGAAGGCGTACGGGCTCCAGCGCACGTCCCGTTGCCAGCGGCGGGACAGCCGGGCCCGGCGACGCTCCTCGGTCGCGGACTCGGCGGGCGGGCGGGCCGGGGCCGCGCCCCCCTTGACGGGGGGCGCGGCGGCGTCGTGCCGTGTGGGCATACCGGTCACTTGTCCAGTGCGTTGTCGATGGTCTTGACGGCGTTCTTCCACGCCTCCGCGGCCGACTTGCCCTGGGCCACGAGGATCACGCCGTTGTCGGTCAGGCCCTGCTGGATGATCTGGTCCTTCGGGCCGATCGTCTGCACGGGGATGTTCTTGGCGGCCTCGGCGAAGATCGTGCCGATCGGCGCGTCACCGGTCATGTCGTTCTTCGCGTCCTTGACCGCGGCCGAGTCGTAGGCGGCCGGGGTGCTGGGGAAGCTGCCCTGTACGGCGAAGAGCTTCGCCTGCTGCTCGGGAGCCGTCAACCAGGCGGCCAGCTTCGCGGCCTCCTCGGCGTTCTTGCCGTTCTTCGGCACGGACAGGAAGGAGCCGCCCCAGTTGCCGGACTTCGGGGCCTGGGCGATCTCCCACTTGCCGGCCGCCTCGGGCTTCGACTTGCCCTTGATGTAGCCGAGCATCCACGGCGGGCAGGACATCGCGGCGAACTTGCTGTTGGCGATCGTGGTGTCCCAGGCGGGCTGGAACTGCGTCTGGTTGCCGACCAGTCCGTCCTTCGCGGCCTTGGCCGTGAGGTCGAAGGCGGCCTTCACGGCCGGGTTCGTCTTGTAGATGACCTCACCGGAGGAGTCGTAGAACCGGTCCTTCTCGCTGCTGAGGATCGCCTGGAGCAGACCGCCGGGGGAGTCCAGGAACGTGGTGCCCTTGGGCGCCTTCGCCTTGTACTTGTTGCCGGTCTCGACGAGCTTGTCCCAGCTGCCCGCCCACAGCTTGCCGACCTCGGCGCGGTCGGTGGGCAGTCCGGCCTTCTCGAAGAGGTCCTTGCGGTAGCAGATGGCCATCGGGCCGACGTCGGTGCCGAGGGCGACGGTCTGGCCACCGGAGGTGGAGCCCTGCTGCCACTTCCAGGGCAGGTAGTCGTCCTTCTTGCCGTACTTCGACAGGTCGAGCAGCTTGTCGGACTGGGTGCCGACGATCTCGGCGATGTTGCCGACCTCGACCATCTGGATGTCCTGCAGGCCGCTGCCTGTGGTCAGGTGGTTGAGGAGAGCGGGGTAGTAGTTCTCGTTCCGCTCCACGACGGTCTGCTGGATGTCGATGTCCGGGTGGAGCTTCTCGTACTCCTTGTACAGGCCGGACTCCTCGAAGCCCGCGGTGCCGAACAGCCCCAGGGTGATCTTGGTCTTGCCGCCGCCACCACTACCCGACGACGTGTCGTCCTCGTCCTTGCCGTCGTCGGCACAGCCGGCGAGCAGCCCGGCGCCCAGCGCGGCGACGGCCGCGATGACCACCGTCTTGCGCGTAGTGCGGGCGATTCGGGTGCCCCCGCCCGACCGCAGCCGAGAGTGGGGGAGGGTACGTGCTCGCATTGCGTCCTCCTGATGCCCTGACGTGCCGACCCCCCGGCCAACTGCGTTGTTGGGCCCGTCTTTTCACTGCTGCGGCTCGGGCGGGGAACGTGCGGGATGTGTAAGTGCCAGGTACTGTGGGAGCGCTCCCACAAGTGATGTGTTGAAGAGTCGTCGGTTCGTGCGGGGGTGTCAAGGGAGTCGGCGCGGAGAGATGTCTTCGGTTATCGGGCTGTTAACTAACCCAGGGACCGAGGGTCGAGCATGCCCCGAACCGTCCGCCGGCGCGACCGGGGGGACTTCACAGGTCGGCGGGATCGGGGAGAGGAACTGGTCGGCGGCGGGGTCCGCGCCGGTCCGGGGGCCGGGTTCCGGCGTCCGGAACAGGGGTCGCCGGGCGTCGTCCGAGGAGCGGGACTGTTAGATTCCACGCCAGCGCGGTGTGAACGGGAGGCGACCATGGTGGCAGGCCACGGAGCACGGGGCCGAAGCGGCCGGCGGCCGACCCTGGAAGAGGTCGCCGCACGGGCCGGTGTCGGCCGCGGCACGGTGTCCCGGGTGATCAACGGCTCACCACGGGTCAGCGAGGCGACCCGGGCGGCGGTCGAGGCGGCCGTCGCGGAGCTGGGCTACGTCCCGAACACGGCGGCCCGCGCCCTCGCCGCGAACCGCACCGACGCGATCGCGATGGTCGTGCCCGAGCCGGAGACCCGCTTCTTCTCCGAGCCGTACTTCTCCGACATCCTCAAGGGCGTGGGCGCCCAGCTCTCCGACACGGAGATGCAGCTCCTGCTGATCTTCGCGGGCAGCGACCGGGAGCGCCGGAGGCTGGCCCAGTACCTCGCCGCCCACCGGGTCGACGGGGTCCTGCTGGTCTCGGTGCACGCCGACGACCCGCTGCCGGACCTGCTGTCGCAGCTGGAGATCCCGGCGGTGATCAGCGGTCCCCGCTCCGAGCACGAGACGCTGCCCTCGGTCGACTCCGACAACTACGGCGGCGGCCGCTCGGCGGTGGAGCACCTGATCGAACGCGGCCGTGCCCGGATAGCCACGATCACCGGCCGCCTCGACGTCTACGGCGCCCAGCGCCGTATCGAGGGCTACCGCGACGCCCTGGAGGACGCGGGGCGCGAGGTGGACGAGCGGCTGATCGTCCCCGGTGACTTCACGGAGGAGGGCGGCCGCCGGGCGATGTGGGAGCTGCTGGAGCGCTGCCCCGACCTCGACGCGGTCTTCGCCGAGTCCGACGTGATGGCGGCCGGTGCCCGTCAGGTCCTCCGCGAGGCCGGGCGCCGACTGCCCGACGACGTCGCCATGGTGGGCTACGACGACTCCGCCATCGCCCGCCACATGGACCCGCCCCTCACCAGCGTCCGGCAGCCGATCGAGGAGATGGGCCGCGCCATGATCGACCTGCTCCTCGACGAGATCGCCGACCGCCGTCCGGCGATCTCGCGGGGCCTGGAACGCCGCAAGGTGGTCCTGCCCACGGAGCTGGTGGCGCGGGCGTCGTCCTGACGCCGTTCAGGGCCACACCGTCCCGGGGAGAGCGGGCCGACGCGGAGCGGGACTCTCACGGCGCCCCCGGCCTCCAGCGGCCCTGCGAGGGCCCGACGTTCCTGGGGGCTGCCACAGGCCCGCGGCCGCAGCGCCGCTGATGTCAGCCGAACGCCTCGGGGACCCACAGCCGTGCCGCCGCGTCGCGGGCGACGAGGAAGCCGGAGATGGCCAGGACCCACCCGGTGGCGCCGGTCGCGCGCCGGGAGATCCAGTCGTTCATACGCTCCAGGGCGGGGTCGACCGCCGAGCGCAGCAGCACGCGTCCGGCCAGGAGCAGCACGGCGGGTACCACCATGACGAGGCAGTAGCCGGCCAGCAGCGCGGTGATCTCGACGGTGTGCAGCCCGGAGGTCGTCAGCATGCTGATGGCGCCGAGGTACGGCAGCATCGTCGCGACCTCGGCGAGTCCGGCCAGCAGGGCCAGACCGACCATCCAGGGCGCGGAGGAGTGCGCGCCGACGCGGTCGCGCCACTTGCCGGTGTCGTTCCTGCCCCTCTTCTCCCGCCGCTCGGGGTCGAAGCGGAAGCTCAGCAGGAACAGGCCCACACCGACGCCGAACTGGATCCACAGCCCGGTCCTGGCGTCCAGGGCCTCACCCGCGACGGAGAACAGGTTGTCGGCGCCGTGGACGACGGCGAGACCCACACCGAAGTAGAAGACGGTGATGGTCACCACGTAGACCAGCACCTTGCCGACGTTGAAGCGACCGGGGGCCAGCAGCAGCCACACGGGGATGAACAGGGTGCCCACGCTGGTGCTGTCGAGCAGGGCCAGGCCGGCCAGCGACAGCGATAACGGGGTGTTCAAAGGGATTCTCCTCGCTGTCCCCGACTGTCCGTCAGCCGGTCCAGGTAGCGGCTCAGCAACCGCCGTACGCGGTCGGGTGGCAGCAGCTCGGGCTCGACGGCTCGCTGGACGGTCAGGCCGTCGGCGAAGGCGATCAGGGCGAAGGCCTCGGCCCGGGGGTCGAGATCCAGGGGCAGTTGTCCGAGTCGTTGGGCGTCGGCCAGCGCCTTTGCGCACCGGTCACGGATCTCCCGGGCCCCGGCGGAGTGCACCTCCCGCAGCGCGGGGTGCCAGGCGGCCCGCGCGAGGAAGGCCAGCCAGATCCTCGCCTCGGTCCCGGTGCCCTCGTCGGCGCCCGTGAGGACGCCGAGGGAGACCAGCAGCCGCTGCTTGACGGCGTGCGGGTCGCACTCCTCCAGCAGGGCCGCGACGCGGGCGTTCATCGCCTCGCCGACATACTGCGCGGCGAAGACGAGCAGTTCGTCCTTGGTCCGGAAGTACGTCTGCACCAGGCCCGTGGTCGCGCCGAGTTCACGCGCGATGCGCGGGATGCTCGCGGCCTCCAGGCCCTCCGACTCGACCACGCGCAACAGCGCCTGAGCGACCTGTCGACGTCGTTCCACCGGGTCTGCATAACGTGGCACCCCGTTAGATTAAGAGCTTAATCCAACGTGGGTCAATGAGAGTTCCAGCCGGCCGGGCGCGCGTGGGGTGCGGGTGAGCGGTGATCGCCTCCACCGAACGACGATCGGCCCCGGTCCGCTTCCGCGGGCCGGGGCCGATGTATCAGGGTGAGTGACGGGACTCGAACCCGCGACATCCTGGACCACAACCAGGTGCTCTACCAGCTGAGCTACACCCACCATGACCGGCGGTTCATCCGAAGGTTTCCCCGACCGGCCGAGAAAAAGTGTACAGGGTCCCGAGGGGTGCCCGCGCACACGTTTCCCCGCGGGGCTTCCGGGGCCCGGCAGGGCCCCCGGAGCCGGGCTAGCCCGCGGGCAGGACGTGCTTCGCGGCGATCGTGCGGGCGGTGTCGGAGTCGGGGCCGGGCTGCGGGACGAAGATCGCCTCGCGGTAGTAGCGGAGTTCGGCGATGGATTCGCGGATGTCCGCCAGCGCGCGGTGGTTGCCGTTCTTCTCCGGGCTGTTGAAGTACGCCCTCGGGTACCAGCGCCGGGCCAGCTCCTTGACCGAGGAGACGTCCACGATCCGGTAGTGGAGGTAGTCCTCCAGCGTCGGCATGTCCCGCAGCAGGAAGCCCCGGTCGGTGCCCACGGAGTTCCCGCACAGGGGCGCCTTGCCCGGCTCCTTGACGTGTTCGCGGACGTACGCGAGGACCTGCTCCTCGGCGTCCGCCAGGGTCGTGCCGCCGGGCAGCGCGTCGAGCAGACCGGACGCGGTGTGCATCTGGCGCACCACCTCCGGCATGGTCTCCAGAGCCGAGTCCGGCGGGCGGATGACGATGTCGACACCGTCACCGAGCACATTCAGCTCGGAGTCGGTGACGAGGGCGGCCACCTCGATGAGCGCGTCGTCGGACAGCGAGAGGCCGGTCATCTCGCAGTCGATCCACACCATGCGATCGTTCATGTGTCTCACCTTACGGCCCGTGACAGCCGTACGGCCCGGTCCTGCACCGGGGTGATCCAGTGCGGGACCGGGCCGTCAGGCGCCGCTGAGGGCTAGTGCGCGCTGCGCTGCCCCGGCAGCCGGCCGGTGGCGTACAGCTCCGGCTTGGCGCCGCCGTCCGCCGCGAGGGACGCCGACGGCGCCAGGGCGCTCGCCGCGGCCGTACGACGGGCCTGGAGCGGCACCCCGTGGGCGTGCTCCGGCGACACCGGGGACGGACCGTGGTGGCCGGCCTGGCTGTCGTGCTCGACGGGCTTGTCGCCCTGCGGACGACGGGCGCGGTAGGCCGCCCGGTACGCCGCGGGGGACGAGCCGAGCTGGCGGCGGAAGTGCCCGCGCAGCGCCACCGGCGAACGGAAGCCGCAACGGCCCGCGACCTCGTCCACCGAGTAGTCCGACGTCTCCAGCAGCCGCTGCGCCTGGAGCACCCGCTGGGTGATCAGCCACTGCAGCGGGGCGCTGCCGGTCAGCGACCGGAACCGTCGGTCGAACGTCCGGCGGCTCATGTACGCGCGCGCCGCGAGCGTCTCCACGTCGAACTGCTCGTGGAGGTGCTCCAGCGCCCAGGCGACGACCTCGGCGAGCGGGTCGGCGCCGATCTCCTCCGGTAAAGACCGATCGAGATAGCGCTCCTGGCCGCCCGACCGGCGCGGCGGGACCACGAGCCGGCGGGCGAGCGCGCCGGCCGCCTCGTTGCCGTGGTCCGTCCGCACGATGTGCAGACACAGGTCGATTCCGGCCGCGGTGCCGGCCGATGTCAGTACGTCCCCGTCGTCCACGAAGAGCTCCCGTGGATCGACATGGACGGACGGATAGCGCTTGGCCAGCGTCGGCGCGTACATCCAGTGCGTGGTGGCCGGCCTGCCGTCCAGCAGTCCGGCCGCGGCCAGCACGAACGCACCGGTGCACAGCCCCACGATGCGGGCGCCCTCTTCGTGCGCGCGACGCAGGGCGTCGAGCGCTTCCTCCGGCGGCGGCGAGGTGATCGAACGCCATGCGGGCACGACCACCGTGCCCGCACGCGAGATCGCCTCAAGGCCGTTCGGTGCGGTGAGTTCCAGGCCCCCTGTGGTCCGCAGGGGGCCTTCCTCGCCCGCGCACACCAGTAGGCGGTAGCGCGGTACGCCGGCGTCCTGGCGGTCGATCCCGAACACCGACAGTGGTATGGAACTCTCGAAGATGGGGCCGCCGCTGAACAGCAGCACCGCGACGATCTCCTTGCGGCGTCGCCCGGAAAGCTTCCGGGCCGCGGCATCCGGCGCGGCGGTGGAGTCGTGGCTCATCCTGCTAAGCCCCCCTCGGTGGTCGCGGCTCCTCGGTTGTGTCGCTCCTGCACGTTTCCCCTCGGTCCTGCACGAGTCCCCCGCCGTAAGACAGTCATGATCGAATCTACTGTGTCCCGTGGTGCCGGCGTGACCAGTTCGCCACCCGGCACATTGTCGACATGGCAACTTGGCGTAAAGCATTCGATCACGAAGCGTTGCACTCGTGGGCCGTGCAGGGAAGTACGCCTCGTCCCGGTGGCTGGTCCACGTAGGGTGCGCGCGGCCCCAGGACCCCTTTCAGCGCAGGTCGAACCGGGCGTCGAGGGGTGTTCGACCCAGGGATGCCCGGTGAGCCGAAGTTGGCTGAAAAGATACGGGGGTGTGTGCGGAAACCGGTCAGTCGACCGGCGTACTCGAACCGGGATTCCGCCCGCCCCTGTGCGCCCCTGAGCCTGAGCGGCCGTGTCGGTCGCGCTGAGGGGAGTGTTCTTCGGCCACGGTGTGTTCGGTCCGGGCCGAGTGCGGTGAACGGCTCGGGGGGACCGGGCGAGCCGCATGAGGTGTGTGTGCCGGCTGGTCCCCATGGTCCCCGTGGGTCGAGTGGGCCGCGTGTGCCATCTCGGCCGCGTGGGCGGCTCCGCGCTCGGACTGGCGCAGGAGGACGCGGCACACCCCGGTCACCGCGGCCAGACCCAGTGCCGCACCCGTCGCACCGGCCAGCGAGGTGCCGTACCAGACGAGGACGACCGGCACGAGCACACAGCTGAACACCGCCCAGCGGACCACGTCCGTCGCGGTGTCGGGGTGGGCCGGGGAG
>NZ_LIQX01000169.1 GCF_001418475.1 Streptomyces ossamyceticus | reverse complement strand
CCCCCCGGTCCCCGCGAATCCGTCCCCGGGGCGGCACCCACAAGGAACGCCCCGGGGACGGAAAAACCCTCAGAAAGCGCCCCGCGCCGAGAATTGGTAGGTCCGAATGTTCGTTCCCGATCCGTACCGGGAGCCGGACGGCTCGTGGATGACCGAGCTGATCCGCCTCAACCCCTTCGCCCTGCTGGTGTCCAACGGCCCCGCCCACGCCGACCCGTACGCCACCCACCTCCCCGTGATCCGCGACCCGGAGTGGACCGGCGCATGGACCGAGAACCTGGCCGGCGGCCGCCTCATCGGCCATATGAACCGGGAGAACCCGCACTGGACGGCCCTGGAGAACGGCACGCCCGTCCTCATCACCTTCACCGGACCGCACGCCTATGTGTCGCCGACGGTCTACGACATCACCCCGGCCGCCCCCACCTGGGACTTCACCTCCGTCCACGTCCACGGTGTCTTCGAGAAGATCGAGGCCGCCGCCCCCGGTGAGGACTCCCTGGAGGTCTGCAAGGACACCGTCAAGGCATACGAGCGCGACTTCGGCGCCGCCAAGGCCTGGGACATGTCCCGCTCCATCGACTACTTCGCGACGATCCTGCCCGCGGTGGGCGCCTTCCGCGTCGAGATCACCGGCGCCGAGGGCATGTTCAAGCTCAGCCAGGAACAGGACGAGGAGATCCGCGAGCGGGTCCGCGAGGACTTCGCCCTGCGCGACTCCAGCCAGTACCGCGAGACGGCCGAACTCATGGACCGCATGGAGAAGACCGGAACCATCAAGGGCTGTCCGGTCCACCACTGAGTTCAACTGTCCATCCAGTACCGCCGTTGACGCTCCAAAAAGGCGCAACGTACCTTTCCAGCACACCACTTGCGGGAGAATTCATGGAAGCGAACACCGAAGCGTACGAGGTCGTGGGAATAGGTTTCGGACCGGCCAACCTCTCGCTCGCCATCGCACTGGAGGAGCAGCGCGGAAAGGACGAGAAGCAGCTCACCGCTGCCTTCTTCGAGAAGCAGCCGTCACTCGGCTGGCACCGCAACATGCTGCTTCCCGACACCAGGATGCAGATCTCCTTCCTGAAGGATCTGGCGACCTTCCGCAACCCGGCCTCCCAGTGGAGTTTCATCGCCTATCTGCACGCCGCCGGCCGTCTCGCGCAGTTCGTGAACAACCAGAACTTCTTCCCCACCAGGAACGAATTCCACGACTATCTCGAATGGGCCGAGTCCAGTTTCTCGGACCGTGTCACCTACAACTCCGAGGTGAACGCGGTCCACCTGCCCGACGGACACGCCGGCGGCCCCGTCGACACCGTCCGCGTCGAGGTGAAGGACAACGGCCCGCGCGGCGGCACCCGCCTCGTCGAGGCCCGCAACCTCGTCATCTCCACCGGCCTCGTCCCGAAGATGCCCGGCGGCGTCGACCGCGGCGAACGCGTCTGGCACAGCTCCGAGTTCCTCGGCCGGTTCAACACCCTCGACCGGAGCCGGGTCCGCCGGTTCGCCGTCGTCGGCGCCGGCCAGAGCGCCGCCGAGATCACCCGGTTCGTCTACGACACGATCCCGGACGCCGAGGTCTACGCGATCATGCCGTCGTACGGCTACTCGATCGCCGACGACACCCCCTACGCCAACCGCATCTTCGACGCCGACGCCGTCGACGACTACTACGGCGGCACCGAACGCACCCGCGAGTCGTTCTGGCGCTACCACCGCAACACCAACTACGGCGTCGCCGACGACGAGGTCATCCGCGACCTCTACCAGCGCGCGTACGACGACGAGGTGGCCCGGATCAAGCGCCTCCACCTGCTCAACCTGTCCCGTGTCCAGCGGGTCGACCAGACCACCGACGGGGCCCGGCTCACCATGCACTCCGTGCGCGACGACTCGGTGTACGACCTCGACGTCGACGCGATCGTCTTCGCCACCGGCTACGACTCCATGGACCCGACCGCCCTCCTGGGCGACCTGGCGCCGTACTGCCTCCGCGACGACGCGGGCCGCCTGCGGGTCGAGCGCGACTACCGCCTCGTCACGACGCCCGAACTGAACGTCGGCATCTACCTCCAGGGCGGCACCGAGCACACCCACGGCCTCGCCTCCTCGCTGCTGTCCA
The DNA here is from genome assembly GCF_001418475.1 of Streptomyces ossamyceticus. Classification (GTDB taxonomy): domain Bacteria; phylum Actinomycetota; class Actinomycetes; order Streptomycetales; family Streptomycetaceae; genus Streptomyces; species Streptomyces ossamyceticus. Next base: position 19,879 of record NZ_LIQX01000169.1, on the reverse strand, counting down.
ACATCGCCATCCGCAGCGGCGAGATCGCCGACGCCATCGCCATCGACCTGGCGTCACGCCAGCACACGACCGTCTGACACGACCGCCCCGAGGCCGCGGCTCCGTCAGCACCGAGACCGCGACCCCGTCAGCACCGACCGTTTCGACCACACACCGATCGACGTACACCGAGAAGGAGTGACCCCGTCATGAGCACCAACCCGTTCGACGACGCCAACGGCACCTTCCACGTCCTCGTCAACGACGAGGAGCAGCACTCGCTGTGGCCGACCTTCACCCAGGTCCCGGCGGGCTGGCGGGTGGTGTTCGGCGACGCCGGCCGCCAGGACTGCCTCGACTACATCGAGCGGCACTGGACCGACCTGCGGCCCAAGAGCCTCCGCGAGGCGATGGCCGGCGCATGAGCGCCCGCCGCGAGGGTGTCCTCGCCCGCCCTCGCGCGGCGGTGCGCCGCCGGACCTCCCTCCGGCCGGCGTACCGCCGCGGGGAGCGCACCGCCACCCGCCGCCGGTACCTGATGTGCCAGCCGTACCCGTTCGACGCGGTGGAGGCGGACCGCCCCTGGACCGACCGGTCCTCCGCCCCCCTGACCTCCCGGCGGGCCCTGATGCAGTGGGGTTGCCTCTACAGCCTCTACCTCTCGCTCGGCCACGACGTCCGGCTGATCGGCCCGCTTCCCGGACTGCCCGACGGGGTCCGAGCGGCGGCGACCGCGGCGGTCGTGGACGGCCGGGTGCTGGGGGCGCGCCGGGGCGGTCCGGCGGGTGAACCGGCGTACCTGGACTGGTTCCGCACGCACGGCTTCACGGACGTACGCGGTGCCGTCCACGCCAACGAGGGCGCGCGGGACGTCCTGGCCACGGACCGCTGGATTCTCGCCGGCCGTCAGGTGGGGAGCGCCCCCGAGGCCCACCGCGAGGCCCTGGACTTCTTCCGGCGTCCCCTGATCAGCCTGGAGTTGGCGGACCCCCGCTTCCAGCACCTCGACACCGCGCTGGCCGTGCTGGACGGCGACGAGGTGATGTACCACCCGGCGGCGTTCACCGAGGTCAGCCGGGACGTGCTGGCCGGCCTCTTCCCCGACGCCCTCCTGGTCGACGAGCCGGCCGCGGCGTCGCCGGCGCTCAACGCGGTCAGCGACGGCCTCCATGTGGTCCTGCCGGAAACGGCGGAAGCGGTGGCGCCGGCCCTGCGGGAGCGGGGCTTCCGCCCACTGCTGCTGGATCTGTCGGAGCTGGTGAGGGGAGACGGAGGAGTCAAGTCCTGCACGCTGGAGTTGGGGCCGGGCGCCTCATGACTCGGGGCCGTGTGTGGTTGTGGCGGGTGCGGGCGAGTGGGGGTTTCTCGCGCAGTTCCCCGCGCCCCTGAAGGCTCGGGCCTGCGGCCCGGCCTTCAGCTGAAAAGCACGGGGCGCAGCCCCGGCCGCTTTTCAGGGGCGCGGGGAACTGCGCGACCAGCCCCCACACACCCGCACCCGCCAACGCACGCGCACCCCCGAGCCGCGAGGCATGAGGCGCCCAATCCCGGTATCCGGACACGAGTTGCGGCGCGGCGATCATCTCGCGTACGTTCCTGATCAGGTCATGAGTGACAGCCACAAGGCCCCGGCCGGCTGTCCGGCAACCCTCCGTCCGTGGCGGGGTGCCCCGGGTGAAGACCAGGTCGTAGGCAGCGAGGTCTACGACAAGCGCGGACCCCTCACACACTTGTGACAAGTGTGAGGCCAGGGGTCCTGGTCGTTCGAGGGAGTCCTCCGTGAGCAAGCGAATGCGATAGGGCCGCCGAGCCCCGCCTCCGCGCACCCCTTTTCCTTCCTTCAGCGTGCCCCTCTTCGGCATGCCCTCTCACGGGAGTCCCCCATGTCTGTCTCCAGCGTCTCCAGCCTTGCCGCCGACCGGTCCGTTTGTGCCCCGCTGTCCGTTCTCGGCAGGGATGTCACCGTCCCGCTCGTCACCGGCGGCGAGGTCACCTACGCCGCGCTCGACTACGCCGCCAGCGCCCCCGCGCTCCAGCGGGTCTGGGACGACGTGGCGGCGTACGCGCCGTACTACGGCAGCGTGCACCGGGGTGCCGGGTATCTGTCGCAGCTGTCGACGGACCTCTTCGAGAACGCCCGCCGCACTGTCGCCGCGTTCCTCGACTGCCGGGAGGACGACCAGCTGGTCTTCACCCGGTCCACCACCGACTCGCTGAACCTCCTCGCCGCGGCCCTGCCCGCCGACTGCCAGGTCTTCGTGTTCGAGACCGAGCACCACGCCTCGCTGCTGCCCTGGCGGGACGCCCGCGTGACCTACCTCGACGCGCCCCGGACGCCCGCCGCGGCCGTCGCCACGCTGGAACGCGCCCTCGCCGACCGGGACCCCCACGGCCCGGCACTGGTCTGCGTCACCGGCGCCTCCAACGTCACCGGCGAGATCTGGCCGGTGCGTGAACTGGCCGCCGCCGCGCACGCGCACGGCGCGCGGATCGTGCTCGACGCCGCGCAGCTCGCACCCCACCACCCCGTCTCCGTACAGGACCTGGACGTCGACTGGGTCGCCTTCTCCGGGCACAAGCTGTACGCGCCCTTCGGCTCCGGCGTCCTCGCCGGGCGCGCCGACTGGCTGCGGGAGGCGGACCCGTACCTCGCGGGCGGCGGCGCCTCCCGCAAGGTGACCCGGCGGACGGACGGGGGCGTGGACGTCGAGTGGCACGAGACCGCCGCGCGCCACGAGGCCGGCTCGCCCAACGTCATCGGCGCGTACGCCATCGCCTCCGCCTGCAAGGCCCTCACCGAGGCCGGGTTCGACACCCTCGTCGCCCGTGAGCGGCACCTGATCGACACGGTCCGCGCCGGACTCGCCGAGGTGCCCGAGGTCCGGGTGCTCTCCCTGTTCGGCGACGACGCGCCGCGGGTCGGGGTCATCTCCTTCGTCGTCGACGGCTGGAACAGCTCCCACTTCGCGGCGGCCCTCTCGGCCGAGTACGGCATCGGCGTCCGCGACGGCCTGTTCTGCGCCCACCCGCTGGTCCGCACCCTGCTCGGCAGCGATCCGCACACCCAGGGGGAGTGCGGCGCGCCCGAGGCCGCGCCGGGCGAGAAGTCCCTCAACGCGATCCGGGTGAGCTTCGGCGCCGGCACGCCCGACGAGCACGTCGAGCGGTTCGTGGGCGCGGTCAGGGAGCTCGTCCGGGACGGTGCCCGGTGGAACTACCGCACCGAGGACGGCCGTTGCGTCCCCGCCACCTGACGTCATCTGTCGCCACCCTGCCCCAAAGGACAACTGTTCGAGGCTGAGCGGGGCTGCCTAGGGTGGGTGGGCGGTCGGTCTTCGCGGCCGCTCACTACGGGGAGTACGAATGAAGCGTGGGATGAAGGGGCTCGTGATCGCCTCCGCCATGACGGCGGGCATGGTGCTGGCGGGCGGGATCCAGGCGGACTCGGCCGAGGCCGCCATGGGCGACTGCAAGCCGAAGGGCTCGCTCTGCCTGTGGGACGCCAAGAACTACAAGCACACCATGTCGTACTACAAGGTGAACCCGGTGGCCGACTACAAGTGCGGCAGGGGCGCGTGGGTGCCGCCGTACGCGGACCATCCCACCCACAAGCGGCTGCCGCGTTCGACGTGGAACCGGACCACCAAGACGTGGTACGGCAAGGACAGCCGGGGCAGGGACCGTCAGATCGTGCGTAAGACCGGGATGCGCGGGTCCACCGATCCGGACATCAGCGCCTACAAGTCGATCAAGAAGTGGTGCTGGAAGTGACCCGGGGAACCGTTCCCGGGTGATCGCCGGACGGCCGTAGCGGCCCTTCGGCAGTTCGACACGGCGGGTCCTCCTCGGTGTGGACCCGCCGTGCGGCGTCTGTGCAGTCCGTCGTCGTCCCTGGTCAGCCGTCCAGGCCGATGGCGAACGCGGCCTCCAGGTCGTGCTGCGAGTACGTCCGGAACGCCACGTGCGTGTCCGTCCCCTGCACCCCCGGGATCTTGCTGATGCGCCCGGGGATCACCTCGGCGAGGTCCTCATGGGCCTTGACCCGGACCATGGCGACCAGATCGTACGTACCGGTCACCGAGAACACCTCGGTCACCGACTCGATCGCGGCGATCGACTCCGCGATCTCCGGGATCCGGTCCACGCTGGTCTTGATGAGCACGATCGCGGTGATCACGGCTGGTGTTCTCCCTCGGGGGCCGGAGCGGGGGCATTCGCTGTCACTCTAGTCCTCCGCCCATAACGCCCCCACGCGTAGACGAACCCCAGTCCGAACCCGACGAGGTGCGCCAGATAGGCGACCCCCGGCCCGGACGTCTCCCGGCGCGCGGCCAGCCACTGAAGGGTCACCCAGAACGGCAGGGTCACCCACGCCGGGAAGCGCAGCGGCAAGAAGAACAGGAACGGGAACAGGCTCGTCACGCGCGCTCCGGGGAACAGGAAGAGGAACGCGCCAAGGACGGCGGAGATCGCCCCGGACGCGCCCACCAGTGACTGCTGCGACCCGGCGTGCGCGACCGCGTACGCCACCAGGGCGAGGTACCCGCAGCCCACGTAGAAGAGGGCGAACTCCACATGGCCCATGCGTTCCTCGGCCATCGCCCCGAAGACGAAGAGGAACAGCATGTTGCCCAGGAGGTGCAGCCAGCTGCCGTGCACGAAGAGGGCCGTGAGGGGCGTGAGGACCGCGCGGGGCGTGCCGGCGAAGAGTTCGACCGGTACGACACCCCAGCGGCGGAAATAGGCCCGCTGCGCTGCGAGCAGCTCGTCCCCGGCGCCGTACACGGGGTTCAGGCCCGCCGCCGGACCGATCAGGAAGACCAGACAGCAGGCGGCGATCAGCGTGTACGTCACCGGCGCCGACTCGTTCCGCACGGTCCGCTCGAGCGGTCGCCCCGCGTCGGGGGCGGACCGGGGCCCGAAAACATGTGCGCTCCACTTGCCGATCATGAGCAGAGCATGACGTAACGGGACCCACCCGCACAGACCGCCTCGCCGCCGAGGGGCTTCGTCGTCACCGCCGGCGGCACTCCCCGGGCGGACGGGCGGCGAGTACCGGTCAGGCCGTAGGGTTACGAGCCACACGCACCGGGAGTCCGGCGCGCGCATCACGGAGACTGGAAGAAGGAAGAGCAGCCACGATGACGGTTCCCCTGCCGACGGCCACGACCCGCTGGCGATGCACCCTCTGCGGCAACCTCACGCGGTTCGACGTGACCCGCTCGTCCAAGGTCGTCGAGTACGTTCACCTCGACCTCGCCGGGGAGTCGAAGGTCGAGGAGCGCGAGGTGGTCAGTGAGACCATCGAGTCGGTCCGCTGCCGCTGGTGCAACGCCGTGGACCAGGTGGAACTGGTGGACCGGCCGGGCGCCGGCTCCTGAGGACGTGGGTCCCCGCTCGCGCGTGTCGGGAGCGGCGGAGGGGCCCGCATGGAAATGGGGTGTGACGGATGGTGGAGACCACAGGCGGGGGGCCGGGCGACGGCGCCGCTGAGGTGCTCGACCGTCCGCTGCCCGAAGGCGTGCGCCGGCGTGTCGTGCAGATCGTGTCGGACGGGTTCGGCGGCCTGACCGTCGCCGAACTGCCCGCGCAGCTCCGGCAGTACGCCCGGTTCGCCCCGAACCGCCGGGTGAAGTTCGCCGGCAACGCCATGGCGGCCGCGGTCGAGGGTGACACGCTTTTCAGACAGCGGATCGCGGAGCGGTTCCGCGAGGCCCACCCGGAGCTGGCCGGCGCCCTGGACACCGGCGCCCCGCCGCCGGCCGCCGACCCGCTGGACGTGGCGGCCGCCGCGTACGTCCTGCGCCCCACGGGCTGGGTCAAGCTGGTCGCCGCGGCCGGCGAGGAGGCCCAGCGGGCGGACGCCGAGCGGGCCGACGAGGAGAGCCGCGCCGAACTGGAGCGGCTGCGCGAGCAGCTCGCGGAGGCCCGCGACCACACGAAGGCCGAGACCGAACGGCTGCGCCAGGAGCTGGAATCGGCCAAGAAGGACGCCGACTCCCTGCACCGCAAGCTCCGGGCGGCCGTCAGCGACGTCAAGCGCGGCGAGGCCGCCCTGCGCAAGCTGAACGCCGAGATGGAGGCCCTGCGCGCCGAGAGCCACGCCCAGGTGTCCGCCGCCGAGAGCGAGACCCGGCGGCTGAAGGCCCGGCTCGGCGAGGCGGAGGCCGCCCTGGAGGCCACCCGGCGGGCGGCCCGTGAGGGGCGCAGCGTCGAGGACATGCGCGTACGGCTGCTGCTGGACACCGTGCTCGACGCCGCCCAGGGCCTCAGGCGGGAGCTGGCGCTGCCGCCGGTGTCCGTACGGCCCGCCGAGACCGTCGACGCGGTCGAGCCGGGGCGGATGACACCGAAGGACATCGCCGCCCGCGCGCTGTCCGAGAACGACCCGGCGATCCTGGACCAGTTGCTCGCGCTGCCGCAGGCCCACCTCGTGGTCGACGGCTACAACGTCACCAAGACCGGCTATCCGCAGATGCCCCTGGAGAAGCAGCGGCTCAGGCTCCTCGGGCAGCTGTCGCAGCTCGCCGCGCAGACCGGCGCCGAGGTCACCTGCGTCTTCGACGGGGCGGAGCTGGCCGCGCCCGTGCTGCTCGCACCGCCGCGCGGGGTGCGGGTGTTGTTCTCCAAGCCCGGCGTCACCGCCGACGAGTTGATCCGGCAGCTGGTGCGCGCCGAACCGCCGGGGCGGCCGGTCATCGTCGCCTCCACCGACCGGGAGGTGGCCGACGGCGTCGCCAAGGCGGGCGCGCGCCCGGTGGCCTCGGCGGTGCTCCTGAAACGGCTTTCCTGACCCTTCGGTCACGTCCGCACCAACCGCAACGTACGGGCGATATGACCGAATTGACGGAACTGTTGCGCAACGTAGCGTCAATCGAGCATTACTGCATGTGTGTTGAGTGTAAATAGTGCGCCGGGGGATGGGATTTTTGCTGTGTGGGATTTGAAGTGATCACCGTTAGGTCACTAGGGTCTGGGCTCAAACCTCTGGACGGGTGATCGTTGCCGCCGGTCCCCCTTCGGGCGGGCGATCGCTCACAAGAAGGAGTTCACCTACCGTGGCGTCCCACCGTCGACCCAAGCAGCCGAGCCGTGCGCGAGTGAGCGTGCTCACCACCGCCGCCGCCGCTGCCGTGGCACTGACCTCGCAGGCGGCCAACGCCGCCCCCAGCGACAAGCCGAGCAAGGAAGAGGTCAAGGCCAAGGTCGACGCGCTCTACGAGGACGCGGGCCGGGCCACCGACAAGTACAACGGGGCCAAGGAGAAGCAGGAGAAGCTCCAGAAGGAGATCTCCACCATCCAGGACAACGTCGCCCGCGGCCAGGAGGAGCTCAACGAGCTGCGCGAGGGCATAGGCCAGGCGGCCAGCGCCCAGTACCGCACGGGCGGCATCGACTCCTCGATCCAGCTGTTCCTCTCCGCCGACCCCGACGACTACCTCGACAAGGCCACCACCCTGGACCAGTTGAGCGGCCAGCAGGTCGAGCAGCTCAAGAAGATCCAGGAGAAGCAGCGGGCGCTCGCCCAGCAGCGCCAGGAGGCGGCCGAGAAGCTCGAGGACCTCGCCGAGACCCGCGAGACCCTGGGCAAGAAGAAGAAGGAATACCAGAACAAGCTCGCCGCGGCGCAGAGGCTCCTCAACAGCCTCACCGCCCAGGAGCGGGCCGACCTCGCCGAGGACGAGCAGCGCGCCAGCCGCGACGCCGGCGAGCGTGTCGAACTCGGCAAGGACGTCCCCGCCTCCGACCGCGCCGCCGCCGCGCTGGCCGCCGCCGACACCCAGCTCGGCAAGCCGTACGTCTCCGGTGGCAGCGGCCCCAACTCCTACGACTGCTCCGGCCTCACGCAGTGGGCGTACGCGCAGGCCGGTGTGTCGATCTCCCGGACCACGTACACCCAGCAGAACGACGGCACGAAGATCGGCCGCGACCAGCTGATGCCGGGCGACCTGGTGTTCTTCAACAACCTGGGTCACGTCGGCCTCTACGCCGGCAACAACACGGTCATCCACGCCCCCTACCCGGGCAAGGTCGTCCGCTACGAGTCGATGGACACCATCGGTTCCTTCCAGTTCGGCGTCCGCGTCGTCTGACGCCCCCACGGCTCGATCGAGGCCGGTTGTCACACACCGTGACAACCGGCCTCTTTCCGCTTCAAGATCAGGACACAATGCCGCCCGAACGGGCGAATTCCCGCACCTCGCACTGACCCCGCGCCCCGCTGGTGACCTGCGTCCCGAGCAAGACGTCACGCTCCGTGTCCGCGGAGGTCTTTGGCTGTGACCGGGTCGCGCGGCTACTGTCGGCCGCGCCTTCCTCACCCGCCGTGAGAACGCCCCCGCGAAGGGGCATCTCGACGCCGTGCCGGGGGAGGATCCTGTCCGCCGTCGAAGGGAGTGCGGCTTCCCGTGGGGTCCCACAGTCGTCTTGTACCGTCCGGGTTCGACCGGGGCGCAGCCGCCGCCCTGGGCGTGCTGTCCGCCGCGGCCGCCGCGCTCGGCGCCATCCCCGTCCAGCAGGCCGCCGCCGAGCCGCACGACAACCCCACCCGTGCCGAGGTGGACCGGCTGTACGAGCAGGCCGAACGGGCCACCGAGGCGTACAACAAGGCCGACGAGCGCGCCGACGAGCTGCGCGACCAGGTCGGCGCCGCCCAGGACGCCATCGCCCGCAAGCAGGACAGCGTCAACACCATGCGGGCGTCCCTCGGTTCGCTCGCCGGCGCGCAGTACCGCTCGGGCGCCTTCGACCCGTCGCTCGCCCTGCTGTTCTCCACCGACCCGGACGACTACCTCGCCAAGGCCTCCGCGCTCGACCGGATCAGCACCCACCAGGCGGGCGAACTCCGTGACCTCCAGCAGGCGGTGCGGGAGCTCACCCAGAAGCGCCAGGAGGCCACCGGGAAGCTCAAGGAGCTGGAGAAGAGCCGCAAGGCCGTCGCCGCGCACAAGCGGACCGTCGAGCGGAAGCTCGCCCAGGCCCGCGAACTCCTCAACGCCCTGCCCGACGAGGAGCGCGCGGAGTACGACCGCGCCTCCCGCTCCGGCCGCGCCGAGATGGTGCAGGAGACCCCCGACCCCTCCGGTGCCGTCGCCACCGGCACCCGTGCCGCCACCGCCGTCTCCGCGGCCCGCTCCGCCCTCGGCAAGCCGTACATCTGGGGCTCCGCCGGCCCGCACGGCTTCGACTGCTCGGGTCTGATGGTGTGGTCGTACGCGCAGGCGGGTGTCGCGCTCCCGCGGACCTCGCAGGCCCAGCGGTACGCGGGCACCCAGGTCCCGCTCTCCCAGGCCCAGCCGGGAGACCTGGTCACCTACCGCTCCGACGCCAGTCACGTCGGTATGTACGTGGGCAACGGCCAGGTCATTCACGCCCCCTACCCGGGCGCCCCCGTCCGCTACGACCCCGTCGGCATGATGCCCATCGCCTCCGTCACCCGCCCCTGACCGCGGCCCCCGCCGCATCGAGGCCCGGCCGGCTCGTCCCAGGGGCGGCCGGGCCGCCGTACGATCGGGAACGTGGCTGGTCGAAGGCGTGCGCTCGCGGGAGGCGCGGGAGTCTGTCTCGCACTGACCCTGCTCTCCGGCTGCGGCGGCGCGGCACCGGACTCCGCGCGCGCCGACGTCGAGGCCATGCTCGACCGGCGGGCGACGGCGGTCCTCGAACGGGACGCGGCGGCCTACCGGGCCACCGAGGAGCCGACGGTCACCACGAGCGGTCAACGTGCCACCGGGGCGGCCGAGTTCGCGAACCTCCGCGATCTGCCGCTGGCCTCCTGGTCCTACGGCCTCACCGGCTTTCGGCGCACCGGCGACCGGGCCACGGCCGAGGCGGCCCTGCGCTACCGGATACGCGGCTACGACAAGGCGCCCGTCACCGCCGTACGGACGCTGAGCCTGGCGCGGGACGACGACGGCCGCTGGCGGGTCGCCTCCGACGAGCCGTCGGAGGCGGGCACCGAACAGCTGTGGGAGCAGGGGCCGATACGGGCCGTCCGCGGTGAGCGGAGCCTGGTGCTCGGGGTGGGCCGGTCGGACGCGAACCTGCGGGAGTACGCCCGGCTGGCGGACCGGGCCGTGCCCGCCGTGACCGAGGCGTGGGGCGAGGACTGGGCGCGACGGGTCGTCGTCCTCGTCCCGAAGTCGCTGGAGGAGATGGCGGAGCTCCTCGGGGCGCCCGCGTCCGGCTACCGGGGGATCGCCGCCGTCACCACCGGGGAGGCCGGAGGCGCGGCCAGGGCGCCCGCGGACCGGATCATCGTCAACCCCGACGCCTACGCGGTGCTCGGCGCGTTCGGCAAGCAGGTCGTCCTCACCCATGAGACGACCCATGTCGCCACCCGCGCCCACACCAACGCCGCCACGCCCCTGTGGCTCTCCGAGGGGTACGCCGACTGGACCGGATACCGGGCGACCGGCCGCACCGCGCCGGAGGTCGCCCCGGAGCTGCGCAGGGCGGTCGAGGCGGGGCGGGTCCCCGACGCGCTGCCGACGGACGCCGACTTCGGGTTCACCGGCGACTCGGGCCGGCTCGCCCGCGCCTACGAGAGCGGCTGGCTGGCCTGCCGGCTGATCGCGGACCGCTGGGGCGAGGTACGGCTCGACGAGTTCTACCGGGCCGTCGGAGCCCACGGGAAGCGCCCCGGAGCCGTGGAGGGCGCCCTGAAGGACGTCCTGGGCACGGACCTCGCCGCCTTCACCGCGCAGTGGCGGGAGTACGTACGGGCGCAGCTCCCCTGAGCGCCGGGCTCCGGCGGGCGGGAGCGGTGGGCGGAACGCCTAACCGTGCGCGGTGCCGGCGACGTCGACCGCTTCGGTGCCCTCGCGGCGCATCCGCTCGACGCCCCAGGCGCCCAGCGGCTCCAGCGCCCGGTTGAGCGTCCGCCCGTCCTCGGTCAGGGAGTACTCCACCCGCGGCGGCACCTCGGCGTAGACCTCCCGGTGCACGAGGCCGTCCTCCTCCAGCTCGCGCAGGTGCTGCGTCAGCATCTTCTCGCTCACGCCCGGCATTCCCCGGCGGAGCTCGGCGAAGCGGCGCACACCGTGGACCTCCAGCTCCCAGAGGATGAACCCCTTCCACTTGCCGCTCAACACGTCGAACGCGGCGTCGATGCCGCAGATGTACGGCCCCCGTCTCGGCGCCCTCGCCATCACGATCCCCCTTACGGAAAGGTAAGTACCGCAGTAATTAGTCGGTACTTCCGAGACTAGTGGCGCTGTTCGAGCATGGAGGGGTGAACGCACACCAGAACCCCCCTACCAGCAAGGACAGTTCCGTCACCGTCATCGGGCTCGGCCCGATGGGGCAGGCGATGACCCGCACCCTGCTCGCCGCCGGCCACCCCGTCACCGTCTGGAACCGCACCGCCTCCCGCGCCGACGGCCTCGTCGCCGACGGCGCGAGGCTCGCGGCGACCCCCGGCGAGGCGGTCGAGGCGAGCGACCTCGTGATCCTCAGCCTCACCGACTACCGGGCCATGTACGACATCCTCGACCGCGCCACCGCGTCCCTCGCTGGCCGGACGCTGGTCAACCTCAGCTCCGACACGCCCGACCGCACCCGCGAGGCGGTGACCTGGGCGGCGGGTCACGGGGCCGCTTTCCTCACCGGCGGCGTCATGGTCCCCGCGCCGATGGTCGGCACGCCGGCGTCGCAGGTCTACTACAGCGGCGACGCCCCGGTGTTCGAGCGGCAGCGGGAGGTGCTGGCCCGGCTGGGGACACCGCGGTACCTGGGCGCGGACCCGGGCCTCGCCCAGCTGATGTACCAGGCCCAGCTCGCCGTGTTCCTCACCACCCTGTCGGGACTGATGCACGCCACCGCGATGCTGGGGACGGCGGGGACGCCCGCCAAGGACGCGCTGCCGGAGCTGCTGTCCTTCACCGACTCGATCGGCGCCATGCTGAGGGCCGGTGAGGAGCACCCCGGTGCCGCGCTCGACGCGGGCGAGCACCCGGGCGACCTCAGCACGGTCACCATGATGGGCGCGACGTCCGACCACATCGTCGAGACCAGCACGTCACTCGGCCTCGACCTCGCGCTGCCCCTGGCCGTGCAGGCCCACTACCGGCGCGCGATCGAGAACGGCCACGGCGGCGACAACTGGACCCGCATCATCGACAGCATCTGCGGCCGCGGCTGACGCCGCCGTCGCGCCGGGCACGCTCAGGAGTTCAGCGACTCCCTGGTGCGGGCCGCCTGCCCCGGGACCGCGGCCCGGCGCGGGTGCGGGACCGTGCTCCGCCACAGTTCGAGGGCGGCGACGAGCGCGGCCAGCACGAGGAGCCCGTTGCGGACGAAGAGGAGGGTGATGCCCAGCCAGTCGCTCATGACGACATGGGCGAACCAGATCGGGAACTCCAGCACGGTCACGAAGGACGCCATCAGGACCAGCACGGCGGGCCACAGCATGCGGCCTGCCCGGAAGCAGAGGCACACGGCCGCGAGGCCGACCAGCCACACCATGTACTGGGGGCTGATCACCCTGCTGGTCGCCGTGAACATCAGCACCGCCGTGAACGCGGCGTCGGCGAGGGTGTGCGGGGCGAAGCGCCGGGCCCGCACCCGCCACAGCAGCAGCCAGGCGAACGCCACCCCGCTCAGCACCAGGGCCGCGTCGCTCACGACGTCGACATGGTCGCCGAGGAACTCCACCGAGCCGTAGTTCAGCAGCACCTGGCCGTCCCAGCCGAAGTGCCGGGCCACGTGGAAGACGAGGGCGCCCAGCGACTCCACCTCGGTGCCCCGGTCGCGCTGGAAGGTCAGGAAGGCGAACGCGCCGGGCATCGAGACGGCGAGGACCAGCGACAGGCCGGCCGCCGTGGCCGCCGCCCAGAGCCACGCCGTACGGCCGCGGGCCCCCAGGAGCAGCAGGGCCGGCCACACCTTCAGCAGGGCCGCGAAAGCCGTCAGCGCCCCCATCACCGCCGGGCGGCGGCTGCCCGCGAGGAGCGCGGCGACCGCGACCGCGGTCACCATCACGTCGTAGCGGGCGTACACCGTCGGGCCGAGCAGCGGCAGGCCCACCACCCACACCCAGGCGCCGTGCCGGGACCGGCCCGGCCTGCCGCCGGTGTACAGGAGCAGGGCGAGCACCGCCAGATCGGCGAGGAAGGCGAGGACGAAGAACGCGGAGGCGTACTCCAGGAAGGGCAGCAGCGCGGGGGAGAGGATCGCGAGGGCGGCGGCGGGCGGGTACTGCCACGTCACGTCGTCCAGCGGATACGTTCCGGTGCGCAGGGTGCCGTACCAGCCCTGGTAGATGACCGACACGTCGGTGGTGACGTCCGGGCCGGGGAACACCCACACCTTGAAGACGAACAGCAGCAGGACCAGCCTGCTCGCGCCCCAGACCGCGAGCAGGCCGAACGGGGGCCGCCGTGTGCCCGTCATGTCCAGCTGAGCCATCCGATGCCCCTGTCCGAAGTGCCGCCGCGCCCGGCGTGTCGTCTCCGCGCGGGTTACCCCACGATTGTGCGGGTGGGGGGACATGATCTCCCGTCCGGCCGTGAGACGGCGGTGAAGCAGGGGCGGATCCTGTGTGAGGTGCCTCGCGGCGGCCGGCGCGGCCCCGTTCGGTAGGGTCGGCGGCGATGCACAAGACCCTGATCGTGACCAACGACTTCCCGCCCCGGCCCGGCGGCATCCAGGCGTTCCTGCACAACATGGCGTTGCGTCTGGACCCCGAGAAGGTCGTCGTCTACGCCTCGACCTGGAAGCGGAGCCGCGAGGGTGTCGAGGCGACGGCCGCCTTCGACGCCGAGCAGCCCTTCACCGTCGTGCGCGACCGCACGACCATGCTGCTGCCGACGCCCGGCGTCACGCGGACGGCCGTGCGGCTGCTGCGCGAGCACGGCTGCACGTCCGTGTGGTTCGGGGCGGCGGCCCCCCTCGGGCTGATGGCCCCCGCCCTGCGCCGGGCGGGCGCCCGGCGGCTGGTGGCCACCACGCACGGGCACGAGGCGGGCTGGGCCCAGCTGCCCGCCGCCCGACAGCTGCTGCGGCGGATCGGCGAGGGCACGGACACGATCACCTACCTCGGCGAGTACACGCGCTCCCGGATCGCCACGGCCCTCACCCCCGCGGCGGCGGGGCGCATGGTCCAGCTGCCGCCCGGCGTGGACGAGAAGACCTTCCACCCGGACTCCGGCGGCGACGAGGTCCGCGCCCGGCTCGGGCTCACCGACCGCCCGGTGGTCGTGTGCGTCTCCCGGCTCGTCCCCCGCAAGGGGCAGGACACCCTGATCCGGGCGATGCCGGCCGTCCTCGCGAAGGAGCCGGACGCGGTCCTGCTGATCGTCGGCGGAGGACCGTACGAGAAGGAGCTGCGCCGCCTCGCCGAGGAGACCGGCGTCGCCGGGTCGGTCCGCTTCACCGGGTCCGTGCCCTGGTCCGAACTGCCCGCCCACTACGGCGCGGGCGACGTCTTCGCGATGCCGTGCCGCACCCGGCGGGGCGGGCTGGACGTGGAGGGCCTCGGCATCGTCTACCTGGAGGCGTCCGCCACCGGCCTCCCCGTCGTCGCCGGTGACTCCGGCGGCGCCCCCGACGCGGTGCTCGACGGCGAGACCGGCTGGGTCGTGCGGGGCGGTCGGCCGGAGGAGGTCGCGGAACGCGTCGTCACCCTGCTCGGCGATCCCGAGCTGCGCCGCCGCATGGGGGAGCGGGGGCGGGCGTGGGTGGAGGAACGGTGGCGGTGGGACACGTTGGCCGAAAGGTTGGAGTTGTTGCTGTAGGGGCAAAGGGGGCATCCAGTATCTCTGGTGGGAATGGGGGCGTCCGCCCATCCTGTGTGCATGACAGAGAAACTGACGCAACATCACCTTTCTCGCCGTCGCGTCCTCGGCATGACCGCCCTCCAGACGGCCGCCGCCCTCGGGCTCACCCGAGTCGACCTCCAGTCGGCGCACGCCGTCGAGCCCGACGCCGTCGGCACCTCCCCGGCGCTCGTGATCGGCTCGGGCTACGGCGCCGCCGTGGCCGCCCTCCGCCTCGGACAGGCCGGCATCCGCACCGTCGTCCTGGAGATGGGCCGACTGTGGAACACGGCCGGCCCGGACGGCAAGGTCTTCTGTTCGACCAGGGAACCGGACAGCAGATCCATGTGGTTCAAGACCCGCACGGAGGCCCCGCTCGCCACCTTCCTGTGGCTGGACGTCGTCAACAGGGACATCAGCCCCTACCCCGGCGTCCTGGACCGGGTCCGCTACGCCGACATGTCCGTCTTCCTGGGCCGGGGCGTCGGCGGCGGCTCCCTCGTCAACGGCAGCATGGCCGTCACCCCCCTCCAGTCGTACTTCGCCGAGCAGTTCCCCACCGTCGACACGGCCGAGATGTACGGCACGTACTTCCCGCGCGCCCGCGCCATGCTCGGCGTCAACACCGTCGACCCGGCGTGGTTCGAGTCCACCGAGTGGTACCGCTTCAGCCGTGTCTCGCGCGCCCACGCCCAGAAGGCCGGACTGAAGACCACCTTCGTCCCGAGCGTCTACGACTTCGGCTACATGCAGCGCGAGGCAGCCGGCACGGCGACGAAGTCGGCCCTCGCCGGGGAGGTCATCTACGGCAACAACCACGGCAAGAAGAGCCTCGACAAGACGTACCTCGCCGCCGCCCTCGGCACCGGGAACGTCACCATCCACACCATGGAGCGGGCCCGGGACATCCGCAGGGAGAAGGACGGGACGTACGTCGTCACCGTCGACCGCGTCGACGACACCAACACGGTCGTCGAGACCAAGGAGTACGGCTGCACGTACCTCTTCCTCGGCGCGGGGAGCGTCGGCACCTCCGAACTCCTCGTCCGGGCACGGGCCAAGGGCACCCTCCCCGCGCTGAACGCGAGCGTCGGCGCCGGCTGGGGCACCAACGGCAATGTGATGCTCGGCCGGGCCAACCACCTGTGGGACACGGTCGGGGCGAACCAGTCGACCATGCCGGTCCTCGGCATCGACGACTGGGCCAACACCGCCAACCCCGTCTTCGCCGAGATAGCCCCGCTGCCCACCGGGCTGGAGCACTGGGTCAGCCTCTACCTCGCCCTCACCAAGAACCCCGAGCGCGCCTCGTTCACCTACGACGCCGCGAGCGACTCCGCGAAACTCGGCTGGAGCACCGCTCAGAGCGCGGTCTCCGTCTCCATGGCCAAGAAACTCTTCGACCGGATCAACGCGGCCAACCACACGATCTACCGGTACGACCTGTTCGGCTCGTCCAACAAGGTGTTCGCCGACGACTTCACCTACCACCCGCTGGGCGGCTGCGTGCTGGGCAGGGCGACCGACGACTACGGGAGGGTGAAGGGCTACTCGAAGCTCTACGTCACCGACGGCTCGCTGGTGCCCGGCTCGATCGGCGTCAACCCGTTCGTCACCATCACCGCGCTCGCCGAACGCACGATGGCGCGGGTCCTCGCCGAGGACACCGCGCCATAGTCGTACCTCCGGGGGCGTGCTACTTCGCGTAGATCGCCTCGATCTCGTCCGCGAAGTCCTTCGCCACCACGTTCCGCTTGAGCTTCAGGGACGGCGTCAGGTGGCCCGAGTCCTCCGTGAACTGGGAGGAGAGAATGCGGAACTTCCGCACCGATTCCGCCTTCGACACCGCGGCGTTGCCGTCGTCGATCGCGGCCTGGACGGCCGCGTTCAGATCGGCGTCCGCGCTCAGTGACGCCGCGGTGGACCCCGCCGGCTTGCCGTGCTCGGCGGCCCAACGGCCCAGGAATTCCTCGTCGATGGTGACCAGCGCGCCCACGAACGGACGCCCGTCGCCGACGACCATGCACTCCGCGACCAGGGCGTGCGCCCGGATCCGGTCCTCGATCACGGCCGGGGCGACGTTCTTGCCGCCCGCGGTGACGATGATCTCCTTCTTGCGGCCGGTGATCCTGAGGTAGCCGTCCTCGTCGAGGGTGCCGATGTCACCGGTGTGGAACCAGCCGTCGGCCAGCGCCTGGGCGGTCGCGCCCGGGTTGTTCCAGTACTCCTTGAACAGGTGGTCGCCGTGCAGGAGCACCTCGCCGTCGTCCGCGATCCGCACCACGGAACCCGGCAGCGGCTGCCCGACCGTACCGATCTTCTGCCGGTCCCACGGGTTGAACGCCGTCGCCGCACAGGACTCCGTCAGGCCGTAGCCCTCCAGGACGGTGAAGCCGATGCCGCGGAAGAAGTGCCCGAGGCGCTCGCCCAGCGGGGCGCCGCCGGAGATCGCGTACTCGCCCTTGCCGCCGAGCACCGCCCGCAGCTTGCTGTAGACGAGCTTGTCGAACACCTTGTGCTTGATCTTCAGCCCGAGGGCCGGTCCCGACGGGGTGTCCAGCGCCTTGCTGTACGCGATCGCCGTGTCCGCCGCCTTGTCGAAGATCTTGCCCTTGCCGTCGGCCTGCGCCTTGGCCCGGGCGGAGTTGTAGACCTTCTCGAACACCCGCGGCACACCGAGGATCAGCGTCGGCCGGAAGGAGGCCAGCTCGTCCGTGAGGTTCTTGATGTCCGGCACGGTGCCCAGCTTGATCGGCGCCATCATCGGCGCGACCTGCACCAGCCGGCCGAACACATGCGCCAGCGGGAGGAAGAGCAGCACACTGCACTCGCCCGTGCGGAACAGGGGCCGCAGCCGCTCCACCACGTTGCCGCACTCGGCGAAGAAGCTGCGGTGGGTGAGGACGCACCCCTTCGGGCGGCCCGTCGTGCCGGACGTGTAGACGATGGTCGCCGGGTCGTCGGCCTTCGCCAGCGAGCTGCGCTCCTCGACGGCCTGGTCGGTGACGTCCTGGCCGAGGCGCCCCAGCTCCTCCACACCACCGCCCTCGATCTGCCACAGGTGCTTGAGCGCGGGCAGCCGGTCGCGCACCGACTCGACGGCGGCCGTGTGCGTGTCCAGCTCCACGATCATGGCAGTGGCGCCCGAGTCGGCGAGGATCCACTCCACCTGCTCCGGCGAACTGGTCTCGTACACCGGCACGGTGACCGCGCCCGCCGACCAGATCGCGAAGTCCAGCAGGGTCCACTCGTACCGGGTACGGGACATCAGCCCGACCCGGTCGCCCGGCTGGACACCGGCGGCGATGAGCCCCTTCGCGGCCGCCCGTACCTCGGCGAGGAACTGGACCGCGTCGACGTCCTGCCAGGCGCCGTCCACCTTGCGGGCGATGACGGCGACATCGGGATGCTGCGCGGCGTTTCTGCGGACGATGTCGGTCAGATTGCCGTCCGCGGGGACCTCGTACAAAGCCGGAAGGCTGAACTCGCGCAAGACTGCTGCTCCTCATAGGGCGCCGGCGCCACGACGTACGCGTGTGATGCGACGGTGCGGTCCATGGCTGGGGCTAGCGCTCAGGTCCCCATGGTTCCTCACTGGTTGAAAACCTGAGCACGACTGGACTGCCCGGACGTTACCCGCCGGTATGGCTTCTCCGCGAGGGGGGTGCGGGAGATGTTTTCCGCGTCACACGGAGGGGGTTCTCCGGGAACAATAATCCCCACACTTACTGACTGGCCAGTAACCACAGGTTCGGTCGACTCTGTTCACCTATGCCGCACCCGCCTACGCTTGATCGTCATGGCACCCACACGAGGCGGTAACCGCAGGACACGTATTCATGTGGTCAGTGACGTGCACGGCAACGCGCGCGACCTGGCCAGAGCCGGCGAGGGTGCCGACGCCCTGGTGTGCCTCGGTGACCTGGTCCTCTTCCTCGACTACGCGGACCACTCGCGCGGGATCTTCCCCGATCTGTTCGGCGCCGAGAACGCCACCCGGCTCGTCGAACTGCGCACCGCCCGGCGCTTCGAGGAGGCCCGCGAACACGGCGCCCGGCTCTGGGCCGGCATCGGGCAGGACCGTTCCGCCGTGATCGAGAAGGCCGTGCGCAAGCAGTACGCCGAGCTGTTCGCGGCGTTCCCGGTGCCGACGTACGCGACCTACGGCAATGTCGACATGCCGGCGCTGTGGTCCGAGTACGCGGGGCAGGGGACGACCGTGCTGGACGGGGAGCGGGTCGAGATCGGGGGCTGGGTCTTCGGGTTCGTGGGCGGCGGTCTGCGCACCCCCATGCGCACCCCGTACGAGATCAGCGACGAGGAGTACGCGGCGAAGATCGAGGCCGTGGGGGAGGTGGACGTGCTGTGCACGCACATCCCGCCGGAGGTGCCCGAGCTGGTGTACGACACGGTCGCGCGCCGGTTCGAGCGCGGGAGTCGCGCGCTGTTGGACGCGATCCGCCGGACCCGGCCCCGGTACGCGCTGTTCGGGCACGTCCACCAGCCGCTGGCGCGGCGGATGCGGATCGGGGCCACCGAGTGCGTGAACGTGGGGCACTTCGCCGGGAGCGGTAAGCCATGGGCGTTGGAGTGGTGAGCCCGTACGCGCGGTAGCCTTCACGCTGCACATACGTGCGCACCCACCTCCCTCACCGGAACGTCTCTGGAGGAGCCACGGCGATGGCGGAATTCACCAGTTCGAGCATCACGATCGAGGCTGCGGCGGCCGACGTCATGGGAGTGATCGCCGACTTCGCCCGCTACCCCGACTGGACGGGTGAGGTGAAGGAGGCGGAGGTCCTGAAGACCGACGACGAGGGGCGCGCCGAGCAGGTGCGGCTCGTCATGGACGCCGGGGCGATCAAGGACGACCAGACGCTGGCCTACACGTGGACCGGGGCGAACGAAGTGTCCTGGACGCTGGTCAAGTCGCAGATGCTGCGGTCGCTGGACGGGTCGTACATCCTCAAGCCGGTGAGTGACTCGGCGACCGAGGTGACGTACCAGCTGACCGTGGACGTGAAGATCCCGATGCTCGGGATGATCAAGCGCAAGGCGGAGAAGGTGATCATCGATCGGGCGCTGGCGGGGCTGAAGAAGCGGGTGGAGTCGGGGGCGTAGGCCCGTCCGCCGGGCTGCCCACCCGC
>NZ_LIQX01000168.1 GCF_001418475.1 Streptomyces ossamyceticus | reverse complement strand
TTTGAAGACGGACCCTAGTTGCGCCACGCATTCTCCTCGCGGCACTGTGCGCCGGATTCGCTGTGGGTTCCGTGCAAGGCTGGGGCTCGGAGCAACTTGCCCTGGTCATGGGCGACTTCGGGCTCTCCGCCGCTGCGGGCGCTGCCGCCGTCTCCTGTTTCTTCCACGCCCGAACCCATCGAGACCGGCTACGGGCCGCCTGGATCCTGTTCGCCGTCTCCTCGGCGATGCTGAGCCTGGGCAACTTTGTGTGCGGCTGGTACGAGGTTGTCCTGGAGCGCCCCGTTCCCATGTACGCCTATGCCGATGCCTTCTTCCTCGGCTTCGCCCCGCCAGCCGTTGTGGGTTTACTGGTTCTCGCCAAACGTCCGGCAAGCAAGGGCGGTTGGGTCTGCCTCGTAGTGGATGCCTGGCTGATCGCCGGTTCGCTGCTCACGGCAGCCTGGAGTTGGGCGCTGACACAACCGGCGCAGTCATCGAGGGTCGACCTGTTGAGCATGGTGTACCCGCTGCTCGACATCGCCCTGGTGAGCATGGTGCTCGTCCTGCACTTCAGGAGGGCCTACTGGAACCGTCCGGCAGTCAACACGGCCTTGGGCGCGCTCGCGCTGACCGTGATGTGCGACGCCCTGTTCACCTCACCACTCATGCGCAACAACTTCCACTCCGGCCGGCTCCTCGACGCCGGCTGGTTCGCAGGCTCCCTGCTCCTGGCGTACGCCCCCTGGGCCGGCCCTCTACACCAGAAGGCCGCCGACGAGCGCGAATCCCGACCGTTCACCGGCTTGCTGGCTGCTCTCACCCCGTACCTCGCCGCCGCCGTCTGCACCCTGGGGATCCTTTACAACGTCCTCAACGGCCGCAGCGTGGACCGCATGATGCTGCTGACCGGCGGCGCGGTCGTGCTCGCCCTCATGGTGCGCCAGGGCGTCATGCTGCTGGACAACATCACCCTCACACAGGAACTGGTGCAGAAGGAGAACCACTTCCGCTCCCTAGTGCAGGGATCCAGTGACGTCATCATGATCGCCGCCCCCAGCGGCATCCTGCGCTACGTGTCCCCGGCTGCCGCCGGGGTCTACGGATGGCCCGCCGAGGCTCTGGTGGGCACCGAACTGGCTTCGATCATCCACCCCGAGGACCTGGGCTGCGTGGTGCACGAGGTGCGCCGCTTCCTCGCCGCCAGCCCCCAGGACGAGCCCACCACCCGCATCGAGTGCCGCTTCCGCTCCGGCGACGGCGGCTGGCTCGATATCGAGTCCACGATCAACCGTCACCAGGGCGGCCTGATCTTCAATAGTCGGGATGTGAGCTGGCGCGCCCCTTTCCATGGGAGGCTCCAGCGCACGGCCAACTTGACTTACGGAGTATCTAAGAGCGGCCATTTCGTCGAGACGGAAGACGAGTCGTCCAGTACCACGGACCAGGAGCCGAAGCAGGCGGACGAGCCCTCACAGTCCGACACCGACAAGACAGTACCCGGGACTCGCAAGCGGGTTGAAGGCACGGCAGAACCCGGTGGGCCAGTCCTTCAGCTCATCGCCCGGCTTCTGGCCTTGCTACTCCCTGAAGACGAACGGGCCGGGTGGATCGAGGAGCAGCGCGCCATCTTGGCCGACCTTCCCGGACGATTCGCGCAGTGGAAATGGGTGGCTTCGTGGCTCACCGGCATGCCTCGGCTCGCATACACAGTTCGCTCGAGCTGGGAAGAGGAAGCGCCATGACGACGCCACTGCCTGGACCCGCCGACCCCGAGCCACGCCCTTCCAGCCCAGATACCGAACCGCTACTGAGTCAACGGACCGCCCTGGTGCTGTTGATAGCGGCATTCATCGGAACAGTCGTCGGCGTCCTTGCCCTGTTCAGCGCGGGGAACGTTGCGGGCGCACTCCTGGCCGGTGTCACGGGGTTCGGGACCAGCACCGTGGGATTGCACAAGCTGATCGGCTGAGCCGCCAAAGCACGTTTGCGCAATGCAGCTGTGCTGGACGCCCGCTCGACGCCGAGGGCAACTTCCACAGTATGACGAGGAAGGTGCCGCCCACAACGTGGCACTCCTGCACGCGGATCAGGCGAGCCAAGGGGCCCTCATCCGTGGCTGGCTGGCGTCTCCCGCCCCGTCGGCTGAGGCGCCCGTGCCGGAGCCGGTCGCTCAGGTGGATGTGGCGGTCGTGAACCTGGAGAACAGGCTGCACAAGGTGCAACTGGCGGCCGCCCCTCACGTCACGGCCGCGAATCTCTACACGGCAGAGCGGGCTGCCGCCGCGCCCAACTCGACCTGCATCTAGAGAATTACGGCAGCACGGCAACGCCCGTGCGCTTCGCTTTCGACGGTGTAGCCTTCACCCGTCACACTGCGGTACTTGCCGAAGGTCACCCTGGTCCGGGAGAAGCTCATTCGGTGTGCGGCTGGCAGGTACGCCCGTCGCCGTCCGTCCTCACAGCGTTGACGCTACGAGGCGTCGAGCGCGTAGAGCTGGTCAGCTCCTCGGCCCATGCCGCAACATCGACATGCACGCCCGCCCGGCGTCTGCGGGTCCCCTTGTTCTGAAGGCCGGTGCCCCGCCTGCTGCAGGCCGGATGGCTCCATCGGACGTGCGGCGGGGGCGCCTCTTCGATAGTCTGCAGCAGGTCACACCCGCCAGGCGGAATTAAAAGCGGGGTAATTTACACAGAAGCGAGAAAAAGAAACAATTGCTATAGCTATTATTTGCGGGACTTTCAGTGGGGTCGGTCTGATCCGATGAGCTTCTCAGAGACGACTTCCCGCCCCTGGGAAGCGAGTGCCGCGGGAACGCAGCAGCACTGTGAGCTCGCACCGGACACGTTGGGCTTCTTCCTTGGCAATGAGGTCTTCTCCCGGTGTCGTCCCGGTTCAGCAGTCCTGCGCCGGCCTGGCCAGTGCCTCCAGCCGCCACAGCAGGCATCAGGGCATCCTGCTGCACCCATTCCCGGCCGTTGCAGGCAGGGAACTGCTGTCGACCGGTGCGTTTGCGGATCTGGTTGCGGCCTCTTTGGCCTGGAGGATTACGGGCAGTGTTGCACTGGCGGCTGTTGCGCAGTCTCGGCACGAGCCGTGAGCTTCACCGGCGGGGCTCTCCCGCAGCCACACCGCAGAGCTTTCTTCAGCACTGTCTCGTCTTCTCGCTGAGAACTGGCGGACGTCCGCTAGGCGGGACAACGTCGACGGCAGTCCTTCGGTTACGGCCAACTGCGTATCAATTGACCGCTGTCCCCAACCCGTTGGCCTGCTTGAACAACCCTTGACGCCCATCGCCTTTGAGCAGGTCAAGGCCCTCTGTTCTTCAGTTCTGTCCCGCGCTGTCTCGCCGGTTTCCGGTTCGTCGGGCTCAGCGCCCATGCTGAGGACCACGAAGCGAATCGCGTATGTTCGCTTCAGGCACGGTTGCTTGCCCTCCAGGGGCCTTCCTGTGCCCGGCTCTTCGTCATTCATCTGTTGGTCCAGACAGGGTGACGAAAGCATCGCGTGGGTGCTGGTTGCAGCCTCACCTGCGCCTCTGTGTGTGGCGGGACCCGGCACAGGGTCCCGCCCATGCGCGGGGAATAACGAGATTGGCCCGTTCCATCCCACCATGACGGCAGCCTCCCCTGCCGATGGCAGTGCTTCAAAGCAACGCCAGTAAGCCGTGCCACTGACCTGTGGCTACACAGGCCGGCGACTCCCAAAGCCCCGAACCCCAGACGTGTGCCAGCTGGACCGGGCCGCAGGCCGCGAAGGCCCAGTTCGCCTGTAGCCCATCACGCCGCAAACTGCCGACGTGCCATCGCGGTTGACGGAAATCCCTGAGATGCCACTCGTCCTGCTCCTGCTCATGGCCGACCGGGTCAACCGCCCAGCAGTACTCCCCAGGAAGCCGCTTGGAGGAGGCCGCGCGCAATCTGGCGGCTGGAGCGCCGGCCGCGGACGCTGCGGTGCGAGGCGGACACACGTTCTGGATCGCCGCGCTCACCGTCGGGACTGCTGCGGTGGCCAACTGAGTGACAGCAGGGGAAACCACCAGGGCAGCCCGCATCCAGCGGCTGCACGAGGCTCGTCGGACGGCCTACCTGGACCTAGTCCAGTAAGGCCAGCGTATGGCCGAGCTGTACTGGAAGGTCTCTGAGGTCCACCGCATCAGTGCTGCCCCGGATAGCCCGTCGGCATCACTGAGGGATTTCCGCGACCGCATCCGAGACACCTACGGTGATCAGAGGCGGTCCGTGTGGGTCATTGAACTGGAGGGACCGGACGAGGCGGCTGCCGCGGCATACGCGGTGAAGCAGGTGACCACCGATCCGTCCATATCAGGCCCTCAACGCAGTCATCGCCGCAGAAGCAGGCGCAGAAGCCCGCTTCGACGCCTGCTGCAGCCCCCTACTGGGTGGCACTCGGCCGTTTCGTCGATGCCGCGAAGAGCGCCCTGCACGACACGTAGCACCGCTGCGCGACGGCGCAGTGGGACCGGGCCGAGCGGGCCCTGCGGCGAGCGAGGGGCCGTGTTGCCCAGCAGTCCCCGCCGCGGCGGCCGGTGCGGATCGCCAGAGCTCATTCGCGGCCGCCAGCGAGGCCTTCGGGGCTGGGACCGTGGCAGGGCCCGAGGCCGCTGGCGCGGCCGGAGGGCTACGGCTGCTCGGTCCTCAGCCCTGCGTTGTTGCGGGGTGGCGCTGTCTGGAGTGTTGCGCCTGCGTGGTCCGCAGCTCCCGGAGACACCCTCCGCAGCAGCGAGAGAGTCGGCCTGAAATTTACAGTAGTGAAATTGTTGTGTGCTTCGTGAAGGTAGTGGATCCGAGATGGCTCCTTTGATGTAAATCAAATTCCCTGCAGATCAGCGCGATGGCATCTCAGCTGGAGAAAGACATGGGTCTGCAGAAGGCGCACCTCGCATAAAAATCTGCAATTCGAAGAAAAAGTTATCATCATTCTTCGAGAATCGCCTGCTGAGTGCGTGCGCTCCGGACCTGGCCCGAACACTCCGGAAAGAAATCTGACCTGCGAGCGCCGAATTAAGGCCCTGTCGGGCGCCGACACACGCCGGATAAATTCGTCACGTACCCGTCTGGGGGCAGCGAAAAGCCGTGGCGTCTCAACCGGCAAGAAACCCCGCCCCCTGCCGTCCTATAACTCCATCACGCCGCACACGGTTCGGTCTCTCCTCACGGGCGGACCAGCGCCGCCCCCTCCGGGGGGCGTTGCCGGGCTGCGCCACGAAGACCAGACAGCAGAGCGCCGCCAGAAGCCGCTGGCGCACCGGCCCGCCGCAGATCTCCGGCCACCGCGAGCGCACTCTCCAACTCCGTCCACCAGACCGATCCGGGCGGGGCGTGGACCACGCCGAGGGCAATCGTGCAACCAGTACGGCGATCAGTGGGTGATGACCGCGGCTCACGGACGCCAACTCCGAGGCACTGAACGAGGACCGCGCCGCTGTATGTCACACCGTCGGCGACGCTCGCCGCGGCAATCGGCAACAGGGCTACCTTCTCCGGCCCTGGTACCCGGCGACCCGGTGGGCCCGCTACTCAAAACAGACCGAGGTGTTCGCGCTCGGCGGCGGGCACCGCGGCCCTCGCGGCATGCGGCGTACGCGCCGCGGCACGACCGGGTCCTCGATCGGCATACGCGCACGCAGCATCCACCCCGGCAACCTCCACGGGGTGCTGTCAAGGCACGCCATGCCGGGCACCGGTCGTACGGCGGACGTCCCCGCTTCCTGCGTCGTGCCCTCGCCCTCTCCGGGGGGCGAGGCATCGAAGAAAGAGGGGCGGGGTGCGAGGTCAACACGGACCTCGCACCTAGCCCCTGGTGGGAGAGCGGCCGCCGGCTACCCGGCCCAGGACTCCGGAAAGCCGCGCTCGTGGCAGAACTGGCCCCACTCCCGCCGTTCCTCGGGAGTGGGGGAGCGCACGAGTGCCCGGGCCAGCATGGTGAGTTCCCGCCGGGTCCGGGGACTCGCCCCGACGGCCGCCTCGCTCGCACGGGCGAGCATGTGAGCGGGCAGGAACTTGCCCGCGAACAGGCGGTCGACGAGCACCATCTTCAGCTTGGCGCGCGTGGCGAAGGTGGTGATGGTCGCCTTCTCCTCCTCCAGCGCCCGCTCCAACGCGTTCGCGAAGCGCATGCGCGCCGGAGAGGAGTGGAACTCCATCACGACCTGCTCGCCGGTCGGCTCCACCGTCCGGGACCTGCGCAAGGAACACGGGCTCCAGCCGGTACGCACGTCACGAGCCGGGTCGAACTTGGCGAAGGCGCGCGCCCAACCCTGCTGCTGGCGTACCGGGACACCGCACCCGGCCAGGATCGCGGCGAGGTGCTCGAAGGTCATGGCACGCTCTCCGGAAAGGACAGCGCCCAGGGTGGCTCGGCTGTAGGGGATATCGAGGCGCGCGGTGGCCTGCGCCAACTCCCGCAGCGACATGCCCACGTACGTACGCAGCGCGGTCAGAGCGAGGAGGAAGTGCGCCTCGCTCTCCAAGCCCGGTACGACCGCCCGGCTCGCGGACCGGTCCCAGTAGCCGAAGGCCCTCGCCTGCAGGGCGGCCGCGTCGGCGGGGGCCGACGCCCGCTGCAGCTCGTTGACCTTGTTCCACAGACGGCGCGCGGTCGTGAGGTCACCGTCGCAGGCACGGACCCAGCCCTCCACGGTCCGCCACGTGACGCGTGGATCGCCGTTTTGCGCCTGGGACAGTGAGCCCTCCGAGACCCCGGACAGCCGCGAGATCTTCCTCAAGGTCATGAACTCGGTGACCGTGCTGGCGGCGGCCTGCGTGGTACGCAGGAAACGCGCGAGGTCGATCACTGGATCGTCCCGCTGAGGCAGCGGGTCGGGGGTACGGGCCATCACCGGTCTCCTCTCGTCCGGCCCGAAGGCCGGGACCCCCGACAGGGCCCCGGCCGAAGGGAGGGACGTCAGACCAGAGCGGTCCGTACGTGATTGGCCAGCAGGACGATCAGCACGATGCCCGCGATGATCGCCTCGGTCGACATGCCCATGAGCATGCAGGTGACCACTACCGCGGCGACGATCGCCGTGATCGCCACGGACGACCAGGACACGGCGGGCGCCGTGCCGTTGGCCCCGCCGCCCGCCGTACCCGTCGTGAGCGGGGACATGATGCCGGGGACGGCCACCGGCGCGGAGCCGGGCACCGGCACGGCCGAGGCCGTCGGCTCGTACGGGCGCACGACGCCGTCGATGACGACGAACGGGCCCGTCGGCTCGGCGTTCTCGGCCGCGAACGCCGAGCCGACCGGGACATCGCCTGTGTCCTGCGCGGGGGCGGGGGTGTAGGGAATCATCCGGCCGTCGACGATGATGAACGGCCCGTTCCCGGTGTTCGAAGGATCGCTGAACTGCTGCACGTCGTGCTCCATATGGCTCTACGTCACGGAGTGAGGGCCCCGACGCGGGGTGCCGCAGGTGGCGCCGCCGTAGCGACGCCACCGGGGGAATCTCCTTTCATCCGTTGGTCCAGACAGGGATTTGGGTCTTGCTCGAGCACCGTGACCTCGTTGCGCCAGTTGCAGCTGACACAGCGAGGTGCGTGGGGCCCTCGGTACCAATCATGGCCTACGCGCTACCACTGTCCGCAGCCGTGAGCCACTTCTGAAGATCACTCACCGGGCCCCGGCTCAGGCGCCGTTGGACATTTCGCCTGCTCACACAGGCAATCCAAGCGGCTCGCCAGTGCGTCGTCCGCCGCATCGACAACCGGAACGCGACCATGAACGGGTCCTTGCGCTCCACGATGCTCGAACCCGGAACAGCCTGCACGTCCTCCCAACGCAGCAGCCCCACGGCCGAGTTCCCGCCGCACGAGCCCGCGCCGGCGGGGCAAGCCGGCGCGTCGACGCCGAAGCCCGAGACGGCCCCGGACGCGTCCGTCACGCTCTGCGTCACCAGGGCGCCGAACTGCGGCAACACGTACGGCAAGACCAGCTCGGGGCAGCACCCCGGTGGCCGTCGGCTGGCGGTCAGATACAGGTCACGACCCACGCCCGACCGGGCCGACCGCTGCATAAGCTGTCTCTTTATACACATCT